>DATJZH010000384.1:0-15428 GCA_035499215.1 Streptosporangiaceae bacterium | reverse complement strand
AGTTCCGCAGGATCGGCGGAGTCGGCAGGGACGGCAACGACGGGAGCGAATGACCGAGCGAGGCCAGGCCTTCCAGCCTCTCGGTGAATCCGTGCAGCTGCCCGATGAGCTCCTGCATCCAGCCGGGGAGCTCGGCGGGCGTACTCTGCTGGTCATCGGTCATCGAGCCTCTCCTTTTTCCGGGAACATCCCTTATCGTCTCCTGGTTCCGGTGCTGCACGACAGCGCCGGCCAGCGTGTCGGCGGCAAGGTTTGCCCAGCGGATGCCGGCCGAGGCCTCGGAGATGGCATCATCCACCCACGCGCCGGACGGCCGGGCCGAGCCATTCAGTGATCACCCTGGCATCTCCTGCGGTGCTTCGAGCTGCGGCCGCGCGGCACGTGGCCCGCGCCGCGCGGCCGCAGAAAGCCGGTCGTCGGCCGCGGGTGAGCTGGCAGTCATGTCCCAAATGCTAGCTGGGCCCGGCGGGCGGCTTGCTGTCCAGCGTCCCCAACTTGACGCAAGGAGCGGTGATCCGCGGCTCACGGACGGTCTCCGCGCGGCGCGGCCGGGCCGGCCGCCGGGTTGCCGCGCCCGGCGCGGCTAGGCCAGCCGCCGGTCCGTCGCCCACCGCGTCAGCTGGTGACGGGTCGATAGCTGCAGCTTGCGCAGCACTGATGAGACATGCGTCTCGACCGTCTTGATCGAGATGTAGAGCTCCCGCGCGATCTCCTTGTAGGTGTAGCCGCGGGCGATCAGGCGCAGGACCTCTCGCTCGCGGGGCGTCAGCTGGTCGAGTTCAGGATCCACGGACGGCCGGCCAGGGCCGGCCTGGGGGAGGGCTGCGAAGGCGTCGAGGACAAAACCCGCCAGCCTGGGCGAGAACACGGCGTCGCCAGCCGCTACCCGCCGCACGGCGTCCACCAGCTCGGTTCCGGAGATCGTCTTCGTCACGTAGCCCCGCGCACCCGCCCGGATGACGGCAATCACGTCCTCGGGGGCATCGGAAGCGGACAGGGCGAGAAAGCGCACCTGCGGGTGCGCGGCCTTCAGGGCTGTTACCACGGCCTGGCCGCCGCCGCCGGGCAGGTGCACGTCGAGAAGCACGACGTCCGGCAGGCACTGGGCGATCCGGGCGATGGCGGGCTCGACGTCGTCCGCCTCGCCAATGACATCCACCTGGCCGCCGAGCTCGGATCGGACCCCGGACCGGAACAATCCATGATCGTCAACGAGGAAGACCCTCGGCCGGCCGTCGCGCGGGGCCGGGCCGCCCGGCGTGCTCACGCCCGGCTCGGCTGGCGTTCCCCGCCAGCGCGGGGCATCGTCAAGGAGACCTCGGTGCCCTCACCCTGGACGCTGCGGACGGTCGCGCGGCCGCCGCGTCGGGCCATCCTGGCGTGCACGGACTCCGCCAGCCCTTTCCGGTCTTCAGGCACCGCGGCGGGGTTGAATCCGCGCCCGCGATCCCGCACGAATACCGACACTTCCTTCTGTTCGACCTCAGCGAAGAGGGAGACGACACCGGTGCCGGACCACTTGGCGGCATTGACGGTCGCCTCGCGCGCGGCCGCCAGCAGCGCCTTCAGGTCGTCGTCGCAGTCGCAGTCGCCGACGGTGACGGCCTCGACAGCCACCCGGTGCTGAGCCTCCACCTCCTGCTGGATGAGCCCGATCCCGGCGGCGAGCGTCAGGCCCTGGTCCATCGAGCCGGGTGCCCGGCCGTCGAACAGCCAGGAGCGCAGCTCACGCTCCTGGGCCCTGGCCAGCCGGATGACTTGCTGAGGCTCGTCCGCGCGGCGCTGGATCAGTGCCAGCGTCTGCAGTACCGAGTCGTGTACCCGCGCGGCCATGTCGGCTCGTTCTTCCGCCCGGACCCTGGCCTGGCGCTCGACGACGAGGTCGCGGGCGATACGCAGCCACCAGGGGCCCAGCACCACCACCATCGCGGCGATCACGAGCGTCACCGCGCCAAGGGGCCGGAGCGCAGCGCCGCTGGCCCGCCCGACGAGCAGGGCGAGCCCGGCTGCCAGCAGCAAGCTTGCGATCGACGCCCGCGCCGCGGTCCGCGATCGCCTCTTGTCCCCGGTCAGGCCCAGCAGTGGCTCGACGATGCGGCGCATGATCGCCTGCTCGTCGGCGGGGGCGTTTCGCCAGATCAAGACGATCCCGGCCGCGCTGATGACCAGCGGCCAGGCCAGGGAGGTGAGCCAGCCGGCGTGCAGTGCCGAGGCAATGAGCAAGACCACGAGCAGCAGCGATCCCAGACCAGCGGCGAGCGCGATGCCCCGCCGGTCTGTCAGGGCCTTGCCTGCGATATTGCTGGTCTCGCCGGCCACGGGCACCAGCAGCCAGAGCAGGACATAGGCCGCCGCGCCGAAGCCGCTGGCCACGGTGGTCAGCACGAAAGCAATCCGCACGACCGTGACGTCGATGCCCGTCCGTGCCGCCAGGCCGGCCGCCACCCCTGCGGTCATGCGGTCTTCCTGCTGGCGCCGCAGCGGCCCGTCGCTTCTGGGTCCCCGCGCCCGGGCGCCGTAACGCCCGAAGCGCCGCCAGGCCGGCCAGCGCTCGCCGGGCTGCACGGCAGCGTCGCCATGCCAGCCCGCCCGGGACTGCCCTGGCGGCGGGCGGTGCAGTCGGGCGCGGAGCCGGTTCCTTCATCCACGCGTTCATCATCGCGCGGTAACGGGCGCCCCGGCTATCCGGGCCGACCCTGACTGCGCCGATGCCTCGTCAGGGTCGGATCAGGGGTCTTCCCGATGGCCAGGCCGGACTCGCGGCAGCACGCTGGGGCCATGAACACAACCAGCGCTGAGAATCCGCTGGGCGGCTGGCTGCTGATCCCCGGTGAGGGCTTCGGGCAGTCCATCCGCGAGCCCCTTCATCCAGGCCGCCCAGGGCCCGGTCCGCTGACCGGCCGCACTGACCAAGGAGGTCACATCGACATGTCAGCACCCGGCAGCCCGCCCCGGACTCGCGGATACTCATCCAGCCGCGGCGCCCGCTACGTTAGCCCTGACCTGCGGGTCTCCGATGCCGAGCGCGCCGAAGCTGCCGACCGGCTGGCCAAGCACTACAGCGACGGGCGGCTTGACCAGGCCGAGCTCGACGAGCGCCTTGATCGGGCGATGAAGGCCACGACCGGTGCGGACCTGACCGGGCTATTTGACGACCTGCCAGGAACCGAAGCCAGCGAAGCGCGAGTGCGGCAGGGACCGCAGCGGCAAGAACAGCCGCCGGGAGGATACCCGCGGCAGCTGGCGCATCCGCGGCACAGCGCATTCTTCCTGCTTGCCGTCATCCTGATCACCGTCACCGTCGGACAGGCCCTGGTATGGCGATTCAGCCCCTGGCTGCTGATCGCGCTCCTTGCGTTGCTGTGCTGGCGCTACGAGCCCTGGCATCGCCGCCGCTAGCGCGCAGTCAGCTCCGGCGTCGTGCGTTCATCAGCCGCAGGATCAGCGGGGTGAAGATCAGCTGCATCGCCAGTTCCATCTTCCCGCCGGGCACCACGATGATGTTCGGCCGGGACATGAACGAGTCGTGCAGCATCGACAGCAGGTACGGGAAATCGATGCCCCTGGGATTGGCGAACCGGATGACGACAAAACTTTCGTCGGCGGTCGGGATATAGCGGGTGATAAATGGATTCGAAGTGTCCACCGTAGGCACCCGCTGGAAATTGACGTGCGTCCGGGAGAACTGCGGGCAGATATAATTCACGTAGTCCGGCATGCGCCGCAGCACGGTGTCGACCACGTCCTCGCGGGTATACCCCCGGGCCGTCTTGTCCCGGTGCAGCTTCTGGATCCACTCGAGGTTGATGATCGGGACAACCCCGACCAGAAGGTCCGCGTGCTGGGCGACGTTCGCCTTGCCGGTGACCGCGGCACCATGCAACCCCTCGTAATAAAGCAGGTCGCTGTCGGGGTCGACGTCTGTCCACGGCGTGAACGTGCCGGGAGGCTGGCCGAAGGGCCCGGCCTGCTGCGCGTCGTGCAGATACTTGCGAACTTTGCCGCGGCCGTTCTCACCGTACTCGCGAAACAGGGTCTCGAGCTCTTCGAGCAGGTTCGCCTCGGGCGAGAAATGGCAGAAGTGGCGGTTTCCTTCCGTCTCGGCCGCCGCGGTGGCGTCCTTCATCTGGTCCCGGTCGTACCGGTGGAACGAGTCGCCTTCCACGACCGTCGCGTTGATCTGCTCTCGCATGAAGATGTGCTGGAAGGTCCTCGTCACCGACGTCGTGCCCGCGCCCGAGGAGCCCGTGATCACGACAATGGGATGCTTAGCCGACACTCGTCCTCCGCGGTCAGGGGATCCGGAAGAGGGAACGGCTGTTGAACAGCGAGTCGTCGAAGGCCTGCTGGTGTCCGCTGGCCTGCTCGCGGTGATAGCGCTCGATCCGCCCGACCTCGTTCCTGGAGCCGAAGATCAGCGGCACGCGCTGGTGGAGGCTCGCGGGCTCGACCTCCAGCACGCGTTCGCGCCCGGTGCTCGCCCCCCCGCCGGCCTGCTCGACGATGAAGGAGATCGGGTTGCACTCAAACATCAGCCGCAGCCGCCCCGCCGCGGCCGGCTCCTTGTTGTCCCTGGGGTACAGGAAGACGCCGCCGCGGGTAAGAATGCGGTACGTCTCAGCCACGAGCGAGGCAATCCAGCGCATGTTGAAATCCCGGCCCCGCGATCCGGTCCCGCCTGCCAGGCACTCCTGGATGTAGCGGCGTACCGGTGGCTCCCAGAAGCGCTCGTTGGAAGCGTTGATCGCGAACTCCTCGCAGTCGTCGGGAATGCGCAGCTTCGGATGAGTGAGGATGAACGCCCCGATATCGCGATCGAGGGTGAATGCGTCGACACCGTCGCCGGTGGTGAGGATCAGCATCGTCGACGGCCCGTACAGGGCGAACCCTGCGCATACCTGAGCGACGCCCGGCTGGAGGAAGTGCTCGACCCGTGGCTGGGCGCCCGGCTCGGGGCTGCGCAGGATCGAGAAGATGGTGCCAGCCGAGATGTTCGCGTCGATGTTGCCCGAGCCGTCCAGGGGGTCGAAGAGCAGCAGGTACTTCCCGCGCCGCTCGGTTGCCGGGACCGCGTAGATGCCTTCCATCTCCTCTGACGCCATCGCGGCCAGGTGCCCGGTCCACTCGGTCTCGCCGAGCATCACCTCGTCGCTGATGAGGTCGAGCTTCTTCTGGACCTCGCCCTGGGCGTTCTGCCCGCCACCGCTGCCCGGCGCGCCGACCAGGGCACCTCGGCCGACCTGGTTGCTGATGATCTTCACGGCAGTTGCGACCGCGTTGAGCAGGCCGGAGAAGTCCCCGGTCGAGCCGGGGTGGCGGTGTTCAGACTCGATGGTGTACCGGGTCAGCGTCTTGTGTCCCTCACGCATGGCCGGCCTGCCCTTCGCGCGAAACTCCCGCTCCCGGCGGCACCTCGGCGTCAGCCGCGAGGTGTCGTCCTAGCACTGCTGGCCTCCTGTCCGCCTGCCGCGATCGCGGCGTCAGTGCCGCCCCCTGGCCTCAGGTTATGCTGGCGGCACCGGGCCCGCCAGCGGGAACCCGCTGCCGGCCTGCGTCGTCATGCTCGCTACCGTGGCATCATGATCTCTCGCCGTCAGCGGCGCGAGGCAGGCGCCGAGCGCTCCCGTCCGGCTCTGCACGTCGGGCAGGTAGTCGCGGCGGCGGGTCGCGCGGGCAGGCGGCACCTATGGCGCGTTCTTGCCGTCGCCGTCGCGGTATCCGTCGTGACAGCACTGATGGAGATCGTCGTCAACGACCTCGTCGACCGGGCCAACCTGCCGCTGGTGCTCCTCACCGTTGTCAGCGCATCCAGCGTGAGCATCCTGGGCGAGGTGTTCCTGTCGGGATTCCTGTGTCGGCTCGTGCGCGAGACCGGGCACCGCGGCGAAGGCGACGGCGAAGGCAGGGGCGAAGGAAGCTCAGTCCCGCAGGTGGCGCAGACCTTGCAGTGGAGCCGCCTGATCCGGGCGGACCTGCTTGTGGTCCTCTTCGTGGTGATAGGGGCCATTGCGCTGGTCATCCCGGGGCTGGTGGCCATGAACCTGCTCGCTGTCACCGGCCCGGTCATCGAGATCGAGGACAGGCGGGTGCTGTCGGCCTTGCGCCGGTCGTCGCACCTGGTACGCCAGCGCTTCTGGACGGTGGCGCTGCTCGTGACGCTGCCGGTGATCCTGGCCAGCGGGCTTGAGTCGGCCGGCCCGGAGCACCCCGGCAGTGCCGGGGCGATCCTGGCAGCGCTCGCGGTCCGGGGGCTCGGCGAGGCAGTGGTGCAGGCCGCGATCGGCCTGGTTGTGGTGGAACTCTGCTACCGGCTCATCGCCGTGGACCGGCGGGCCGAGGCCGGGCAGGCGGCGCACGGATCATGAGCCGGCACCACGCTAATGCCCGTCCGGCAGGTACCAGCGGTGCGGCGCGATCAGGCGGTGGATTGAGTCGGGACCCCAGCTGCCGGGGGCGTAGAGCTCGACGGGCGGCGGGTGATCGAGCAGCGGCGCGGAAACCTCCCACAGCCGCTCGACCCCGTCCGCGCGGGTGAACAGCGACTGATCACCCAGCATGGCCTCCAGGAGCAGCCGCTCATAGCCCTCGAGTTCATGCGCCCGCTGGAACGAGTCCTGGTAGCGGAAGGTCATCTCCGCTTCGCCGAGCCTCATGACGGGACCAGGCTCTTTCGCCAGGAAGCGGGCGGCGATCCAGCCCGGGTCGTCGAAGTCGATCACGAGCTGATTCGCCCGGCCCTGCCGGCTGGCCCGGGCATCAGTCGGGAACATCCGCAGGGTGGGCTCTCGGAGGCTAACGGTGACGACCTGGCGGCGCTGCGCGAGCGATTTCCCCGAGCGCAGGTAGAAGGGCACGCCGGCCCAGCGCCAGTTGTCCACCTCGACGTGCAATGCACTGAATGTATCGGTCTGTGATCTGGCGGATACCCCTGGCTCTGCCCGGTAGCCCTGGTACTGGCCGCGGACGACGTGCGCGGTGTCGATCGGCTGCAGGGCGTCGAAGACCTTGCCCTTCTCGTCCCGCAGCGATTTCGCGTTCAGCGACGTCGGCGGCTCCATCGCCACGAAGCCAAGCACCTGGAACAGGTGGGTAACGATCATGTCCCGGAAGGTGCCGGTTCCCTCGAAGAACCGGGCCCGGCCCTCGATGCCGATCGTCTCGGGCACGTCGATCTGCACATGGCTGATGTGGTCGCGATGCCAGATGGGCTCGAAGAACCCGTTGGCGAAGCGCAGGGCGAGGATGTTGTCGACGGATTCCTTGCCGAGAAAATGATCGATGCGGAACACCTGGGACTCATCGAAGACCGCGTGGACCGTCTGGTTGAGAGCTCGCGCCGAAGCCAGATCGGTACCGAACGGCTTCTCGATGATCACGCGGGAGTCCGGCGCAAGGCCAGTGTCGCCCAGCATCTCGATAACGGACGCGAAGGCGGACGGCGGCACCGCCAGGTGGAAGATGCGGCGCGGGCTGCCGCCGATCTCCTGCTCGGCCGCCCGCACCGCGGCGACGAGCGGACCGGGATCCGCCGGGTCGGCGGCGCCGAAATGCAGCGCGGCCTCGAAGGCCTGCCACGCAGGGCCGGCCGGCTTAACCGAACCGAACTCACCGACGGCGTCCTTCGCGTGCGTGCGGAAACCGTCGTCGGTAAGCGCGGAATCCGCCGGGGCCGAGCCGATCACCCGGTAGCTGGCCGGCATCAGGCCGGCTTTGGCCAGGTTGAACAGGCCAGGCAGCAGCTTGCGCTTGGCAAGGTCCCCGGTGGCACCGAACAGGACGATCACGTGATCGTCGGGCGGGGTGATCGCCATGCTCCGGTGCCTGGCCGCGGTGGACCTGCCGGGGCTTGAGTCAGGCCCGGGCTTCTCGCCTCCAGGGCTCATCGGATCGCTAGCCCTTCTTTTCCGCGTGGCCGCCGAACTCGCTCCGCATCGCCGACAGTGCCCTGGCGGTGAACTCACCCAGCCCGCGGGACTCGAACCGCTGAATCAGCGCAGCGGTGATGACCGGCGCCGGCACGCTCTCATCGACGGCGGCGAGGACCGTCCAGCGGCCTTCGCCGGAGTCCGAGACGCGACCCGCGAAGTCGTCGAGCTCCGGTGAGCGGGCGAGCGCATCGGCTGTCAGGTCGATGAGCCACGAGCTGATCACCGAGCCGCGCCGCCAGACCTCGGCGACCTCGGCGACGTCGATATCGTACTGATAGAACTCCGGGTCGCGCAGCGGCGTGGTCTCCGCATCGGCGGCGGCCTGATCCTGATTGCCGACGTTCGCGTGCCTGATGATGCTGAGCCCCTCGGCGATCGCGGCCATCATGCCGTACTCGATGCCGTTGTGGACCATCTTGACGAAGTGCCCGGCACCGTTTGGCCCGCAGTGCAGGTACCCGTGCGGAGCGGTCCCCGTCGTGCGCGTTCTGCCGGGCGTGGGGTCGGCAGTGCCGCTGCCTGGCGCGATGGTCTTGAAGATCGGGTCAAGCCGCTCGACCGGCCCGGCCTGGCCGCCGATCATCAGGCAGTAGCCGCGCTCCAGGCCGAACACGCCGCCCGAGGTCCCGCAATCCAGGTAGTGGATCTGCCTGGACGCGAGCTGCCTGGCGCGGGTGATGTCGTCCCGGTAGTAGGAGTTGCCGCCGTCGATCACGGCGTCGCCGGGTTCGAGCAGCCCGGCCAGCTCCGCTAGGGTCTGGCCGGTGACCGCGGCCGGCAGCATCAGCCAGGCGGCCCGGGGCTTCTCCAGCTTCGCGACGAAATCCCCGAGCGAGGTCGCCCCGACCGCGCCCTCGCTCTCGAGCTCCTTCACGGGGCCCGCATTGCGGTCGTAGACGACGCAGCGGTGGCCATCCCGCATCAGCCGGCGGACGAGGTTGGCGCCCATCCGCCCGAGTCCGATCATGCCGAGCTGCATGGGCCTGTCGGTTGCCATTGCTCTTTCTCCTCGTGTTCTTCGGGCTGCTCAGGTATTCGGCTCCTCAGTTCTTCAGGCTGCGGTAGCGCCGGATGAGGGCGTTGGTGGACGCGTCGTGGTGGAGCTCGGGCTCGGCCTCGCTCTCGAGCTCGGGAATGATCCGCGCTGCCAGTACCTTGCCGAGCTCGACACCCCACTGGTCGAAAGAGTCGATGCCCCAGATAGTGCCCTGGGCGAACACGCTGTGCTCATACAGCGCCACGAGCGCGCCGAGCAGCCGCGGGGTCAGCTTCTCGGCCAGCAGGACATTGGTGGGGCGGTTGCCCGGCATCACCCGGTGCGGCGCCACCTCGGCCGGGGTGCCCTCGGCCAGCACCTCCCGCTCGGTCTTGCCGAAGGCAAGAGCCTGCGCCTGCGCGAAGACGTTGGACATCAGGATGTCGTGGTGATCGCGCAGCGGGTTCAGGCTCTTGCCGAAGCCGATCAGGTCGGCCGGGATCAGTTTCGTGCCCTGGTGGATCAGCTGGTAGAAGCTGTGCTGGCCGTTGGTGCCCGGCTCGCCCCAGTAAACGGCGCCGGTCTGGTAGTCGACTGCCGTGCCGCCGATGGTCACGCGCTTGCCGTTCGACTCCATCGTCAGCTGCTGCAGGTAGGCGGGGAAGCGCTTCAGGTACTGCTCATAGGGCAGCACCGCGGCAGTCTCGGCGCCGAAGAAATCCCCGTACCACACGGCGAGCAGGCCCATCAGGACCGGGAGATTCTCGGCGAGCGGGGCAGTGCGGAAGTGCTCATCCAGCTCGTGGAACCCGGCCAGCATCTGGTGAAAGCTCTGCGGGCCGATCGCGACCATCGTCGACAGGCCGATGGCGGAGTCCATCGAGTACCGGCCGCCGACCCAGTCCCAGAACCCGAACATGTTCGCGGTGTCGATGCCGAAGTCGGCGACGCGCGCGGCGTTCGTCGAGACCGCGACGAAATGCCTGGCGATCGCGTCTTTGCTGCCAAGCTGGCCGACCACCCAGTCCCGCGCCGAGTGGGCGTTCGTCAGCGTCTCCAGGGTGCCGAAGGTCTTGGACGAGATGATGAACAGCGTCTCGTCGGCCGACAGATCGCGGGTCGCCTCCACGAAGTCGGTTGAGTCCACGTTCGACACGAACCGGAAAGTCAGGTCCCGACGGGTGTAGTGGCGCAGTGCCTCGTAGGCCATCACCGGGCCCAGGTCCGAGCCGCCGATGCCGATATTAACCATGTTCTTGATAGTTTTGCCGGTATAGCCTTTCCATTCGCCGGACCGGACCCGCTCTGCGAAGTCCGACATCCGGTCGAGCACCTCATGTACCTGGGCGACGACATCGACGCCGTCGACCACGAGCGAGGTGCCCTTCGGCATCCGCAGCGCCACATGCAGGACTGCCCTGTGCTCGGACACGTTGATCGGGTCCCCGCGCAGCATCATGTCCCGGCGCGCCTCGAGACCGGCCTCCCTGGCAAGCTGGATCAGCAGGCGCAGCGTCTCGTCGGTGATCCGGTTCTTGGAGTAGTCGAGGTACAGCCCGGCGCCTTCGGCGCGCAGCCGCTCGGCCCGCCCGGGGTCCTCGGCGAACAGCTCGCGCAGGTGCCGCCCGCTGATCTCGGAGTAGTGCTGCTCGAGGGCCTGCCATGCCGGGCGCTCGCGAAGCGGGGTGGTCGGCATCTCTGGTCATTCCTCCTGGTAACGTCGCCCGGCCGGCGGCCGGGCCACTGCGGCTGCGGTCGTGCCGGTTCCAGCTGACCTCCGTCAGTGTTCAGTGTCCTCGCAGCGCCGCGCTCGCGCCGCACCGGCTGCCGCCAGATGCCGCACCGGCCGCCGCCAGATGCCGGGCGGGCCGCTGACAGCATCGGCGGCCATCAGCGACCTGATGTGGCCACCTCGTGCCACAGCCCGCCGTTCAGGTTCAGGTTGTTGCCGCTGGCCTGGCCGGGGGCGCCGTCGCCGACGTAGGTATAGAGCGGATGGCCGTCATAGGTGGCCTGGGCGGAGCCGTCGGACCGGCTGATCGTGCCGAGCCTGCCAGTTACGCCGGGCGATGCGATCGGGGTGCCGGTCACCGGCGGCCAGTAGGCAGCGCAGGACCCGTAGCATCGTGACTTCGCCGGGGTATCGGGGGCGAACCAGTACAGCGTGAAGCCCCTGGCGTTCGTGAGGACTGGCACGCCGTGGACACTCGTGGTCTTCAGCCTGGTGCCCGTGGCGGCCGCCGTAGCGGGCGGCGGCCCGCCCGCGCCGGCCACCGAGACGCCGAGCACTACCAGCGCGGCGGCCGCCAGGACGGCGACCGCCAGGCCAGCGCCGGGGACACCTCCCTGCGCCCTGGCCAGCAGCCGTCCGTGCCGGGGCGGCTGCCCGGCCCGGTGATCGGTCGCGGCGGGGACGGCAGCCAGGACGGCAAGTGCCGCGAAAGCGGCTACCTCGATCACCCCGGCGGCTATCCCCGCAGCGGTGCGGACCTCGGTGAAGCCGAACAGCCCGATCCACACCGACAGCAGGTAGCCGCCGAGAGTGGACAGGGCGAAACCGGCGCCCGCCGCGGCGGCGAGCCGGCTGCCGGTCGCGAGCACTGCCGCGGCAAGGCCGAAAGCGGCGATCACCTGGAGCAGGAACAGCCAGCCGATCGTCGGGATCGTCCGGTAGCCGGTCAGATACAGGTCAAGGTGAATAGCCCCGGCTGCCGACAGCAGGCCGGCCCCCGCCAGCCGCAGCCCGGCCTGCTGTCTGCGGCTGAGTTCCGGCCGCCGCGTGTGCTCCATGCCCATCTCACGCCCTGGTCCCGCTGCTGGTTCAGCTCCCTGGCTCTTCCCCTGGTCGGAGGACTCGCCCGCGGTCGGGGCGCTCATCCGCTGGTCGGAGAGAAGGGTCCGCTGCTCGGTATGATTATCTATTTCTCCAGGCGGAATACCCGCGGCGGACCGGATCATCGGAAGGCTACGTCTTGATCACCTTTGAGGGTGTGACGAAGCGGTATCCGGACGGCACGATCGCCGTCGATGACCTCGACCTGGAGATCGCGGCTGGTCAGACGATGGTCCTGGTGGGGCCGAGCGGGTGCGGCAAGACCACATCGCTGCGGATGATCAACCGGCTGACCGACCCGACCAGCGGCCGGGTCCTGCTCGACGGCAGGGACATCCAGGAGTCGAATCCCGATGTCCTGCGGCGCGGCATCGGGTACGTGATCCAGCAGGCGGGGCTGTTTCCGCACCGGACCATCGAGGACAATATCGCGACGGTGCCGCTGCTGATCGGCTGGGGCAAGGGCAAGTCCCGCGGCCGGGCCCGTGAGCTGATGGATCTTGTCGGCCTGGAGCCCGGCCTGGCGCGACGCTATCCTTATCAGCTCTCCGGCGGCCAGCAGCAGCGCGTCGGGGTCGCCCGCGCGCTGGCCGCCGACCCGCCGGTGCTGCTCATGGACGAGCCCTTCAGTGCCGTCGACCCGATCGTCCGGGCCAGCCTGCAGGACGAGCTGATCCGGCTGCAGGCGGACCTGCACAAGACCGTCGTGCTCGTCACGCACGATGTGGAAGAGGCGATCAAGGTGGGGGATAAGGTCGCCATCTTCCGGCCCGGCGGCAGGCTCGCCCAGCTGGACAGCCCGGAGCGGCTGCTCGGAGCGCCGTCCGACGCTTACGTCGAGAACTTCCTCGGCTTCGACCGCGGCATCCGCCGGCTGTCCTTCCTGGCGGCCTCGGGGCTGGCGCTTGACGACACGCCGGTCGCCGCGCAGGACGCGCCCGCATCCGGGGCACTGCGGGCTGCGGCACAGTCTGGCGAGGCCTGGGTCCTCATCATGGACGCGGAACGCAAGCCCCGCGGCTGGGCCGCTGCCGACGAGCTCGAGTCGCTGCCGGCCGGTGCCAGGGCCGGCGATGCGCGGCTGATCCCGTACGGGCACACGTTCGGCGTGAGCACGGACTCGCTGCGCGCGGCCCTGGACGCGACGGTCCTGTCGCCGACGGGGCATGCGGTGGGAGTGGATGACGCCGGCCGGGTCGTGGGCGTCACCTCCTACGAGCGGCTGCGGACCGCGATCCAGGCGGCCGGCCAGGCGCCGCGGCCGGGCCGGGCGCGAGAGGCGGCGGCGCGGTAGTGGTGTGGTCCTGGATTCCGGGCAACGCTGCCGTGATCAGGCAGTACACCCTGGATAACGCCCTGCTGGGGATCGTGCCCGCGCTGCTCGGCCTGGTCATCTCGGTGCCGCTGGGCATCGCCTGCGTCCGCTGGCGGTGGCTCTACCCGCCGGTGCTGTCGACTGCCAGCGTGCTGTATGCGCTGCCGTCGCTTGCCTTGTTCATCGTGCTGATACCGTACACCGGGCTATCGGACACTACCGTGATCATCCCCCTCACGCTGTTCTCGCTGTGCGTCCTGGTCCCCAATGTGGTCGATGGCCTGCGGTCTGTCCCCGAGCCGGTCCGGCAGGCGGCTACCGCGATGGGCTTCGGCACGCTGCGCCGCCTGGTCCGGGTAGAGCTGCCGATCGCGGTTCCGCTCGTGATCGCCGGGCTGCGGGTCGCGGTCGTCTCCAGCATCAGCCTGGCCAGTGTCGGCCAGCTCATCGGCGTCTACAGCCTCGGCTATTTCTTCATCGACGGCTACCAGCGTGATTTCCCCACCGAGATCTTCGTCGGCCTCGTGCTGATCATCGCGCTGGCGCTCGTCTGCGACCTCCTGCTGGTGATCGCGCGCCGGCTGCTCACCCCCTGGCGGGAAACCCGGCGCCGGCGCGAGATCCCGCGCGTTATGGTCGCCGGTGCGCCGCGCGCGGCGGGCGCATGACCGGGCCGCCGGCCGGGGGAGCGGCATGAGCTTCCTGAGTTACGCATGGGACTGGCTGCGCGCGCCGGCCCAGTGGCACGGCTCCGACGGGATCCCGGTCCGGATCCTCGAGCAGCTCGGCTACAGCGCCCTGTCTCTGCTGATCGCGGCGCTGATCGCGGTGCCGCTCGGCGTGCTGATCGGGCACACCGGCCGGGGCGCGGTGCTCGTCGTCAATATCGCTAATGCCTGGCGGGCGATCCCGACCCTGGGCCTGCTGGTGCTCGCCGTGATCACGCTGGGTTTCTCGCCGCTGGCCTGGCTGATCCCGCTGGTCGTGCTGGGGATTCCGCCGATCCTGGTCAACGCCTACGAGGGGGTGGCAGGCGTCGACGCCGGGCTCAAGGACGCCGCCCGCGGTATGGGCATGACGCCGTGGCAGCAGCTGCGCAAGGTGGAGCTGCCCGTTGCGCTTCCGCTGATCATGCTGGGCCTGCGCACCGGAGCTATCTTCGTGGTGGCGACTGCGACAATTGCCGCATACATCGGGCTCGGCGGCCTTGGCCGGTACATCATTGACGGACTGGCAACTGATAATTACGGCGAGGTGGCCGGCGGTGCGGCCCTCGTCGTGCTGCTGGCCCTGATAGTCCAGTTCCTGTTCGTCGGCCTGCGCCGTCTCGTTGTCCCGGCGGGCCTGCGCAATCAGGCGCGGGCAGGATGATAACGTTTAAACCTATCGAAATAGAAGGGAATAATCTATGTCTCCGGCCCTGCCGCTGAAAAGGCACGCGTCCCAGCTGAAGCTGAAGAGAGCCACTTTCGGCGGCCTGGCCGTCGTTACCGGGCTCGTGCTCGCGGCCTGCAGCAGTAGCAGTAGCAGTAGCAGTAGCAGTAGCAGTAGCAGTAGCAGCAGCAGCAGCAGCTCGAACCCGCTGGCATCCGGCGCGTCCAGCGGCGCGGTGGTGGTCGGCTCAGCGAACTTCCCCGAGAACGAGCTGCTCGCCGAGATCTACATCCTCGCGCTGCAGGGCAAGGGCATCAAGGTCACGCCCAAACTCAACATCGGCAGCCGCGAGGTCTACTACCCCGAGGTCAAGAACGGCACGATCACCGTCATCCCGGAGTACAACGGCGCCCTGCTGACCACGTCGGTGGACCCGACAAGCACCGCGGCGACCACCGCGGCGGTAGACGCCGAGCTCAAGGCCAAGCTGCCGGCGTCGATGGAGATCCTCGATCCGGCCCCCGCCCAGGATAAGGACTCGGTAACCGTCACCCGGGCGACCGCGACCAAGGATCACCTGACGTCGATCGCCGACCTCAAGCCCTATGCCAACGACATGGTCTTCGGCGGGCCGCCGGAGTTCAAGACCCGCGCTGACGGTCTCGCCGGGCTGAAGAAGAACTACGGGCTGACCTTCAAGTCATTCTCGCCGCTTGATGAGTCCGGCCCGGTGACCCTGGCCGCGCTGACGGACGGCAAGGTGCAGGCCGCCGACGTGTTCACCACTACGCCGCAGATCATCAGCGATCACCTGGTGTCGCTGGCCGACCCCAAGTCCAATTTCGCGGCGCAGAACGTGGTGCCCCTCGTATACAGGAAGGGCGTCAGCTCCGCCACGGTCGCCGCGCTGAACGCCGTCTCGGCGAAGCTGACCACCGCGGGCCTGCTGGCGATGGACAAGGCGATCATTTTGGACCACGCCGACTACACGGCAGTCGCAGC
>DATJZH010000383.1:0-2282 GCA_035499215.1 Streptosporangiaceae bacterium | reverse complement strand
CCCCATCTCGTGACGGCCCATGCCGATGGCCTCATAGTCGTCATCAAACGGTGTCCACTCATGACTCGGCCGCAGAAGCTTGGATGACTCGAAGGGCTTGCCCCGAACGAAGGCCGCAAAGTCGAAGTTCGGATCTCGCTGGGTTCGAAGAGCGGCTTGGGTGGAGTAGAAGTTGATAGCTCGGGCGGCAGTTGACATCACGCCACTGAATTCGGGTCCGGCACTTCTTGTGATGCCTTCGAGCAGTGCAGACAAGAGGGGTCGATTGTTCTCGCTCTTAAGTTTCACCACTTGTTCGGCTAGTGCGACTCCGTTGCCCGAAGCAACCTTGATAAACACCCACTCCATGTCGTAGCCACGAAGAGCTGCGAAGTGCATCAGGACTGCCAACAGTTGTCCAGCGCGCTCACGGAAATGCGCCTGTTGCTTCTCATCACGTAACTGGATAGGTCTTCTGACGGCTGTGATGGGGAATGTGCGTTGTGTAGCTGGTTGTGGGCAAGGGTGCCTGTTGTCAGGCGAGGGCTGGAATTTCGGGAATCCAGGGGTCGCCTTCGGCGGCGCGGGTCAGGGCGTCGAGGGCGCTGATGCCGTGCCGGGCAGCGGTGGCCAGGTAGCTGCGGAGTGCGCAGAAGATCTGGGCGCCGGTCATGGAGCGCATGCAGCCGGAGACCTTGATCCGCAGCTTGCTCATCCGGATGGCCTGTTCCGCGGGATTATTGTCAAACGGAACCCGCAGGTCATAGGCGAACCGGAGGTAGTCGCCGGCCCTGTTTCGCATCCGGTTCGCGAGGGCGCACCGCTTCTTCTCCAGCGAGCCGCGGCGGGCGGCGTTGAGCACGATCCCGGTCTGCGCGGCGTCAGTGAAGTACCTCTCCTGCTCGGCGAGCAGCGCCGGGTCGATCCTGGCGTGCCCGGCTTCGCGGGCGGCCGCGGCGGCATCCTTGAGCTTAAGCAGCGCATCGATGGCTTGCTTCGCCCAGATGACGTCGAGCTTGCCGCCGGTCTCGGTGACCGCGGTCAGCTCCCGCAAAAGGTGCGCATTGCACAGAGCGTGCCCGGCCACCCCGGTGTAGGTGTCATACGGTGCCCAGGCGTCGTGGACGGCGATCCCGGTGAAGGACGGCAGCACGCCGGCGGCGCTCATGCCCTCGGTGCCGCGCTTGGGGTGCACGGTGGTCAGCACGTAGTTTCCCGCCGAGGCCGAGTGCACCCAGGCCAGCGTCCCGGCGACGCGGAACCCGGTCTCGTCGAAGTGCACGACCTCACTGGCCAGCAGCGCCGTGACGATCGCGCTGACGGCGGGCTGGATGAACGCGGCGATCTTCTTCGCGGCGGCGGCGACGACCGCCGCGGACGGCGTGCAGCCGAACATCTCGCCGAGGGCGGTGCAGGCCCGTTCCTTCGACAGGAACTGGCCGTGCCACAGGTACGCGCCGAGCGCGGCCAGCCGCGGCCCGTACTGCGCCGGCGCGGCCACCCCGTCCGGGGCGTCCGCCTTGGTGCGCGTCCCGCAGCACGCGCACTCCCGCTCGATCATCTGATGCTCGGTGACGACCGGCCTCACCTGCGGGATCTCGGTGACCTGCCGCCGCTCCGTCCCCGTCTGCACGCCGCCGGCGAGCCCGGCACCGCAGCCGGAGCACGTCGCCGGCTCGTGGACCACCACGTGATCAGGGTGACCGGTCAGTTCCATCGTCGCGCCCGGCTGCCCCTTCGGACGACCCGGCTTGCCGCCCTTCCTCCGCAGCGACTTCGGCGCCGGCTTGGCGAGCCCGTCCGACGACGGCGGCTTGCTGGAGTTCCTCGAGTTCTGCTTCACCTGGGCAGCCAGGGCCTCTACCCGGGCCTCCAGTTCGGCGACCTGCGCCACCTGGACCTGCAGCGCCGCGATGATCTCGTCCTTCTCGGCCAGCAGGTCCCGCAGCCGCGCATTCGCGGTACGCAGCCCCTCGCAGGTGGCAAGCAGCCCCGCGATCACCTCATCCGGCGGCTCAGCCTCACCGGGCACACGGGACGCATCGGACACAACCGGCACACTGCCAGCGCCGGCCGGCAGTAGTCAAAACGACACGCCGAGCCAGCAGCACAACATGGACCCACGCGTCAACCAACCGCTCAGAAAGGACCTATCCAGTTACCTTACAACATGGTCGCGGCATCCACGCCGAATCCTCGGCGGCCTCAGCAGTAGGTATAGCCCTGGCTGGTGCCGTGGTAGGAGCACTGGTCGATGACGGTCCCATTCTGGTTCTTGAGGATGGCCGTATCGCCGGTGTTGT
>DATJZH010000382.1:0-12644 GCA_035499215.1 Streptosporangiaceae bacterium | reverse complement strand
GCGTCGGTGCTGGGGGCGTGCTTCGGGTTCCTGTGGTGGAATGCGCCGCCGGCCAGGATCTTCATGGGTGACACCGGGTCGCTGGCCCTGGGCGGGGCGCTCGCCGGGCTGGCCGTGTGCACGAAGACCCAGCTGCTGCTCGTCATCCTCGGCGGGCTTTTCGTGATCATCACGCTGTCGGTCATCATCCAGGTCGGGTCCTACAAGATGACCGGGCACCGGGTCTTCCGGATGGCGCCGCTGCAGCATCATTTCGAGCTGCTCGGCTGGGCCGAGACGACCATCGTGATCAGGTTCTGGCTGATCTGCGGGCTGTTCATCGCGCTCGGCCTCGGCATCTTCTACGTGGAGTGGCTGCAGCCGCTCCCCTGAAGGGTCACGCAGGAGGATGCGGCCCGGCACGGCTGCCGGCCGGCGGAAATGCGCCGGAGTTTGCCGGCAGGATGCGGCCGCCGCGCGGCTCTGGCTGCCAGGCTAGGCGGATGCCCAACCCCACCGGCAGCGATGTGCCGATGCTGAGATCAGACGATCACTTTGCCGGACGGCGCGTCTGCGTGGCCGGCCTGGGGGTCTCCGGGCCGCCCGCCGCGCGGGCCCTCGCCGCCCGCGGCGCGCAGGTGACTGCCGTCGACTCGCGAGCCGACGCCGAGCGACATGAGCTCGCGGCCGCGCTCGCGGAGTCCGGCGTCACGGTGCGGCTCGGCGAATCCGCTGCGGCCCTGCCAGCGGGAACCGAGCTGGTAGTTACCTCGCCTGGCTGGCGGCCGGACGCGCCGCTGCTGGCCGCCGCGGCAGCCGCCGCCATCCCGGTGATCGGGGACGTGGAGCTCGCCTGGCGGCTGCGGCCCGTGCTGCCCGACGGCTCGCGCCAGCAATGGCTGGCCGTCACGGGCACCAACGGCAAGACCACGACCGTCCGGATGCTGGCGGCGATGCTCGCCGCAGCCGGGCACCGCAGCGTCGCGGCCGGCAATGTCGGCACGTCGGCAGTCCAGGCGGTCACCGCCCCGGAGCCCTACCCCGTCATGGCCGTCGAGCTGTCCAGCTTCCAGCTGCACTGGAGCTCGACGGTGGCCCCGCTGGCAGCCGCCGTGCTGAATGTGGCCGCGCACCATCTCGACTGGCACGGTGACATCGAGGCCTACACCAGGGACAAAGGGCGGATCTACGCCGCCGGCACCATCGCGGTGTGCAACGCCGACGACCAGCGGTCCGCTGCCCTGGCCGCGGCGGCGCCCGCCGCCGCCAGGGTGGTGGCATTCCGCCTCGGGGCGCCTGGCCCTGGCGAGATCGGGGTAGCCGGGGGCGCACTGGTCGATCGCGCCTTCGCCGGCGGAGCATACCTCGCCGACGTCGGCGACGTCCGGCCGCCAGCCCCGCACAATGTCGCGGACGCCCTGGCCGCGGCGGCGCTGGCTCGCGCCTACGGGGATCCGCCGCAGGCCGTCCGGGCCGGGCTGGCCGCCTTTCATCCTGACCCGCATCGGATCAGCCTGGTCGGCCGGGTGGCGGGGATTGACTACGTGGACGATTCCAAGGCGAGCAACCCGCACGCCGCCGCGGCGTCGCTTGCGGCATTCCCGTCGGTCGTCTGGGTGGCGGGCGGCCTCTTCCGGGGTGCGGACGAGGATCTCGACCAGCTCGCCCGGTCGGTCGCGCCGCGGCTGCGCGCAGCTGTGCTCCTCGGCGCTGACCGGGCCAGGTTCGCGCAGGCACTCGCGCGACACGCGCCGGATGTCCCGGTGGTCGAGGCGGCCGGCGCCGACACTGGAGTCATGGAGTTCGTGGTATCGGAGGCAACGCGGCTTGCCGTGCCCGGCGACACCGTGCTGCTCGCCCCGGCGGCCCAGTCCTTTGACCTGTTCCGCGACTATCCGGCCCGGGGAGACGCCTTCGCCGCTGCCGTGGCGCGGCTGGCGGGAGGCGGATGAGCACGGATTCGGCCCAGGGGGAGAGCGCGGCGCAGGCCCCTAGGGCGGTCAGCCGCGCGCTGCCCGGGCTCAAAGATCGGGCGGTGACGACGCTCGGCCTGCTGGACCGGCCGCTGACCTCGTACTACCTGGTCCTTGGCATTACGCTGCTGCTGCTCGCGCTTGGCCTGGTGATGGTGCTGTCGACATCGTCTGCCTACGCGCTGGTCAACGGCCTGTCGCTGTACGGCGAGTTCGAGAAGCAGCTGCTCGGGGTGATCGTCGGGCTGCCGCTGATGTGGGCGGTGTCGAAATGCCCGGCCCGGTTCTTCCGCGCCCTGGCGTACCCGATGCTCGTGGCGGCGGTGCTCGGCCTGATCGCGGTTCTCGCGATCGGCCAGACGGTCAACGGCGGCGAGCGCTGGATCCAGGTCGGCCCCCTGCCGATCGAGCCGTCCGAGCTGGCCAAGCTGGCGTTCCTGCTGTGGGGGGCCGACCTGCTCGCCCGCAAGGAGAAGCTCGGCCAGCTGACCGACTGGCGGCATCTGCTGATCCCGCTGATGCCCGGAGCGGCCATTCTCAGCCTGCTCGTGCTGGCCGGCGACGATCTGGGCACCACGTTCGTGCTTCTGGTGATCTTCCTTGCCCTGCTCTGGGTGATCGGGACGCCGGGCAGCCTGATGCTGGGCATGCTCGGGCTGATCGGGTTTGTCCTGCTCATCCTCGTCATCGTGGCCGGCTACCGGCTCCGACGGATCACTGCCTTCTTCAGCAATCCCGGTCCTAACTCGGCGCTGGGCTGGCAGCCGACCGAGGGCAAGTACGCGGTCGGCTCTGGCGGCCTGTTCGGCGTGGGGATGGGCGCCAGCCGGGCTAAATGGGGCTGGGTGCCGGAATCCACGACCGACTTCATCTTCGCCATCCTGGGGGAGGAGCTCGGGCTGGTCGGCACGCTGTGCGTAACCCTGCTGTACGGCGGGCTGGCTTATGCGGGCCTGCGGATTGCCCGGCGGGTCACCGACACCTTCGTCCGCCTGGCCGCGGCCGCCATAACCGCCTGGATCGTCGCCCAGGCTGTGGTCAACATCGGCTCAGTGCTCGGGCTGCTGCCGATCACCGGGGTTCCGCTGCCGCTGATCTCGGCTGGCCTGTCCTCGCTGCTGGTGACCATGGTCGCGCTCGGCATGCTGCTGGCCTTCGCCCGGCGAGAGCCCGGCGCGGCGCAGGCGCTGGCCGCCGCCGGTCCCGGCGTGCCGCGGCGCATCCTAAGCTGGCTGGGCCTGCGCAGGCGGCCAGGCTGAGTGCTGCCGCACCGGGCCGGCCGCCCGGCTGCGAGGGCAGGCGGGCGGCCGGGCGGGTGCGCTCTGGGCGGCGCGAGTAGAAGGAGCAGGGAGCTGGCGATGAGCGTGGTCATTGCGGGCGGCGGCACCGCCGGTCATATCGAGCCGGCGCTGGCGCTCGCCGACGCGCTGCGGCGCGCCGATCCGCAGATCCCGGTCACCTGCCTGGGAACCAGGCGCGGACTGGAGGCGCGGCTGGTCCCGCTCCGCGGATACGAGCTGGCGCTGATCCCCGCCGTCCCGCTGCCCAGGTCCCTGACGCCGCAGCTGCTGTTGGTGCCCGGACGGATGGCGGCGGCGGCTGGCGCGGCGGCCGCTGTGCTCGACTCCGCGCGCGCCGACGTGGTCGTCGGCTTCGGCGGCTACGTGGCGACACCCGGCTATCTCGCAGCCAGGCGCCGGGGCGTGCCGATCGTCGTGCACGAGGCGAACTCACGGCCCGGCCTGGCGAACAGGATCGGCGCGCTGCTGACCCGGCACGTGTTCACCGGGCAGCCCGGCACCCGGCTGCGGCACGCCCGGTGCATCGGGGTCCCGATCCGGCGCGAGATCACCGGGCTGGACCGGCTCGCAGTGCGGGATAAAGCCCGCGTCCATTTCGGGCTGCGGCCAGACCTTCCGGTCCTGCTGGTCACCGGCGGATCGCAGGGAGCGAGCTCGGTGAACCGGGCGGCGGCAGGCGCGGCAGGCTGGCTCCAGGCGGCCGGGGTGCAGGTGCTGCACATCACCGGGCCCAGGACTGCCGCCGGCGTCGAGGTGCCGCCCGGCGACCCGCCCTGCATCATGCTGCCCTACGTCGACAGAATGGACCTGGCCTATGCGGCAGCGGATTTCGCGCTGTGCCGGGCAGGCGCGATGACCTGCGCGGAGCTCACCGCCGTCGGGCTGCCGGCCGCCTACGTCCCGCTGCCGCACGGCAACGGCGAGCAGCGGCTGAACGCGCTGCCGGTCGAGAAGGCGGGCGGCGGCCTGATTGTGGACGACGCCAGGCTCTGCCCGGAGTGGATCCGCGACACCCTGCTGCCGGTCATTACCGACGCAGAACTGATGGCCGCGATGTCGCGCGCGGCAGCCGCGGCGGGCAGCCGGGACGCCGACAGCATGCTGGCGGCGGCGGTCCTCAGCGTCCGCCGCGGCCGCAGCGGGCGGGGCGGGCATCGCGGCCGGTGAGCCGCCATCACGGGAGGACGAAGGCATGGGCCTGGTCACGCCGGTAGACCCGGTGCCGGTCGGTGAGCTAGGCCGGGTTCACTTCGTCGGCATTGGCGGCGCGGGGATGTCCGGGATCGCGCGCATTCTGCTGGCGCGGGGCGTCTCGGTGTCGGGCAGCGACTCGGCCGCCTCGCCGCAGCTCGACGAGCTGGCGGCGCTCGGCGCCCGGGTCTGCGTCGGTCACCGGGCGGGCAACCTTGGCGACGCGGATACGCTGGTCGTGTCGACGGCCATCCGCCCGGACAATGCCGAGCTCGCGGAGGCCCGGCGGGCAGGAATCAGGATCTTGCACCGAGCGGCGGCGCTCGCCTCGGTGATGCTGGGCAAGCAGGGCATCGCGGTCGCCGGCACGCACGGCAAGACCACCACGACCTCGATGATCACCACGGTGCTGCGCAGCTGCGGGGCCGAGCCTACTTACGTCATCGGCGGGATCCTCGCCGGGACCGGGCTCGGTGCCGACCAGGGCAGCGGCGACGCGGTGGTGGTGGAAGCGGACGAGAGCGACGGGTCGCTGCTGATGCTGGCGCCCGCCGCGGCGGTGATCACCTCGATCGAGGCCGATCACCTGGATAACTATGGCAGCCTGGCCGAGATCGAGGCGGTGTTCGCCGGGTTCGCGCGGAAGATCAGCGCGGGCGGGCTGCTTGTCGCGTGCGCCGACGATCGCGGCGCCCGGTCGCTGGCCGCAGCGGCAGCGAAGCTGCCGCTGCGGGTGCTGACCTATGGCGAGTCCGCTGACGCCGATTACCGGGTCAGCGGCGTGACCCCGCTGGGCATGTCCACCGGCCTCACCGTGACCAGCGGGGGCCGGGCGCGCGCAGGCGGCCCTGCCGGGATGCGGCTCAAGATCATGGTGCCCGGCAGGCACAACGCGCTCAATGCGGCGGCAGCTTTCGCGCTCGCCGTCGAGCTCGGCTGGGAGCCCGACGAGGTTGCCCGCGGCCTGGCCGCCTACCAGGGCGCGCGACGGCGGATGGAACTCAAGGGCGAGGCCGACGGAGTGCAGGTGCTGGACAGCTATGCGCATCATCCCACCGAGCTGGCCGCCGACCTGACCGCGGCGCGCGGCCTCGCCGGCGCCGGCCGCGTCATCGCGGTATTCCAGCCGCACCTGTTCAGCCGGACCAGGATCTTCGCCGCGGACTTCGGCGCCGCCCTCGGCCTGGCCGATGAGGTCATCGTGCTGGACGTCTACGCTGCGCGTGAGGATCCGGAGCCCGGCGTGACCGGCCGGATTGTCGCCGATGCCGTGCCGGGCGGGATGGCGCAGTTCCTCGCCGACTCCGCCGCCGCCCCGGCCGTCATCGCCAGTCTGGCCAAGCCGGGGGATCTGGTGCTGACGATGGGAGCGGGCGATGTCACCACGCTGGGCCCGGTCATCATCGCGGCGCTACGTCAGCGGGCCGGCGCATGATCCGGCAGCGCGCTGGCGCGGATACGGGCGGGCCAGGCATGGATCCCGGCTCGCGCGCGCGCGGCGGTGACCGGCGCCGCGCCATCGACCCGTGGAAGATCGCGTTCTTCGTGGTCATGACCATGGCGATCGTGGTTGCCGGGGCCTGGGCGCTGCTGGGCTCGAGCCTGCTGGCAGTGAAGTCGGTGCGGGTCACCGGGACGCTTCGGGTGCCGACGGCAGCGGTGGTGGAGGCCGCGGGAATCCGGTACGGGACACCGCTCATCGGGATTGACGCCGCACGGGCGGCGCGCCAGGTTGAGCGGCTCGCCCAGGTCCAGTCCGCTCAGGTCAGCCGGGACTGGCCCGATACCGTCCTGATCTCGGTGCGGGAGCGGACGCCGGCCCTGGCGATCGCGCGGCAGGGCGCCTTCGAGCTTGTCGATGAGTACGGGGTGATCGTGGCGTCGGCCGCCAGCGCGCCGCCGGGCCTGCCGCTGCTGCACTCGCCGCCAGGCGCGCTCCGGGGCAGCGCCCAGGTCCACGCTGCCGTCGTTGTCTTGCGCGAACTGCCTGCCCGGCTGCGGGACCGGGTCACGGCAGTGGATGCGCCAGCAGCCAGCCAGGTGACGCTCGACATGCGCGGCGGCGTCAGAGTTCGGTGGGGCGGCCCGGGCAGGTCGGGGGCCAAAATGGCCGAGCTCGCGATCCTGATGCGGGGGCACGCCTCGTATTACGACGTCAGTGACCCGGCCACGGCAGCGACAGGGGGCTGACCAGATGAGCAGCCGGCCCGAGCGGGCTCCAGCCAGTGCGCCGCAGCCCGCCGGGCCGGGCGCGTCGGCCCGGCAGGCGTTTCGCGACACGCCGGGCGTGCTCGGGCGCAGTTAGTTGACCGCGGGCAGCGCGCAACCCTACTGTCCCTATCAGCCAGCAGCTTAGCATACTCTAAATCTCAACTTGAGGGTGAGAGTTGACTCGCTGAAAAAGCGGAAGCAGCCCGGCCAAAGTTTGGCGGCATACTCCGGCAGACTGCCAGGGCAGAGCTTCCCGAGCTTGCCGGGGTGGCCGACGGTGACGGCGGCCAGCGGATACATAGCAGACAAGCGGAAAGGGTCCCTCCTCGTGGCAGCACCGCATAACTACCTGGCGGTCATCAAGGTCGTCGGTATCGGCGGGGGCGGCGTCAACGCCGTAAACCGTATGATCGAAGAGGGACTCAAGGGCGTTGAGTTCATCGCGATAAACACAGATGCTCAGGCGCTGCTGATGAGTGATGCCGACGTCAAGCTTGACGTCGGACGGGAACTCACCAAGGGCCTGGGCGCGGGTGCCAACCCCGACATCGGCAGCAAGGC
Organism: Streptosporangiaceae bacterium; assembly: GCA_035499215.1. GTDB lineage: Bacteria > Actinomycetota > Actinomycetes > Streptosporangiales > Streptosporangiaceae > DATJZH01. The sequence goes on along the minus strand of DATJZH010000382.1, from coordinate 5,428 downwards.
AGCCGAGGATCACCGTGAGGAGATCGAGGAGGTCCTCAAGGGGGCCGATATGGTCTTCGTCACCGCGGGCGAGGGCGGCGGCACCGGGACCGGTGGTGCGCCGGTCGTGGCCAACGTCGCGCGCTCGCTCGGCGCCCTGACGATCGGCGTCGTCACCCGGCCGTTCGGCTTCGAGGGCAAGCGCCGGGCGGCACAGGCGGATTACGGCATCGAGCGCCTCCGCGAAGAAGTGGACACGCTCATCGTCATCCCCAATGACCGGCTGCTGTCCATCTCCGACCGGCATGTCAGCGTGCTTGATGCCTTCAAGGCCGCCGACCAGGTGCTGCTCTCCGGTGTTCAGGGAATCACCGACCTGATCACTACACCGGGCCTGATCAACCTGGACTTCGCCGACGTCAAGTCGGTCATGTCCGGGGCCGGTTCGGCGCTGATGGGCATCGGCTCGGCCCGGGGTGACGACCGGTCAGTCGCGGCCGCCGAAATGGCGATCTCCAGCCCGCTGCTGGAGGCGAGCATCGACGGCGCGCACGGCGTGCTGCTGTCCATCCAGGGCGGCTCCGATCTCGGGCTCTTCGAGATCAACGAGGCTGCGCAGCTGGTCGCCAACTCGGCGGCGCCGGACGCGAACATCATCTTCGGCGCGGTCATCGACGACGCGCTCGGCGACGAGGTCCGCGTGACGGTGATCGCCGCGGGGTTCGACGAGGGCGGCCGGCCGAGGCAGGGGCGGTCGGCCGCCGGGCTCGGTGCGCCGCCCGTTCCCGCCAACGGATACACCGCGACCGGGAACTGGCGGCCGCTAGCGCGTCCTGAGCAGACCGCCGACGCTTCGCCGGCTCCCGCGCCAGCGAGCCAGCTGACCGCGGCACCGGCGGCGGAATCCCCGGCACCGCCGATTCCGGCGGCTGCGGCTGACGCAGCCAGCATCGCCGAGGCTGCGGCGCTCGCGGACGCCGCGGCGGCAGCGGAGGAAGCCCGGACGGACACCTCGAGCCCGGCAGACCAGGATACGGCGCGCATCGACAGAGTCCCGCCGCCGCGGCCCGATCCGGGAACTTCTGCGTATGCCGCCAGGGACAAGCTGGGCGCCATGCCTGCCGCGACTGATTCCGCTGCCGCGCGCATTCCAGACAGCGCGAGCAGCCGGCGCCGGTCGGTGGTATTCGAGGAGGACGACGAGCTCGACGTGCCCGATTTCCTGAAGTGAGCGGCCGGTCCGGCCAGGATGCGGGCAGCCCGTGGCAGCCATTCGAGTTGTGCAAGGGCGTGCTCGCCCTGTTCACCGGCCGCGGCGGTGGCGTCAGCCGGGCGCCGTTCGCCGGGCTCAACCTGAGCACGGCTGTCGGGGATGATCCCGCGGCCACCGTCCGTAACAGGCAGCTTGTGGCCGCTGCCTGCGGACTCGGCGCCGCGGGTATGTCCTGGATGCACCAGGTGCACGGCTGCGCCGTCAGCCGCATGATCCCCGGGCAGGCGCCGCCGACCGCTGACGCGATGTTCACTGACGCGCCGGATCTCGCCCTGGGCGTGCTGGTCGCCGACTGCGCTCCCGTCCTGATCGCCGATCCGGTGGCACGGCTCGTGGGAGCCGCTCATGCTGGCCGCGACGGCATGGCCGCCGGCGTGGTGCCTGCGCTGGTCGCGGCCCTGACGGGGGCAGGAGCAGATCCCGGCCGGATGCACGCGGTCATCGGGCCAGCCATCTGCGGCGCCTGCTACGAGGTCCCGGCGCAGCTGAGAGACCAGGTGGCCGCCGCTGTTCCCGCCGCCGGCCGGGTCACCGCCGCGGGAACCGCCGGGATCGACATCCGGGCCGGTGTCGAGACGCAGCTAGCCGCTGCCGGGGTCGGGCAGGTCAGCGGTGACCGGCGGTGCACCGCCGAGACAGCGGACCTTTACTCGTACCGGCGCGACGGGCGGACCGGGAGGTTCGCCGGGCTCATCTGGCTCACCTCGTGACGCGCCGGTGAGCGGCCCGCCCGCCGGCGACCGCGATCGCGGGGCCGAGCTGAGCCGGCACCTGGACGCGGTGCGGGCAAGGATCGCCGCCGCCTGCGCTGCCGCGGCCAGGGACCCCGGTGAGGTCACGCTGATCGCGGTCACCAAGACGTTCCCTGTCTCTGACATCCGGCTGCTCAGTGCGCTGGGCGTGACCGAGGTGGGGGAGAACAGGGATCAGGAGGCGGCGGTCAAGGCGGCCGAATGCGCCGCGCTCGGGCTGCTGCTGACCTGGCATTTCGTCGGTCAGCTGCAGGTGAACAAGTGCGCGAGCGTGGTGCGCTACGCCGACGTGATCCACTCAGTTGACCGGCTGCGGCTGGTGGCCGCGCTCGGCTCCAGGGCCAGGGCTGCCGGGCGCGTCATCACCTGCCTGCTGCAGATCAGCCTGGACGGCGATTCCCGCCGGGGCGGCGCCATGGCCGCCGACGTTCTGCCGCTCGCCGACGCCGTGGCGGGCGAGGGCGGCCTGCGCCTCGGCGGCGTGATGGCGGTCGCGCCGATCGGGGTCACGCCCGCGGCGGCGTTCGGCAAGCTCGGCGAGATGGCGCAGCGGGTGCGAGCCGCGCACCCCGCGGCCGCCATCATCTCGGCGGGCATGAGCGGCGACCTGGAGGAGGCGATCGCGGCGGGCGCGACACACGTGCGCATTGGTACGGCGTTGCTCGGCGGCCGGCGGGCGTTCGTCAGGTAATGTCCGACGCGTGGGCCGCGTACTGGCGCGGTGCCGCCAGGCAGGCATGACGGAGGGCAGCAGATGGCCAGCGGTATGCGCAAGATGGCGGTCTATCTCGGCCTGGTAGAGGACGATCACCGGTTCGAAGATGGCTACCAGGACGAATACGGCTCAGACGAAGAGTACGACGAGTACGGCGCCGAGGTTCCTGAGCAGGATGACAGGCCGGCTAGCCACGCGATCGTCAATGGCGACGGCGGGCCCGACCACGGTCGGCTGGCGGCCGAGCACGCGAGCGCGCCGCAGATTCAGACCACTGATCTGACGCGTATCACCACCTTGCATCCGCGCACGTACAATGAAGCTCGTACGATCGGAGAGCACTTCCGTGAGGGCACTCCGGTGATCATGAACCTGACGGAGATGGTCGACAGCGATGCCAAGCGCCTCGTCGACTTCTCGGCAGGCCTGATCTTCGGGTTGCGCGGGAGCATTGAGCGGGTCACCAACAAGGTGTTCCTGCTGTCCCCGGCGAACGTGGAAGTCGCGGCCGAGGACAAAGCCCGCATCGCGGAACGCGATTTCTTCAACCAGAGCTAGACAACTCGCAACGAACGGCGCGGCACGGCAACCAAGGTGGCCATCCAGGCATCCGCCGTGAGGTTAGGGCGGGGATGTGGACATCGCAAAGCTGGTGCTGACCTATCTGCTCTCTTTTTACCTGCTGCTCCTGATCGGACGTCTCATCATCAGCTGGATACAGGCATACTCCAGGTCATGGCACCCTTCCGGGATCGTCCTGGTGATCGCTGAGGCCTGCTATACGGCAACTGACCCCCCACTCAGATTGCTAAGGCGCTACATTCCGTCCATCAGGCTCGGTAGTGTTGCTCTTGACCTCAGCTTCATGCTGCTGTTCTTGGTGGTACTAGTGCTGTTGCAGGTCGTGGAACGGCTGTGATCGGGTAGCGTCCGTAGGGACCACGCTCCAAGGAGAAGAGAGACATGCCACTGACGCCCGCGGATGTGCGGAACAAGCAGTTCAGCACGACCAGGCTCAGGCCCGGCTACGACGAAGAAGAAGTCGACGCGTTCCTCGACGAAGTCGAGGCCGAGCTCGACCGGCTCATTCAGGAGAACGAGGAGCTCCGGGCGAAGCTAGCCGAGGTACTGCGCGGAGGCGGGGGCGCCAGCAAGGCGCCGGCTGCCACACTGAATGCTCCGCACATCGAGCCGGCGACGGAGCTCATGTCCGCCGAGCCGCAGCCGGAGCGCAGGCCCGAGCCAGTCATGATGGGCAGCAGGAAGCCCGCCGAGGACAGCATGGACACGGCGGCTCGTGTCCTCGCGCTGGCTCAGCAGACCGCCGATCAGGCGATCGCCGACGCCCGGCGTGAGGCCGACGAGACGCTTGGCCGGGCCAGGCGCGAGGCCGACGACCTGCTGACGAAGGCCCGTCGCCAGTCCGAGCAGGTCACTAGCGACGCCAGGGCGCGCGCGGAGAGCCTGGAGCGGGATGCGCAGGAGCGGCATCGTCAGGCGATGGGCTCCCTGGTCCAGTCGCGCGAGGAACTCGAGCGGCGCGTGGACGACCTGCGGGCATTTGAGCGCGAGTACCGCAGCAGGCTGAAGGCGTACCTGGAAGGCCAGCTGCGCGATCTTGACGCAGGCTCGGCCGACACCGGGGTGTTCCCGGCGGTTGCCACCGGCCCACAGTCTGCGGTGCCAGCCGGAATGGGCCGGATGGATCCCCGTAATGGCGGATCGTCCTCGGCATCGGCATCGGCCTCGTACGCGGGCGTTCCCGAGCCGGTGGCGCATAATGGGGGATTCCACCCTGCCGATAGTGGCCAGCACGACCGGCGGTAATTCCGCCGCTCTGCTCCATCCTCGGTAATGGAGTTCGCTCGTGATCCGGTTCGGTGCTGTCCTTTCGGTTGTGGTAGTAGCAGTCGGGCTGCTAGTAGGGGGGGTTCTCACTAGCAGCCTGCTGGTTGTCTACCTGGCTATCGGCGTGGCGGCGCTTGCTCTGGTTATGCTGGTCATTTTCGTGGTGATCTGGCGCGAAGAGATCTTCGGGGCCACGCCAGGGACTGGCCAGGCGCATCGATCGGCAACTGCGGCGGGCGGCCCTCATTCCGACCCTGAGGGCACCCGGCAGCTGATCGTCATTCCCGGACGCGGCGCCGATGCAGATCCGGCCGGGTCTCTGTCCGCAGCTGGTGCCGGGCCCGCCAGCGGCCCCGCTGGTGCCGGGCCGGCCAGCAGCCCGGCTTCATCCGGTGACCAGGCGGCCCTGCTCGGCCAGCCGGCCGGCGGTGACCAGGCGGCCCCACCCGGGCGGCCGGTTGCTGCGGGCCGGCGGGCCAGTCCAGCGGCGGGCAGCCCGGCGGCGGGCAGCCCAGGGCCGGGCAGCCCGGCGGCGGGCAGCCCAGGGCCGGCCGGCTCAGCGGCGGGCAGCCCGGCGGCGGGCAGCCCAGGACCGGGCAGCCCGGCGGCGGGCAGCCCAGCGCCGGCGACAGCCCGGGCAACAGCTCCGGCGGCCGGGGGGACGGCAAGAGCCGCGGCGCCCGCGGCCGCGGAGGCCGGCGCCGGCGCTGATCCTGCGAAGAGCGGCGAGGCGCAGGTAGTGGTGGTTCCCGGCATCGCCAGGTATCACCGCAGCAACTGCATCCTGATCCGGTTTCTCAGCCTGGACGACCTCGACGTAATGGCGAGAGAAACAGCCGAGGCCGACGGCTGCGTGCCGTG
>DATJZH010000381.1:0-5579 GCA_035499215.1 Streptosporangiaceae bacterium | reverse complement strand
AACCACGTCTGACTGTCGGCAGCTGCGCTGCCAGGCAGGCCGCGGTGATCACCACAACCGCCACAAGGCCCCCCGTGGGAGACCAGAATCCCCCGGCCAGCATGATTATCGCCGTCAGGGCGAGGACGGTGATGTCAGCGGTGCAGGCGATGATCAGACGGGGGAAGCCGTCGAGGGCGCCCAGCAGCCCGGCAATGGCTGCCGTCGGCGCCACCGCAAGGAACAGCAGCACGAGCGTTGCCCCCGCAGCAGAATCCGCGCCCGCGAGCTCAAAGCCTGCCCCGACTGCCGCGGCTGCCGCGGCGACACCGAGAACCAGGCTGGTCAGCCTGGTGGACATCGGTATCACCCGCCCGCCCGGAAGTCCTCACCTGCCGGATACATGAGTTCTCCCAGAAAAGATAACAGCGTCCGGATGCCCCTGTTACCTGGCCAGAAGGCCCCTTACCGGGTCCGGTCCTGCCGCGGGTGCCCCGGCCGGGCGGCTGGCTGGCCGCACTCCGCGGCGCCGCCGGCCAGGTACCGCTCGCGGGCAGAGCTGCCGACCGGGCGGCCGCCGCCGGCGCCCCGGCAGACGCCTGTGTCGCAGAGCCGGCAGATCCAGCGGACCGCGCGCGGGGCTGCGCTCGACGTAACCCGACTCCGCCAGCCGGTCGAGCAGCCGCACCGGGCCCGCCGAGGTCAGCCCGAGGACCTGCCTCAGCAGGCCCACCGACGGCCGGTCCAGGAAGTGCAGCGGGCCCGGCCAGAGCGGGCGGCAGGCACGCGGCGGCGCTCGCGCGTGCCGCCGCCGCAGGGCTGCCGCCCGCTGCCGCTCTTCGCCATCTACGATTGGCAGACAGGAACCTCGCACGAGGATGTGCCGACATGCCCGAGTTCGCTTACACCGACCTGCTCCCGGCCGGCCCGGACACCAGCACCGAGTACCGCCTGCTGGCTTCGGACGGCATCAGCGCCCGCCCGTCGTTCGGCAGAGAATTTATCGAGATCGAGCCGGGCCTGCTGACGCTGCTGACGGCGCAGGCCATGCACGACATCGCTCATCTGCTGCGGCCGGCGCACCTGGCGCAGCTGCGGTCCATCCTGGACGACCCGCAGGCCTCAGCCAACGACCGCTTCGTGGCCGGTGACCTGCTCAAGAACGCGTGCATCGCGGCGGGCGGGGTGCTGCCGATGTGCCAGGACACCGGGACGGCGATCGTGATGGGCAAGCGCGGCCAGCAGGTGCTCACCGACGGCCGGGACGAGGAGCGCATCGCCCGCGGCGTGTATGACGCCTACACGAGACTGAACCTCCGCTACTCCCAGCTCGCGCCGCTGAGCATGTGGGACGAGCGGAACACCGGAACCAACCTGCCCGCGCAGATCGAGCTGTATGCCACCGCCGGCGGCGAGTACAAGTTCCTGTTCATGGCCAAGGGCGGCGGATCGGCGAACAAGTCCTACCTCTACCAGGAGACCAAGGCCGTGCTGAGCCCGCGCAGGATGCTCGCCTTCCTGGAAGAGAAGATCCGCTCCCTCGGCACGGCCGCCTGCCCGCCGTACCACCTGGCGATCGTAGTCGGCGGGACCAGCGCGGAGTACGCGCTGAAGACCGCCAAGTACGCCTCGGCCAAGTACCTGGACGCGCTGCCGACGGCCGGCTCAGCCGCCGGGCACGGGTTCCGCGACCTCGAGCTGGAGCAGCAGGTACTCCAGATCACCCGGCAGTCGGGCATCGGCGCGCAGTTCGGCGGCAAGTACTTCTGCCACGACGTGCGGGTCATCCGGCTGCCCCGGCACGGCGCGTCCTGCCCGGTCGCGATCGCGGTATCCTGCTCGGCCGACCGGCAGGCCCTCGGCAAGATCACCCGCGACGGGGTGTTCCTCGAGCAGCTGGAGACCGATCCGGCGCGGTTCCTGCCGGACATGCCGGGCGACGAGCTCGACGGCGATGCCGTCCGGATCGACCTGTCCCGGCCGATGACGCAGATCCGCGCCGAGCTGTCCCGCTACCCGATCAAGACCAGGCTCGCGCTGACCGGCCCGATGGTGGTGGCCCGCGACATCGCCCACGCCAAGATCGCCGACCGGCTGGCCGCGGGCGAGCCGATGCCCGGCTACCTGCGTGACCACGCCGTCTATTACGCTGGGCCGGCCAAGACGCCGGAGGGTTACGCCTCCGGCTCGTTCGGGCCGACGACGGCCGGGCGGATGGACTCCTATGTCGACCAGTTCCAGGCGGCCGGCGGATCGCTGGTGATGGTGGCGAAGGGAAACCGTTCCGCCGCGGTGACGGCAGCGTGCAAGGAGCACGGCGGGTTCTACCTCGGCTCCGTCGGCGGGGCCGCGGCCAGGCTGGCACAGGACTGCATTACCAAGGTCGAGGTGCTTGAGTACCCCGAGCTCGGCATGGAGGCGGTCTGGCAGATCGAGGTGCGCGACTTCCCCGCGTTCATCATCGTGGACGACAAGGGCAACGACTTCTACGCCGACGTGACCGAGCCGGGGCCGCCGCTGCTGACGATCGGCTCCGGGCCCGGCCGCCCGGAAACCGGTACGCAGGCGCGCTGAATGCCCGAGAGCAGGCCGGGCTTCCGGATCGAGCACGACTCGATGGGCGAGGTCCAGGTTCGCGCCGACGCGCTGTGGGGCGCGCAGACCCAGCGGGCAGTCGAGAACTTCCGCGCCGTCTGCGCCGAGCCGGTACCCCGTGATGTGATCATCGCGCTGGCCCGGATCAAGTCAGCGGCCGCGGCGGTCAACGCCGAGCTCGGCGTCATCGACGCGGACATGGCACGGGCCATCCAGGCGGCCGCCCGCGAGGTGGCCGGCGATACGGGCGACGGCAGCCAGCACGCCGGCCAGTTCCCCGTCCCGGTGTTCCAGACCGGGTCGGGCACCTCGACCAACATGAACGCCAATGAGGTGATCGCGAGGCTGGCCACCGAGCGGCTTGGCCGGCCTGTGCACCCGAACGACCACGTCAACGCCTCGCAGTCATCGAACGACGTCTTCCCCTCCGCCGTGCACATCGCGGTCGCCCGGCTGCTCGCGATGGCGCTCATTCCCGCGCTCTGGCATCTGGAGGAAACGCTGGAGGCCAAGGCGGCGCAGTTCGCTGACGTCGTCAAGAGCGGCCGGACGCACCTGATGGACGCCACCCCGGTCACGCTGGGCCAGGAGTTCGGCGGCTACGCCGCGGCGATCCGCCACGGCATCCGGCGGATCGAGACGGTGCTGCCCGAGGTCGGCGAGCTGCCGCTCGGCGGGACAGCCGTCGGCACCGGGCTGAACTCGCCGCCGGAATTCGCCGGCCTGGTCATCGAGCGGCTGGCCAGCGAGCACTATTCGCTGACCGAGGCGGACAATCATTTCGAGGCAGCCGGCGGCCGGGACGCGCTGGTCGCCGCCAGCGGAGTGCTCCGTACGATCGCGGTCAGCCTCTACAAGATCTGCAACGACCTGCGGCTGATGGGATCGGGCCCGCGCGCCGGGCTCGCCGAGATCGGCATCCCGGACCTGCAGCCCGGCTCCTCGATCATGCCCGGCAAGGTCAACCCGGTCATCCCCGAGGTGGTCTGCCAGATCTGCGCTCAGATGATCGGCAACGATGCCGCCGTGGCGTTCGCCGGGGCAGCGGGCAATTTCGAGCTGAACGCGATGATCCCGGTCATGGCCAGGAACCTGGTGGCGTCGATCAGCCTGCTGCAGGCCGGATCTCGGCGGCTCGCCGACGCGTGCGTGGCGGGGATCACAGCCGACGCAGACCGGTTGCGCAAGGGCGCGGAATCCTCGCCGTCGCTGGTCACGGCGCTCAGCTCCGTCATCGGGTACGAGGCCGCGGCGGCAGTGGCACACGAGGCGCTGGCCACCGGAAAGACGATCAGGGAGGTCGTGATCTCGCGCGGGCACGTGGACCGCGGTGAGCTCACCGCGGATCAGCTGGACAAGGCCCTGGACGTGCTCGCGATGGCCCGGCCGCACGAGCAGCGGACGGGTGCCGCCCCTCCGCTGACGCTCCCGTGATGTTCGGGCCCGGCCGGGCCGGGCCCGGCCGGGCTCGCGGAAACGCGGCGGCTTGTCTGCTCGGCTAGTACCAGCCCGCGCCCTGCTCATGTGCCCAGGCACCGCACGGAGACCCGTAGGTGCTCTGGATGTAACCGAGGCCCCAGCGGATCTGGGTAGCGGGGTCGGTCTCCCAGTCGGCGCCGGCGCTGGACATCTTGGACCCCGGCAGGGCCTGGGGTATGCCGTACGCACCCGACGGGTTCGCCGCGGTGGTGCTCCAGCCGCTCTCCCTGTCCCACAGCGCGACCAGGCAGGACATCTGGCCAGATGACCAGCCGTGGGAGCCGAGCATGGCTGCGGCGATCTGCTCCGGCGACCCGGAGGCGGCAGTCGTGGTAATGGTCACAGGCGGCGCCGACTTCTGCCTGGCAGCCGGCCTGGCCGCTGCCCGCGGCCGAGCCGCCGACTGCTGGCGGGCAGACGATCGTCTCACCTGCTGGTTCAGCTGGCGGGCAGGCGACTGGGCCTCGGCGGGGAGCTGCCAGCCCAAGCCGGCGCCGCCCGGCAGCGTCATGCTGCGCTGGCCCTGAGCCTTGCGGGTGACCGCTGTCAGGCCCATGTCGGCCGACACGACACGCCTGCTCGCTGTCGGCTGCGCTGCGGCAGCGGATGGCCACGCTGCCACTGTTGCCGAGGCGGCAGCGGCCACCAGGACGGTCGAGCTGGCCACGGCCATGGTAATCCGGGAGGGTCTGGAGGGCTTCCTGGTGTTGCGGAATACGGATGACAAGGGGTGCCTTCGGTCAAGCGCGGGGGGCGCTCGGCTTGCGGCCCAGGGACGCTGCCCGCAGCCTCGGCTAGCCGGGGCGGGGCAAGCGGCGTGCGGACGTGGCGCGGGTCAAGGCAACAGTGTCACTCGCGGCAGTGTGTTACTGGGAGCAACCGTCGCGCACGCTGGGCGCTGGTCGACCACCCACTGTGCCCTTTATTCGGCGCGTCTAGTGCTCGAATCGTTATTCGGGCACTATGATATGGATCACACTTTACGCCCGAGTTACGGACCTAAACGACAGTCTCGGGGCCCTGCCTGCGGATACGCCGTGTCATCCGGACAACTGCGCTGCCATTGTGAAGCGCACCACATTATAACAGAATCAGCGGTATCCTGCTACTTTGCGTCACTCATATTGGCCGCTTCGCGATCATTCAACGACGGTACGCCGACTGGAATCGCACTCACATTGTGTATCGTCGCGGCTACGGAACGCCAAGAGCCAGCCCATCCGCCGGGTCCCGATAAGCCCCCGCTGGCGATAACCGGACGGCGCCCAGACACCGTCATCACCGGCCGTCGTTCATCCTGGAAAGGTTCTTTTCCGACAGGCAGCGAGCGGCCTGTCCGGCCGGGTCCGCGGCACGTAAAGTGCCCGGCTTTCTGTCGTGCATTTTAGCCTGCTGCCGATCAGTACCAGCCGTGGGCCTGCCAGAATGCCCATGCATCACACGGTGTCTGGTACGCGCTCTTAATATAGCCGAGGCCCCACTTGATCTGGGTAGCCGGGTTGGTCTGCCAGTCGGCGCCCGCGCTT
>DATJZH010000380.1:0-2575 GCA_035499215.1 Streptosporangiaceae bacterium | reverse complement strand
CGCTGCCGCGCCTTCCTCGGGCAGCGGAACCTGCCAGAGCAGCTCGGTCCCGCCGCCGTCGGCGGGCCCGACCTTCAGGGTCCCGCCCAGCCGCTCGGCACGCCCGGCGAGGTTTGCCAGCCCGCTGCGGCGGGCGCTGTCCTGCATTCCGACGCCGTCATCGCGGACCACAAGCACCAGGTCACTGCCGGCGTCGATGATGACGTCAGCGCGGTCGGCGGCGGCATGCCGGGCGACGTTTGACAGCGCCTCACGCAGCGCGGCGAGCATGTGCTCGGCGATCTCGTCCGGCACCCGCTCCTCCAGGTCGCCGGCCAGGCTGAGCGACGGGGCGAATCCCAGCGGCCCCGTCATCTCCGCCAGGATGCCCGAGACCCTGCCGTGGATGGCTGGCTGCTTGAGGTCGTGGCGCGCCTGCAGCGCGAAGATGGCTGACCGGATCTCCCCGATCGTCTCATCCATGGCATCCACGGCGCGGCTCACCCTGTCGGCGGCCTCCGGCCGGCCGATCAGCGGCATCGCGCCCTGCAGCGACATCCCGGTCGCGTACAGCCGCTGAATGACCAGGTCGTGCAGGTCGCGGGCGATGCGCTCACGATCCCGCAGCACGGTGACCTGCTCGGCGTGACGGCGGGCGTCAGCGAGCTCGAGCGCGATGGCCGCCTGCGCGGCGAACGAGCCGACCATCTCCGTCGCGGCGTGCGTCAGCGGCATCGAGCCGGGGCTGCGGCCGACGGTCAGGACGCCGCGTACATCACCAGGGCCGCCGAGCGGGAAGATCACCGCGGGCCCGAGCGACATCCGTTCCCGCGCCGCCCGCGCTACCCGCTCGTCCCGGTTGAACTCCTCCAGCGTCACTGGCGTGCCGGTCGCCAGCACGGCAGCCGACAGCGAGTCGTCGGGCAGCGCCAGCCCGCGCGCCCGCGCGGCGTCCTGGCCCGCCGCGTGCCGGATCACCAGCCTGTTCCGCCCCTGTTCCGGCAGCGCGAGCACGGCCAGGTCAGCGCCCGACATTTCCAGGACCTGCTGAGTCACCAGATCCAGCACGTCGCCTGGCGCGGTTCCGGACAGCAGCCTGCGGGTTACCTCGGCACTGGCCTGCAGCCACCGCTGCCGCCGTCGCGCCTCCTCGTACAGCCGGGCGTTCTCGATCGCGACGCCCGCCGCGGCTGCCAGCGCAACGACGACCGCCTCGTCCTCCTCGTCGAACTCGCCCCCATTCCTCTTCTCGGTCAGGTACAGGTTCCCGTAGACCTCATCGCGGATCCGCACTGGCACGCCGAGAAAGGACCGCATCGGCGGATGACCCTCGGGAAACCCGAAGGATCTCGGATGGCTGGCGATGTCCGCGAGCCGCAGCGTCCGGGGATTGCTGATCAGCTCGCCGAGCAGGCCGCGGCCCTCAGGCCAGTGATGTATGGCGGCGATCTCGGCTTCATCCAGGCCGACCGGGACGAACTCGGCCAGCCTGCCCTCGTCCCCGACCACGCCAAGAGCGCCGTATCTGGCGCTCACCAGCCCGGTCGCCGCCTCGACGATCTGCCGGAGCACGGCCTCGAGGTCAAGCTGGCTGCCGACCGCCACAACGGCCTCGAGCAGCGCGTGCACGCGGTCTCTGGTGGCGAGCACTGCCTGCAAGCGGACCTGCAGCTCCGACAGCAGATCGTCAAGCCGCAGGTGCGGCATGAGCGGGCGCGGTTCCGGTGATTCCAACCAGCGGCTCCTGCAGCTCAGCTTCCGAGGCCAGGTGCCCTAACCTTAGCCCCGGGGCCGGCAGCCGAGCAGGACCGGGCAGCACTATGCGCCATTCGTCCAGCCGGACGGCAGGCCGAAAGTCCCGGCGGCAAGGGGCAGAAAGCTCTGTTTCCGCCGGGCCGGCTAGCGCATTCTGGTGGTGTGAGCCCCGGGAGGTGATCGCGGTGCACCCGCTGATCGCGAGTCCGCGTGCCGTCCAGCTGGCGAGACGTCTCGGGCTGGACGCCAACCCGCTGCGCCGGGCAGCGGACCGGGCCGAGGCATGGCTGCGCATCGGCGTGCTCGTTGCCCTTCTGGTCGGCGGGCCGCTGGCGGCGATCGGCTCCGGGCTGTGGGCCTACCACGCCGGGCAGCACGAAGCCAGGGCGCAGGCCGCCAGGCTGCATACGGCCAGGGCTGTGCTGCTGAAGCCGGTTCCGCTCCTCCTCGGCGGCAGCGGGGACGACGGCCAGGGCGAGGCCTGGGTGCGGGCGCGGTGGCCGGTTGGCGGCGGAGCCAGCCGGACCGGCGAGATCCTCGCCACCATGGGATTGCCCGCTGGCAGCGCGGTCACCGTATGGCTGAACTCGGCCGGCCAGCTCGCCGGCCCGCCGCTGCAGCCCGCCCAGGTCACCAGCCGGGCGATCGCGGTTGCCGCGCTGACGCCCGCCGTGCTTTCGGTGCTGCTGCTGACTGCCCTGCTGCTGATCCAGTACGTGCTCGACAAGCGGCGGCTTGCCGCCTGGGATGCGGCCTGGCTGGCCGTGGAACCGCGGTGGTCCGGGCAACGACCGTGAGGCGTGCTCGCCAGGCCCGGATCCGCTAGCAAGCTGGCGGCCGC
>DATJZH010000379.1:0-2177 GCA_035499215.1 Streptosporangiaceae bacterium | reverse complement strand
CCATCACGGCCTTGCGGCACCGCCGCCAGGTATTGACAGCTGAGCGGCCGACAGGGCTAGACAGGAGCGGCAGATGAGCGGCCTGCACGTCCCGCTGTGGGCCTGGTCAGCCACTGTCGGTGCGCTGGTGCTCATCCTGGGAACCGAGCTGATGACCGGCATCCGCCGCGGCCCCCGCGAGGTCGGCCTGGGCGCGGCGGCCGTGTACACCGGCGCGGCGGTCGCGCTGGCACTGCTGTTCGGCCTGGCGATGACGTGGCTGGGGCATCCGGCGGCGGGCGGCCAGTTCTTCGCCGGCTGGCTGACCGAGTACAGCCTGTCGCTGGACAACCTGTTCATCTTCGTGCTGCTGATCGGCGGCTCGGCGGTGCCCCCGGAGCTGCACAGCCGGGTGCTGCTGCTGGGCGTGGCGATGGCACTGGTGCTGCGCGGCATCTTCATCGCGGCGGGCGCCGCGGCGATCAGCCGGTTCAGCTGGATCCTGTACGTCTTCGGCGCGCTGCTGATCTACGCTGCCGCGCGGCTGGTCTTCAGCGGCCGCCAGAAGCAGGCGACCCCGGCTGACGGCATCGTGCTGCGTGCGGTCAAGCGATGTGTGCCGGTCAGCCCGGACAGCGACGGCGGCCTCCTGATCAGCAGGGCCGGGGGCCGGCTGGCGGCCACCCCGCTCCTGCTCCTGATCATCGCCGTGGCCGGAACCGACCTGGTGTTCGCGCTGGACTCGATCCCGGCCGTCTTCGGGCTCACTCACGACCCGTACCTGGTCTTCACCGCGAACGCCTTCGCCCTGCTCGGCCTGCGGCAGCTGTACTTCCTGATCGGCGGACTGCTCAGCCGCCTGGTGCACCTGTCCGCCGGGCTGGCCGTCATCCTCGGCTTCATCGGCGTCAAGCTCCTGACCGAGGCGCTGGCGGACTCTGGGGTGCATGCCATCGGCCCGGTTGCGGTGCCGCACATCAGCACCGGACTGTCGCTGACAGTCATCGGCAGCGTGCTCATCGTCGTGACCAGCACCAGCCTGCTCTCCTGCAGGCGGCGCGCGCATCGCGGCACGACCGCGCCGGCTCCTGCGGCACCGGACCACCGGGCCGCCCCGCGGCGACGGATTCGCGGCGGGCCGGGTCATCAGCCTGCCGCTGAGTGCGGTTCCCGGAGATAGCTTGTCCATCCCGGTACCGGCCTGCGGGCCGGAGGTCTCGTGAGGCCGCGCAGATTGCATTTCCATGCCGTCACCACAGCGGATTCACCTGTCGTGCGCTCGGCGGCGATGCCCTGGAAGGTGAGGTCGCAGCCAGTGAAAATAGCCGATGAAGGAGCACTGACTCCCCGATGAAACGCAAGGCAGGCCGCCCATCCTCATGGCTGGAATCAGGGCGGTGATCACACAGGAAGCTGCGCCCTTCCGGGCATCGTCAGGCACGCGGACAGGTTCCCCGCGGCGCCGGACTCCCCCAAGGCAGTCGTCGTCATGATCAGCGGCCTGTCGCAGCTAGCCATCACCTCGCCGCTGTCGTACTTGGCCGCGTTCTGGATCCCGGCGCTGGACGCGGTCGTGCCGATCCTGCCGAGTGAGACAGCAGTCATTGCCCTCGGCGTCGCGACCGCCGGGAGGGCCGATCTGCGGATCGCGGTCCTGGTTTTTCTCGCGGCCCTCGGCGCGTTCGCCGGGGACAACCTTGCCTATCTGCTCGGCCGCCGCTTCGGCCCGGCGGCCGAGCGGCGGTTCTTCGCCGGCCAGGCCGGCGCACGCAGGCTGGCCTGGGCACAGCGCACCCTTGACCGGTTCGGCGCCCGCCTCATCATCGTCTGCCGGTTCATTCCCGGCGGCCGCACGGCGGTTACCGTGACCTGCGGCATCGTGGGATACCGGCGCAAGAGCTTCGTCGCCGCCACAGCAGCGGCCGCCGTCATCTGGGCGGGTTATGCCTTCTTCCTCGGCCGGCTGGGCGGCAGGGCCTTCCAGGAAAGGCCCTGGGCGGGCTTCCTGCTCGCGCTCGGCGCCTCGGTCGTGCTCAGCATCCTCGTCGAAGGACTGCGCCGGTTCCCCGCGCGGCGCCGACGCCGGCCAGCCAGCCCACCTGAAGGGCCTGGCCCAGCAGCTGCTACGGCCGCATATCCCGGCCACGACGGCGGCGCAAACGCCGAGGCCGGCGGCACGCCACCAGCCGCGAGTCAGC
>DATJZH010000378.1:0-5064 GCA_035499215.1 Streptosporangiaceae bacterium | reverse complement strand
GCTCGTTGAGCGCGATTCTGTGATATTCAGCTAAAGCGATTAGAAACAGGTAGTTATCCCAGGGCGTCAGTACCTTTCCTGATATGCGGGCAGCCGATCCCGGCCACAGGCAGCGTAGGGCTCAGGTGGCCCTTCAGAGGCCGACCAGCGCAGCAGGCCGGAGATGGTGGCAACGGCGCCCGGGTTTACCGGAAGCAGATGCGCCGCTGCCGGTTGATCCGGGATGCCGCGCTGCCCTGGACGATCTTCGGCCAGCCTCTCCAGCCGGTTCCCAGATGGCACTGCCAGGTCCGCAGGGGAGCGCATCCGGCATCGCCGGTTTCCGCCAGCCTGCCCGCTGTCAGCGGGAATCGCGGCGGGGCGCGCATTTCTGGGCGGCATGACTTGACCGCCAGCCCCGCCACGCCGCATGCTGGCTTACACGGGAAGGGCGACCACGTTGTCGGCCCTCGGGCCTGACTTACCTGCCGCACAGACGGCCTTGTCGGCGCCCTTCCCGTCCAGCACTCTTTGTTCTCGTCGCCAGTGTGATGGGACCGTAGCGTCTGCGACGGCAAGACGG
This sequence comes from Streptosporangiaceae bacterium, assembly GCA_035499215.1. GTDB lineage: Bacteria > Actinomycetota > Actinomycetes > Streptosporangiales > Streptosporangiaceae > DATJZH01. The sequence continues at coordinate 4,502 of DATJZH010000378.1, read as the reverse complement.
CCGCCGATCATGAGCGGGTCCAGGGCGGACGGTGCCGAGGGAGGACAGTGAAGTGAGCCTGCCGCCTTCCGTCCGCCGGGTCCTGAGTTCACTCTGGCAACTGTGCCAGCGTCAGGCCGAACTCGCCGTCCGGGTCGGTCCAGAACCGCAGCGTCTGCAGTCCGGCCGCGGCGAGTTCAGCGTCGAGGTTGTCGCGGCGGAACTTGGCTGAGATCTCCGTGCGCAGTTCTTCTCCAGCGGCAAAGGAGACCGTCAGGCCGAGATCGCTGATCGTGACCTGCTGCTCGCGCACCGGCCGTAGCCGCATCTCGATCCATTCGTTGGCGGCGTCCCAGACCGCGACGTGCTGGAACTCCTCGACGGCGAAGTCGGCGCCCAGTTCCCGGTTGACGACCATCAGGACATTGCGGTTGAAGTCCGCCGTCACGCCGGACGCGTCGTCGTAAGCGCGCTGCAAACGGCCGGCATCCTTCACCAGGTCTGTCCCGAGGAGGAAGGTGTCTCCGGGACGCAGCGCGACGCCAACCTGCGTCAGGAAGTTCGCCCGCGCCGACGGTTCAAGGTTGCCGATCGTGGAGCCGATGAACGCGATAGTCCGGCGTCCGCTGGCGGGGATCGCGGCGAGGTCGCGGTCGAAGTCGCCGACGAATGGCGCGATCCGCAGGCCAGGGTACTCCGCTGCCAGCGCGTCGCTGGCTTCGGTGAGCACGGCCGGGTCGAGGTCGAACGGCACGAATTCGCGCAGGGTTCCGCCGTCGATCAGCGCGCGCAGCAGCAGCCGGGTCTTGGCTGAGGTACCGCTGCCAAGCTCGACAAGCGACTCGCACCGCGACAGCCCGGCGATCTCGGCGGCGTGCCGCTGCAGGATTGACGTCTCGGCCCGGGTCAGGTAGTACTCCGGCAGACGGGTGATCTCATCGAACAGCTCACTGCCACGTGCGTCGTAGAAATACTTTGGTGGCAGTGTCTTCGGGGTCGCGGTAAGGCCGGCCCGCACATCCGCGCGCAGCGCGTCGAGGTACCGGCCGGGCTGAGCCTGGACACGATTCTCCGCTGCCATCAGTCATGTCTCCAGATCGGTAGTGGTCACGGCGTCAGCCGTAACGTCGACGAGGTGGTGATCGGGGACGTCGGCCCAGCGCGGGTCGTCGTCGTAGGGCTCGCTGGCGACGACGACGCCATCGTCGGTCCGAAGAACGCTGAGCGTGTCCTTCCACCGGGTGGCCAGAACCCGACGCCCGTTGGTGAGCAGGAGGTTCAGCCGCGCGCCGGGATCGCGCCTGCCTAGCGCGGCGACGAACTCGCCCGCCCGCTCGGGGCCGAACTCGAATAGGTGCGCTGCCAGCTGGGCGGCGTCACAGACTGACTCGGCCGCGGGGTGCGGTCCGAGCACCGCCCGGTCGACGATGCCGTTGTGCGACAGCAGCCACTGCCCCGACTGGAACGGCGCGGCGGCAGTCTCATCCGCCGGCATCGCGGGGGTAGCTGAGCGCACTGCCGCCAGCACGCATGTCGAGGAGATCACCGGGGCCACCGACGCGAACGACGCATCGCTCCACAACGGCCGGTTCGATCGCCAGCGCGCGGGTTCCCGGCGCGACCCTGCAAAGAACCCGATGCCCCACCCGTCGGCATTCATCAGGCCGTTGAGCTGCCGGCGAGGGGCGTAGGACTGCACGAGCAGGCCGTGCTCCGGTTCGAGCAAGAGCTCACTGAGCGAGCGCGGCGCGCCCAGCCAGGCCAGGTGACGGCACACTCAGGCGTCCCAGGCCAGCCGCACGCCCGTGAAGATCTGCCGTCTGATCGGATGATCCCAGTTACGGAACGACGGCCGGATCGTGGACGGGGCGACGGCCCAGGACCCGCCGCGCAGCACCTTGTAGTCCCCGCCGAAAAACGGCTCGCTATAGGCACGGTAGATCATCGGCGCAAACCCCGGCCACGGAGTGAAGTCTGACGACGTCCACTCCCACACGTCACCGATCATCTGCTCGGCGCCGCAGGCCGATGCACCCCCCGGGTAGGCCCCGACGGGAGCGGGCCGCAGCCCCAGCCCGCCCAGGTTGGCCAGTTCCGGAGTCGGCGCCGACGATCCCCACGGCCATCTTCGCCTGGCCCCGCGGGCAGCGTCCCAGGCGCAGGCCTTCTCCCATTCGATCTCGGTTGGCAGCCGGGCGCCGGCCCACTTGGCGAACGCCTCCGCCTCGAAGTAGCAGACGTGCTGAACCGGCTCATCCGGCGGCACGTCCTCCTCGATCCCGAACCGCCGGCGGGTGCCCTCCTCGGTCCAGAATCCCGGCCGCTCCAGGCCGGCGCCGGCCCGATGCGCCCAGCCACGCGCCGACCACAAGCCCTGGCGGTGATAGCCGCCGTCGGCGACGAAGTCGCGCCACTGCCGGTTGCTCACCGGCACCCGCCCGATCCAGAACGGCGCGACATCGACGGTATGAGCGGGCCGTTCGTTGTCGAGCGAGAACGGCTCGCTGGCCGCGTCGACACCGAGCGCGAACTGGCCGCCGGCCACGAAGACGCGCTTGTCCTCGACCCGGCGACCCTGCGGCAAGGGCCGTCGGGCGATGAGAACGGGCGGCCCCTGCCGCAGCTGCAGGGTCGCGTACATCGTCTCGTCGTGCTGCTCTTCGTGCTGGACGACCATGCCCGCGGTGAACAGGTCCTCTTCGGGGGTGCGCTCCAGCAGGTCGAGCACCCGGCCACGGACCTCGTAGTTGAACGCTCTCGCCTCGACGGGCGGCAGCAGCGGCAGTGACGGACGGTCGGCGCGTGCGTGCTTGAACGCGTCGTACAGCGAGTCCACCTCCGGGGCCAGCATTCCCGGCCGGGTGAGATCGCCGCCGCGCAGCAGCCAGAGTTCCTCCTGCTGGCCGACGTGCGCGAGATCCCAGACGAGCGGGCTCATCAGCGGGTCGTGCTGGGCCAGCAACGTTGGCTCGTCCAGGTCGGTCAGCTGCAGCGTACGAGCGCGGGCGCGCTCCAGATCGCGGACAACGTGCTCATGCATGGGCTAGCTCCTCGAATGCGGCTTGCGGTCCGATTTCGGCGATGCGCCGGGCCAGCAGGTCACCGGGGCACCGACCTGACTCGACGAGCTCGGCCAGATCGGCGACTGCGGGGACGAGCGGGGCGGGGACCCGCTCGGCGGCGATCCGCATGCAGCGGCGGGCGGAGTCGGCGAGCACGGCGTCATTCAGCCCCTCGCGTGCCGCCTTCGTCCACATCAGCGCGGTTCGCTCCGTCGCCTCCGTCGCCAGATCGGCCGCGACCGGGTCGTCCATCAGGGTCGTGACGACCGCGGCGATCGCCGGCCACCACCGTGGCGCGGTCATGTCGAGGTAACGCAGCTCGAGGTAGCCGCGCAGCCGCACCGGGGGAAACAGCGTGGTGAGGTGGGTATCGAAATCAGCCGCCGTCGGGACCCTCCCGCCCAGCCGGACCGCGCCGCTCGCCCACTGCTCGAACGGGACCGACGTGCGCACGGCCGCTACGTCGTCCCCGTGCGTCCGGACAAAGACCACCGGAGCGCGCAGAGCGTAGCGCGCCCAGGCCGAAGCGGGGTCGACGGCAGCATCGGATGTCCCGGTCGACGCGATGCAGCCGGGAACCGGACCGCAGGCTCGGGCATCGAGGCGGCCCCATGCCCGCTGACGTGCCGACTTCCACCCGGTATCGCGTCCCCGCAGCCAGGGCGAGCTCGCCGAGATCGCTACCAGCGTCGGCCCGAGCCGGTTCGCGCGGGCCACGCGCTCAGGCCAGCCACGCCGCGGCCCTGCCTGCAGGTTGACCTGCATCGCCGCCGTGGAGTCCATCATTATCGCACCCGCTCCCGCCTTGCCGGTGGCGGCGAAATGCTGTTCCATGGCGGCATAACGCGGGCGCGGATTGACCCTCCGAGGTGGCCGGAGGGGATCGGCACCCGCATGGGCGACGCCGAGGCGAAGCTCCGCAAGAGCCAGCCTGGCGCGGTGCCCGTCGTGCTGCAGCTCGGTGACGGCGGTCAGAATGTCCGAAACGGGCGGACCGGACAGCTCCAGCTGACCGCCGGGTTCCAGGGTGACCGCACTTCGTCCGGCGGCGGCGCGAACGATGCCCGGTATCGCGCCGACCCGGTCCCAGGCCACGGCATCGGCCACCGAGTCCAGGTCCACGAGGTGGGTTTCGATCTCCAGCCCGACCGAGCCGATCACCGACGGGACGAGCGCCGCCCGGTGCGATCGGGCATAGGCGGCGCTGACGGTCAGCGACTCGGCCTGATCAGCTGCGTCCTTGCCTGCAGCATGCAGAACGGCCATGACGACCCCTCCAGGTCCGGGCCGGCGGACTGACTCTGTCCACCGCGGGTCGGTGCGGGGCGACCGAACTGCAGCCGTCCTTGGTGTTGGCCGCCGGTTGCGGCCGGGCTACACGGATATTTTACGGCCATACCCATCGGGTGCTGCATCCGGCGGGCTAAAGGCAGTGGGCGCCCTGGCCCCGTCGTCGGAAAC
>DATJZH010000377.1:0-22310 GCA_035499215.1 Streptosporangiaceae bacterium | reverse complement strand
GCCGACAGGCAGAGGGCGAACTTGGCCGGGTCTACGTCGCGGAACTCGCCCGCCTCCTGGCCGGCCAGCACCAGCGACTCGATGATGTGCCGCCAGCGCTCGTCTGACTTCCGCCGGACGCTGGCCACTGCGACACTCCTGGCAGACTGCGCCCACAAGTCCAGCCACAGCTGCCACGAATCCTGCGGCTCCGGATCCGCCTCCGGCAGGCAGGTCATGGCCACGATCTCCTCGAGCCGCTGCGCCGCGGTGGAAAGCTCGGCCATCCGGCGCTGGCCGACCGCATACCAGTTGTCTTCGTAGTATCTGATCGCCTCGGTCAGCAGCTGGTCTTTGGTCTTGAAGTAGTAGATGACCAGCGCCGGGCTGATCCCGGTGCGCTCCGCCACGTCGGCGATCCGGGTCTCGGCGTAACCGCGCTCGGAGATCACCAGCAGCGCGGCTCGCAGCATTTGCTCGCGCCGCTGGTCGGCGGTTCCCAGGACCTCTTCGGCTAGGCCGGACCGGTCTGTCATCGCGGCAGTCCTCTCGTCACGGGAGTGCCACCCATCTTGCCGTCTTCCCGCTGTTGCGGTTCGTCTCGGTGTCGCTGGCCCTTGTCGATACCGTAGCAGGTTTCTAGACTGAACATTCAGTCAGCCTGCTGCGGGCGCGCCGCCCGGCCCGGGCCGACGGCGAACCCCGCCCGCCCGCGCTTCGTGGCCGGCTTGCCGCCATTGCCGAAGCCGCCGGGATGGAGCCGTCCGGGGCCCGGCCGCATGGGCGTCGTCAACGTCAGCCGCGGCCTGCGTGCGATCGGCTGTGCCGAACCTGATCCGCTGCCTGCCGGGCTGGTCGCGCTGGTCGCCCACTCGGGGTCGGTGTCCTCGGCGATGCTGCGCAGTCGCCGGGCGATCGGCCCCACCCTGGCCGTCTCCTCCGGCCAGGAGCTTGTTACCACGGCCCCGGGCCACCTGGAGTACTCGCTCAGCCTGCCGGATACCAGGGTCCTGGCGCTCGTCCTCGAGGCAATTCGGCCGCCCCACAGGCTCCGCGCGGTATTCGCCGCCGAACTGGCGCGGGACGAGGCCGTGGGCGCGGTGGCATTGGCCGCCGACCTAGTGCCCGAACTGGACGGCGACCAGCAGAACTGGCGGCTAGCTAGGATAATAACAGATAGTAACAATAATCAGACTGACTGACCATACAGTCAAGGACACGCAGGCTGCGGTAGCGGTGTCTACCGCGAGCCTCGTTCGTGGAGGTGGCGGGAATCGAACCCGCGTCCTTCAGTACCTCACCAGGGCTTCTCCGTGCGCAGCCTGCCGTGGCTTTCTCGGCCCCGGCGGTCATGCAGGCAAGCCGCCGACCAGGCTCAGCCGCTGTCTGGTGTCCCGCCTGGTCCCGCGGCCGGGCCGGACGGTGGATCCTCCTTGCTGATGCCAGACACCGGGCCGGAGGCGCTCCCGGGCTGACAGTTCTCTAACTCGCGGTGTTAGGCCGCGAGGGCGAGAACAGTGCGATTTTGCTTGGCACTTATCATCATGCGGTCACAGGATTTACGAGGTCATCACCGCGACCCTCGGCACGCTTCCCCTGGATCAACTACCGAAGTCGAAGCCTGTCACCCCCTTGCCGGAAACTGTGCGGCATCGCCGAGTCTACCCGATCACCGGCACCGCGGATCGGGCGCACCAAGGGCGGATCAGGCCTGCCAAGATCAGCCGCCGGGAGGAGCGCACCTGGACATCAGCCACCGGCGAGGTAAGCAGCTCGCGCGCCCTCGGGCTGGCTGCACAGCACGGCAGCCATCGGGGCGTCCGCGAAAGGCGACGAGAAACCCCCGTGGGCGCGGGCGGTGGCCGAAAGTGCGCCCACGGGGGTTGACCGGCGGGTCGTGGCCGGTCTTCAAAGGCCGGGCCTCCCCCGAGTTGAGGCCCGGATCCCCTTACTGTGACTGGGCCGCAACCCCCCGAGCGGCATCCCAGTCATTAGGTAAGACGCCGCAGCGCAGGCTCAGGGTTGCTCGTTGTTACCAAAATGAAGGTAACGTTGCGGTCACAGATCTGGTCTCAGCGCCCGGGCAAACTGGCCGGCCAGGACTGCAGCCGTGGCATCGGGTGACTCAGTGAGGATCAGCACGGCAAACGCAACATTCCCCCGGAAGCCGACGAACCAGCTTGTGCGCAGGCGGCTGCCCGAGCCGAGCGGTGCGCTGCCTACCTGCCCGTATACAGCGGACATTCCCGACTTGCCGATATTCGCCGCCATGCCCGCCCCGCTGGCCACGGTCGACCGCATCAGTGACCGCAGGGTCGAGACGACCTGAGGGCCGAACGGGGCACGAGGCTTGAGCCCCGGATCAGGCGGGCTGGTGACGAGCACTGGCGGATACCAGGACCCGGACTGGACGAGCCCGGCAGCCAGTGCCATGTCGAGCGGGCTGACACGCACGCTGCCCGCGCCGATGGCGTCCGCCGCGACCTGGGCAGAACTTGCCGGCTGCCGCATGGACCCGGTGAAGGACGCCAGCGGCAGCCGCCAGCCGGCGCCGATGCCGAATCCGTTAGCGGCCGCTGCCAGGCTCTTCGAGTCCAGCTGCAGCGAGAGCCCGGCGAACGCGGTGCTGCAGGCATGCGTGAAGTCGCTCGTGAAGGGCGGCTGCGCGCCCAGATGGGGCTCCGGGTCGTTGGAGAATATCTCGCCGCCGACGGGGTTCGTGCTGTAGCACGGGATCTGAGTGCGGACATTGAATCCGGCCGCCAGCAGGGCGGCGGTGGAGATGATCGTGAAAGCCTGGCCGGGGTGGTAACGGCCGGCCAGCGGCCGCACCGCAGGCAAGCCTGCCGCTCTATGCTCAGCCACGGCCAGGATCTTGCCGGTGCCCGCCTGGACGGCGACAATCGCGGCCGAGGACGGCAGCCCGGCCAGTGCGTTGTCGGCAGCGCGCTGGACGGGGGAGCTGACGGTCGTTCGCACCGCCGCGCCCGAATGGCCGCTCCACCGCCGCAGCACGCGTACCAGGCGGCCGTCCTGAGCCGCTATCACTACCTCCGTCGTGGGCGTTCCGGTCAGGGTGCGCTGGAACGCCTGCTGGAGCCCCGACAGGCCGACCGTGGTGCCCGGCTGGTACGGGACACCGTTCGCCCGCAGGACGGCGGCGGTCTCCGTGCCGACGGAGCCCGTGACCACCGGGGCGAGGCTGCGGAACAGCCGGATCGTGCTCCGCCTGACGATCAGACCGGGCACCCTGCCCAGCGCCGCGCTCATCCGCCGGTAGACCGCGGGCTGCAGCCGGGCAAGTTCGAGGAACCTGCCTGACGGGGCCGCGGTGATCTGGCCCAGTATCTCGCCAGCGTCCAGTTTGGTAGCGCGCGCCAGGGCATCGGCGGTCGCGGCCGGATGGGGCAGGCTGCCCGGCCGCACGCCTGCGACGTAGACGCCAGACAGCAGCGCCAGCGGCTTGCCGGTCGCGTCGAGCACCGGTGCACGGCCGGGAATCGTGGTGAGCACGGCCAGCCGCTGTCCCTCGCGCAGCCCGGGGACGAGCACCGAAGGACTCCACGACACCTTCCAGGTCGAGCCGGTCCTGTGCAGGACAAACCAGCCGCGGTACTTCCACGGCAGTCCGTTGCGGCCCAGGTCCACCGAGGCGTGGAAATACGCGGTCGCGGTGTTGCCGCGCTGGGTAATCTGGCCCATGCTCAGGGAATCCTCGGCCGCGTTCAGCTGCCGGTAGACACCGGACAGCGATCGCTCGACGACGGCCGGGGCGCCGGTAGTCATGCTCGCGGCCTTCGAATACTGGCCGTTCTCCCAGGCAAGCAGGAAGGCCTGCACGGTGGGCTCGACCGAGGGCGCCGGCGAGATCCCGCCAGTGCCGATGATCACGGCCACGACGCCCGCCACCCCGATCACGGCTACTGCCCGGAACATCGTGATGCGCGAGCGAATGCGACTCACCGCTGCTTCCCCGACTCGTCCTTTCCCGTCCCGGATCCCCCTGACCCGGTTACCGCCGCCCGGCGATCCCGTCTGCCGGGTGCCGCCCCGCCCGCCGCCTGATCGGCCGCTAGTCGCGTCGGCCATGGGCCGCCACTGCCTTAGTTCCGGCGCCGCAAGGCACGGTCAACCTCCCGCGCAGCATCTCTGCGCGCTAGGTCACGACGCTTGTCGTAGGTCCGCTTGCCGCGGGCCAGAGCCAGTTCGACCTTCGCCTTCCCGTCCTTGAAGTACAGCGACAACGGGACCAGCGTCAAGCCGCGTTCTGCGGTTGCGCGCGCGAGCCGGTCAATCTCCCGCCGATGCAGCAACAGCTTACGGGTACGACGCGGCTCATGGTTGGTCCAGGTGCCGAGTGTGTACTGGGGAATGTGCACTCCGTGCAGCCAGGCCTCGCCATCGGAGATCTGGGCGAAACCGTCAGTCAGCGAGGCCCGGCCAGCCCGCAGCGACTTCACCTCGGTGCCGGTCAGCACCAGCCCGGCCTCCACCGCATCCTCAATGGCATAGTCGTGCCGCGCTCGACGGTTCCTCGCGACGATCTTCTTGCCCTGCTCAGCTGCCACTTCGGCCACTCCCGGCGTCACACGCGCAGGTAGCGCCTGAGAGTAAGGAACGACGTGGCGCCGCAGAGCAGCAAGCCGATGATCATCGCCAGGATGATCACCTCAACCAGGTCCGCCGTACTGAGCTGGACGTTGAAAGGGAAGTACTGCTTCATCCCGTTGAGCCAGAGCGATTTGACCCCGACCAGCAGGCCGGTCGCGACGAGCCAGCCGAACAAGCCTGCGATCATGCCCTCGACCAGGAAGGGCAGTTGCACGTAGAAGTTGGACGCGCCGACCAGCCGCATGATGCTGGTCTCCCGGCGGCGGCTGAAGGCCGACAGCCTGATCGTGTTCGCGACCAGCAGGATCGCGGCAATGATCAGGATGATCGCGATGACCACGACCGCGTTCCGAGCGCCATCGAGCAGCTTGTAGAACTTGTCGAGTATCGACGCGTCATTGACGATCTGGTCTACCCCCGGCGCGCCGTTGACGGTTTCCGCCACGGTGGCCTCGTCGGTCTCGGCGTTCCTCAGCTTCACCTGGAAGGACTCGGGGATCTGGCCCGCACTCACTGAGCTGACGAACGAAGGGCTCTGCGCGAACTCCGATTTGAATTGCTTGTACGCCTCCTGCTGCGACACGTAGCTAACACGTGCCACCTGCGGCATCTTCGTCAGCTCGGCGAGGACCTGGGCCCGCTCCGAGGCGGTGGCCGGGCCGTTCTTGGCGCATTGCGGGGCCGACATGGTGCCGCCGCTGCACAGGTAGATCGACAGCTGGACCTTGCCCTGCCAGTACGTCCGGGTATTGTCGACCTGCTTGACGAACAGCAGGCCGGTGCCGAGCAGCGAGAGGCTGATCGCGACTACCACGACCAGGGCGATGGACATGGTCAGATTACGCTTCAGGCCAATCCACACCTCATGGAACACAAACTGGGCACGCATTTCGAGATCCCTCGGTAATCCTCGTCGGTCAGGTCAGTAGGCCTGGCCGTAGACCCCCCGCGCCTGGTCTCGTACCACCTTGCCGTATTCAAGCTCGATGACACGCTTGCGCATGGAGTCCACGATCGCCGCGTCGTGCGTAGCCATGACGACAGTAGTACCTGTCCGGTTGATGCGGTCGAGCACCTTCATGATGCCGATGGATGTCGCCGGGTCGATGTTGCCCGTCGGCTCATCCGCGAGGAGGATCATCGGCCGGTTCACGAAGGCCCGTGCCATCGCGACCCGCTGCTGCTCACCGCCGGAGAGCTCATCTGGCATCCGGTCGCGCTTGCCCTCCAGGCCCACCAGGTCGATCACCTCGGGGACAACCTTCCTGATGAAACGCCGCGGCTTGCCGATCACCTCAAGCGCGAACGCGATGTTCTGGTAGACGCTCTTGGTGGGCAGCAGCCGGAAGTCCTGGAATACGCAGCCGATCCGGCGGCGCAGATGCGGCACCTTCCAGTTCGTCAGCCGCGCCAGGTCCTTCCCCGCGACGTGGATCCGGCCGTCTGTGGGACGCTCCTCCTTGAGGACTAGGCGCAGGAAGGTCGATTTGCCCGATCCCGAGGGCCCGACCAGGAACACGAACTCGCCCTTCTGCACGTCCAGGGTGACACTTTCCAGGGCGGAACGGCTCTGATTCGGGTACGTCTTGGTGACGTTGTCGAAGTGGATCACTGGCCCAATCACACGCGCTCGACGAGACTGCTGGCTGCGCCTGGCAAGCCCCTCATCAGGGCCCGGTTTGGCACGGGCCAGTCTAGGGGGGAAACTGGTGAGGAAGGTCCAACATCGTCGAAGTGACCGGGTAAGAGCCGGCCCGAGGAGCCCAGATGAGCTGCGAGCACCTGATCTGCGCCCAGTGCGCCGGGCCGGTCGCCGAGGGCCGGTGCGCGACCTGCCGAGCAGCCAGGACACACGTACATCACTCAGGTCCTGGCCTCAGCGTGCCGCTTGTGCTCGCTGCCCTCTTCGTGCTCCTGCTGCTGGCGCTGACCGCGACGCATCTGGCGCGCTGACCGCCGCTAGCACTCCGGTCCCGCGGCCGCTAGCACTCCGGTCCCGCTGGACGCGGGCGCACCGGTCCCGCCGGTCCCGGGACCTGGCTGGGCGGCCGCCCGGCTGCCGCGCATCGGCGCTACAGTCCCTGGGTACGCAGCCAGCGGATCTCGGTTGCGATGAAGTCGTCGATTTCGCCGTCCAGTACCGCTGCGGTGTTGCCGGTTTCGTAACCGGTCCGCAGGTCCTTGATGTTCTGGTATGGGTGCAGGACGTAGTTGCGGATCTGGGTGCCCCAGCTCCGCCCGCCGTCGCCGCGCAGTTCGTTCAGCTTGGCCGCCTGCTCCCCGCGCTTACGCTCGAGCAGCTTGGCCTGCAGCACCGCCATCGCGCTGGCCCGGTTCTGGATCTGGCTGCGCTCGTTCTGGCAGGACACCACGATCCCCGTCGGCAGGTGGGTGAGCCGCACGGCGGAATCGGTCGTGTTCACGCCCTGGCCGCCTGGACCGCTTGACCGGAATACGTCGACCCGGATCTCGTCTTCGGGAATCTCGATGTGATCGGCCTGCTGGACGACCGGAATGACGTCTACCCCGGCGAACGAGGTCTGCCGCCGCCCCTGATTGTCGTACTTGGAGATTCGCACCATCCGGTGCGTGCCGTGCTCGCCGCGCAGCGTGCCGTACGCGTAGGGGGCCTTCACCACGAAGGTGGTGGACTTGATCCCGGCCTCTTCAGCCAGGGAGGTGTCGTAGATCTCGGTCGGGTACCCGTGCCGCTCCGCCCAGCGCAGGTAAATCCGCCGCAGGCCCTCCGCCCAGTCGGCGGCGTCCGCTCCGCCCGCCTGCGCGTTGATGGTTATCAGCGCGTCGCGTGAGTCGTACTCGCCGGACAGCAGCGTCCTGATCTCGAGCTGGTCGATCTCCCTGTGCAGCGCCGCCAGCTCGCGCATGGCCTCCTCCCTGGTGGGCGCGTCGTTCTCGCTCTCGGCGAGTTCGAACATCACCTCGGTATCCTCAAGCCGGCTGCGCAGTCCCGCCAGCCGGGTCAGCTCGCCATCAAGGTAGGACAGCCTTCTGGTGACTATCTGTGCCTGCTCCTGGTCTTCCCAGAGCCTGGGATCGGCCGACCGCTCGCGCAGGCTGTCGGCCTCCTTGCGCATCTTGTCCGGGCCCAGGACGGCCTCCACGCTGGCGAGCTTTGACGCTAGCGCCGAGATTTCGCTCGCAGTGTCGGTTGCCATGTCCGAAAGCCTACGTCAGGCTGACATGTCGACTGCTTCCGCAGATGCCCGCCGCGCCGCGCCGGATCCCCGGAGCACGGGCGGACGGTGACAATACGTGACGAATGGAGACGCGGCAGGTGATCGGTGACCCCGGTCAGCCGGCTGCCGGCCAGCCAGAGACCGCCGGATGCGCAGGCCTCACCGTCGACCGAATCCGGGCCGCCGCCGGCCGGCTCAGCGGTGTCTGCCATCGCACGCCGCTGCTGACCTCCGTGACGCTCGACTCGACGTGCGGGGCGAGCGTATTCCTGAAGGCCGAGAACCTGCAGCGGACCGGCTCATTTAAGTTCCGCGGCGCCTACAACCGGCTGAGCCAGCTGGACGCTGGCGAACGGGCCAGGGGCGTGGTCGCCTACTCGTCCGGCAATCACGGCGCCGCCGTGGCGCTCGCGGCCCGGCTGCTCGGCGTGCATGCCGTGGTCGTCGTCCCCACGACGGGATCGCCGGCCAAGCTAGCGGCCATCGAGGGCTACGGCGGCGAAATACACCGCTACGACCCGGCCGCGCAGCGCCGGGAGGTGCTGGCTGCGGCGCTGGCGCGAGAGCGGTCGCTGACCATGATCCGCCCGTTTGACGACTACGAGATCATGGCGGGCCAGGGCACCCTGGGCCTGGAGCTGGCCGAGCAGGCGGGCGAGCTCGATCTTGTCCTGGTGCCGGTCGGCGGGGGCGGGCTGGCCGCTGGCGTCGCGACCGCCGTCACGGCGCTGCTGCCCAATGCCGCGGTGATCGGGGCAGAGCCGGCCGGCGCCGATGACACCCGCCGGTCGCTGCGGGCAGGCCGCCGGGTCAGCCTGGCGGCACCGGAAACGATCGCTGACGGACTGCTTGCCGCCCAGCCGGGAGAGCTCACATTCGCCATCAACAGCAAGCTGCTCGACGATATCGTGATGGTGCAGGAGGCAGCGATCATCGAGGCAATGCGGTTCTGCTTCACCCGGCTCAAGCTGGTGGTCGAGCCGAGCGGGGCGGTGCCGCTGGCCGCCTTGCTGACCGGAGCCGCGGCGGTCAGCGGGCATCGGGCGGCCGTCGTCCTGTCTGGCGGCAACATCGACCCCGAGACCTTCGCGGCCCTGCTCACCCGCGCCGCAGCGCAGTGAGCGGCTCGGCGGCCCGCGCGCCAGGGGGCGCGCTAGCGGCGCGGCGGCCCGCGAGCCGCGGAGCGCGGCCGGCGGCGCGGCAGGCCGGGCCGCTAGCCGGGGAGCGCGCTAGCCGCCACGAGAGCGCGGACAGCCCGGACAGCCACCGACAGTGTCGCCACCGTGAACGTGTCGTTCTCCCAGATCTCGGTCAGTGTCTGGGTGGCGCGCCGTACCGCTGAGTCGTTGCGCTGCACCCAGCCTGCCAGCCGGTGCTCCGGGCTGGCCGGCTCGGTCACCGCCAGTACGTCCCTGGCCAGGGCGGCATGCGCGCTGTACAGGTCATCGCGCAGGGCATTGCGGGCCATGGTGTTCCACCGGTCGTCGCGCGGCAGCGCGGTGATCCGGTCGCGCAGCCGGGTGATCTGCAGGCGGTCGGCGAGGTCGAAGTAGACCTCGGCGGTCTCCTCGACCGCCCGGCCGGTGCCGCGGGCGATTTCCACGATGTCGAAAGCCGAGTAGGCGGCCACCATGGCCGCGATCCGGTCGGCGAGCTTCTCCGGCACGCCGCGGCCGGCGAAGGAGTTCCGGCGCTCCTCGAATCCGGACAGATCCCGGCCGGCGAGCAGCGTGGGCAGCCCTGCCGCGACGGTCAGCACGCCGCCTGCGAAGAAGTCGATCGTCGCCTGGATGTCGAACGGCGGGCGGCGGAAATGCAGCAGCCACCGGGCGGCCCGCTCGCTGAGCTTGCGGCCTTCCAGCATCGCCAGGATCTGCGCCGAGGGATCCACGGTGCCGTCCAGCGCCTCAATGTGCGCCCAGAAGCCGGGCATGTCGAAGACGTCCCTGGCGACCAGCCAGGCCGCGGTGATCTCGGCTGTCGACGCTCCGGTCTCCTCGTTCAGCCGGAACACGAAGGTGATACCCGACCTGTCGATCATGTCATTGACCACGGCGGTGGTGATGATCTCCCGGTGCAGCCGGTGCGCCGTCATCCGGCTCGCGTAACGCTCACGGAGGGCCGTGGGGAAGTAGCCGGTCAGCGCGCGGCGCAGGTACGGGTCATCCGGCAGGCCGGAATGGCGCACCTGCTGCGTTGCGATGATCTTTGTATGCGCCAGCAGAACGGCATACTCCGGGACGGTCAGCCCGGTGCCCGCTGACCGGCGCTCGGCGACCTCCCGCTCTCCCGGCAGCACCTCGAGCCGTCGCCGGATCTTGCCCTCCCGGTCCAGCTTGCGGATGTAGCGGGCGTAGACATGCAGCATCTGGGCGGCCTGCGCGCGGCTGACGGCAAGCGTCCTGTTCTGCTGATAGTTGTGCTCCAGCACGAGCGCGCCGACCTCGCCGGTCATCTGCTGCAGCAGCATCCCCCGGTCGGCCGGGGCCAGCCCGCCATCCCGGACCGCCCCGTCCAGCAGGATCTTGATGTTGACCTCGTAGTCGGAAGTGTCAACGCCCGCGGAGTTGTCGATGAAATCGGTGTTCACCAGACCGCCCGCGAGCGCGAACTCGATCCTGGCCTGCTGGGTAAGACCGAGGTTGCCGCCCTCGCCGATGATCTTGGAGCGCAGCTCGGAGGCGTTCACCCGGACGGCGTCGTTAGACCTGTCACCCGCGTCCGCATGCGTCTGCGAGGTGGCCTTCACATACGTGCCGACGCCACCGTTCCAGAGCAGGTCGACCGGAGCTGCGAGCATCGCGCTGATCAGCTGATCCGGCGGCAGCGCGACGCAGTCCTCGGCCAGCCCCAGTGCCGCGCGGACCTGCGGCATGATCGGCACGGACTTGGCCGAGCGCGGCCAGACTCCCCCGCCCTCGGAGATCAGTGCGGCCTCGTAATCTGCCCAGGAGGACCTCGGCAGATCGAACAGCCGCTGCCGCTCGGCGAAGCTCGTCTGCGGGTCCGGGTCCGGGTCCAGGAAAATATGCCGGTGGTCGAATGCGCCGACGAGCTTGATTCGGCGGGACAGCAGCATCCCGTTGCCGAACACGTCGCCCGACATGTCACCGATACCGACGACGGTGAAGTCGTCAGCGTCGACGTCAATGCCCAGCGCACGGAAATGGAACCTGACCGACTCCCAGGCACCGCGCGCGGTGATGCCCATCTTCTTGTGGTCGTAGCCCGCTGAGCCGCCGGAGGCGAAGGCATCCCCGAGCCAGAAGCCGCGGCTGAGCGCAATCTCGTTGGCTGTGTCGGAGAAGGTGGCGGTCCCCTTGTCCGCCGCCACCACCAGGTAGGGATCGTCGTCGTCGCGGCGGACCACCTGGGTCGGCGGCACTACCTGGCCGCCCTCCAGATTGTCGGTTACGTCCAGCATCGCGCTGATGAGCATCCGGTAGCAGGCCCGGACCTCAGCCTGGTAGGCCTCGCGATCGCGGGTCGGCGGCAGCTGCTTGCAGACAAAGCCTCCCTTAGCTCCCGAGGGCACGATCACAGCGTTCTTGACCTCCTGTGCCTTGGCCAGGCCGAGGATCTCGGTACGGAAGTCATCGAGCCGGTCCGACCAGCGCAGGCCCCCTCTGGCCACACTGCCGAATCGCAGATGCACGCCTTCGAACCTGGGTGAGTACACGAACAGCTCGAACTTCGGCCGCGGCGCCGGCAGGTCGGGAACATGCGCCGCGTCCAGCTTGACGACGAGGTACGGTGCCCGCGTCGGAGCATCGCGCGGCACGGTGCGCTGGCGCGGGCCGGTGAGGTGACCCGGCCCGACGGCCCCGCCCGGCCCGCTCAAGCTGCGCAGACGGTCAGCGTCGCGCTGTCCGCGGAAGTAGTTGGTGCGCACGGTCGCGCCGATCAGCCCCCAGTACGCCCGCAGGATCCTGTCTTCGTCCAGGCTGGCCACTTCGTCGAGCTCACCGCGTATCTCCTCGGCAATCGCCTCGCTGCGCTCGGCCTCGCCGTCCCGCCGCAGCGGGTCGAACCTGGACTGAAAGAGCCTGACCAGCAGCCTGGTCACCCGGGCGTTAGAGCGCAGCACCCGCTCGATGTAGGACTGGCTGAACGCGCTGCCCGCCTGCCGCAGGTACTTGGCGTAGGCGCGCAGCATGACGACCTGCCGCCAGGTCAGCTGCGCGGCGAGCACCAGGGCATTGAAGCCGTCGTCCTCGATATCACCGCGCCACAGTGCTGCCAGCGCGCCCTCAACGAGGTCGCGGACTGACTCGAGCAGCACCGGCGCGCTGGCGTCGGCAGCCGCCTCGGCCGGCCCGGCCGTGTTACCCACCGTGCCGCCTGCAACCGCCGTCCCCCCCGCGGCGGTGGAGCTGCGCCGCAGGCCGAAGTCGTAGATCCAGTACAGCTGCTCCGCGGCGAACTCGTACGGATGCTCGTCCACGACCTCGACGCCCATGTGCTGTAGCCGGGGCAGCACATCGGTCAGCGTGATCGGAGTGCCAGCGCGGTAGATGCTCAGCCGCCAGACCCGCGGGACCCGAGGCCGTCCGCCGGGGTCGCCGTCGCGCGGATGCGGCTCGTCCTCGACGGGCACCCCGCCCACGTAACCCTCCGACTCCCACAGCTCGAACGAGGTGCTGCCGTCCGAATCCCGCAGCTTCATTATCCTGACCAGATCGGACACCGCCGCCGAGGGCGGCACGTCCGACTTGTAGGTCTCGGGGATGGCATGAGCGAACATCGTGAGCAGCGCCCGGCTCCGCTCCTCGCCCAGCTGCCGGACCGCTTCCTCAGCAAGATCGTCATCCCAGGATCGGGCGGCTGCGGCGATCTCCCGCTCGAGCGCGGCCGGGTCCACGTCGGCCAGCTGGCAGCCCGGCCCGGCCCGTACCACGATATGCAGCCTGGCTACCGGCGATTCGCCGACCATCGCGCTGTAGTCGACCTGGCCGCCGTTCAGGGCCCGGCGCAGGATCCCGATGGCCCGCAGCCTCGCCTTGGTGGTGTACCGATCCCTGGGCAGGTAGATCATGCAGGACATGAACCGGCCGTAGATGTCCTTGCGCAGGAACAGCATCGTGTGAGCTCGCTCGCGCAGCCGCAGCGCGCCCGCCGTCACCTTGACGAGGTCGGCTGCCGCCGTCTGGAAAAGCTCATCGCGCGGGTACTCCTCGAGGATCTCGGTCAGGTCCGCGCCGTCGTGGCTGTCGGCGGCGAGCCCCGCCGCCGCGAGCACCTCGGTCAGCTTGCGGCGCAGGACCGGGACCCTGGTGATGGTCTCCGAGTAGGCCACGTGCGTGTACAGGCCGAGGAACCGGTTCTCGCCCGCCACCTGGCCGGCGTCATTGAGCCGCTTCACCGCGATGTAGTCGAGATAGCTGGGCCGGTGCACGGTCGAGCGGGAGTTGGCCTTGGTCAGGATCAGCCGCTGCGGGTCAGCCGCCCTGGCCCGCACCTCGGGCGGCAGGGCGGCGAACGAGCTTGGTCCCGGCTTGTCATGCCGCAGCAGTCCAAGTCCAGTGCCCGGCACGCCGCGCAGCGCCATCCCCTCCGGGCCTTGCTCCAGGTCATACTCGCGATAGCCGAGGAAGGTAAAATGACCGTCGGCCAGCCAGCGCAGCAGCGCCGCGATCTCCGCCGGGGACTCGGGGCCGCCCGGCCCTGCGCCCGGACCGCCCGGCCCGCCCGGTGCCTGCGAGATAGCCAGCTGATCGGCGAGCTGCACTGCCCTCGCGCGCATCCGGGGGAAGTCCTCCACCGCCACCCGCACATCGGCCAGCACCCGCTGCAGATCGGCGGCGACTTCGTCGGCCTTCCCGTCGGCCAGCCTCGGCAGCTCAAGATGGATCCACGACTCGGCGATCTCGTCGTGCGTCGGGGCCGCCCCGTCGACCAGGTCGAGCACGCCGTGCAGAGATCCGCTGACGTCCCGGCGGGCGCGCAGCTGCGGATGCACCACCAGCCGGGCGGCCTGGTCGTGGGCGGCCAGCGCCATCGTGATCGAGTCGACCAGGAACGGCATGTCATCGGTGACGATGTCGATCACGTCCCTGGCCGGGTCGAAGGCAGCCTGCCCGCCGGGGCGGATCCGGACCAGCGCCCGGCCTTGCGGCCGGTGCGCGGCGAAGGCGGCATGCGTCATCGCCACCGCGGCAATCCGGCCGGGGCCGGCCTCCGTCAGGTCCTGATCCGCGACATGCCGGTAATACGTGCGCAGGTAACTGCCGGCATCGTCGATGCCCGCCGCCGCCGCGACGGTCCCGGCCGCCGCCGCGAGCAAGGCATGCCGGGTGTCATCCGCTTGCTCCGACATGGTCTCCCACTCCTCCGCGAGCAAGGCATGCCGGGTGTCATCCGCTTGCTCCGACATGGTCTCCCACTCCTCGTCCCGCTCCGGCCCCGCAGGCTTGCGGCTGATGGCCCTGACGGCCTCGGCAGACAGTAGCGCGGCCTGAGCTAATCACCTGGCTGTCTCTCCGGCCCCTGCGGCACGAAGTAATCAAGCACCTCGGGGTTGGCCAGCGCGTCCGGGTCCGCGGCGTCGGCCACCGGCGTGCCCTGCAGGATCTTCCGGACGGGGACCTCAAGCTTCTTGCCCGACAATGTCCGCGGAATGCCCGGCACCCGGTGGACCTCGTCGGGGACGTGCCGCGGCGACAGCTCCGAGCGCAGCGCCGCCCTGATCGCGGATATCGTCTGATCGTCGATCTGCTGGCCGGCGGCCGGCACGATGTACAGGATCAGCCGCCCGTCCTGGCCCAGCCGGCCGGTGTCGATGACCAGGCTGTCGGCGATCTGCGGCAGCCGCTCCACGACGCGGTAGAACTCGCTCGTGCCCATCCGCACTCCGCCCCGGTTCAGCGTCGCGTCGGACCGGCCGTAGATGACGCAGCCGCCGCCGGGCAGCATCATGATCCAGTCACCATGCCGCCACACGCCGGGATAGTCGGCGAAATAGCTTGCCCGGTACCGTTCGCGGCCGGGATCGTTCCAGAAGCCGACGGGCATTGACGGCATCGGCGCGGTGATCACCAGCTCGCCTACCTCGCCGATCACCGGGTGGCCGGCCGCGTCGAAGGCTTCCACCTTGGCGCCCAGACACGGCCCGGAGATAATCCCGGCCCGGACCGGCAGCAGCGGGCACGGGCCGACGAAGCCGGCGCACAGGTCGGTACCGCCGGAGAACGAGCCGAGCACGAAGGCCGGCGCCGCTGAGCCGGTCGCCACGTGGTCGTAAACCCAGCGGAAACCCTCGGGCGGCAGCGGGGACCCGGTCGAGCCGACGCCGCGCAGCCGGGACAGGTCATGCCGGGCGCCAGGGGACAGGCCTTCCTTCCCGCAGGAAAGCAGGTACGGCGCGCCCGTGCCCGCGTAGCTGACGCCGGTCTCGGCGATCAGCCGCCAGAGCGCATCGGTGCCGGGATGCACCGCGCTGCCGTCATAGGTCAGCACGGCCGCCCCGGTCAGCAGCGCGCCGGCCAGGTAGTTCCACATCATCCAGCCGGTGGTGGTGTACCAGAAGAAGGTGTCGGCCGGGGTGATGTCCTGGTGCAGGGACAACGCCTTGAGGTGTTCAAGCACGATCCCGCCGTGACCGTGCACGATCGGCTTGGGCAGGCCGGTGGTACCGGATGAGTACAAAACCCACAACGGATGGCTGAACGGGACTTCCTCGAACTCGGTGACCCTTCCGGCCGGCCTGCCGCCACGGTCGGCCGCAGGGAGCTTATCCCAGTCGAGGACCCGGCCCGGCAGGTCGGCCGGAGCCGGCCCGGTCCCGGCGTAGCTGACCGTGATCACGCCGTCGAGCCCGGGCAGCGCCGCGGCGATCGCCCCGACCTCATCGCGCCGGTCGTAGGTCTTCCCGCCGTAGACGTAGCCGTCGACGGCGATCAGCACGCGCGGCGTGACCTGCGCGAACCGGTCGATGACGCTCGGGGCGCCGAAGTCCGGGGAGCAGGACGTCCAGATCGCCCCGAGGCTGGCGGTGGCGAGCAGCCCGATCAGGGCCTGCGGGCCGTTGGGCAGGTAGGCCGCGACCCGGTCGCCCTTGCCGACGCCGAGGCCGCGCAGCGCGGCGCGGAGGCGGGCGACCTGGAGATCCAGATCGCCGTAGGTCAGCCTGCCGCGATGGCCAGCCTCGGACCGGTAGATGACGGCGGTCCGGTCAGGGCCGGTGGCTGCGGTCGCGAGCGCGTTGCGCGCGTAGTTCAGCGTTGTCCCGTTGAACCAGGTGACGTCCGGCATCGGGCCGCCGGCCAGGACGCGGTCCCCTCGGGCACCCAGCACGCCGAAGTAGTCCCATATCGATGACCAGAACTCGCTAGACTCGGTGACCGACCATTCCCACAGCTCGTCGTAGCCTGCCAGGTGCCGGCCGCGGTCCGAGGCGAGCCAGCGCGTGTAGTCGGTGATCCTGGCATTCTCGATCGACGCCGCGTCGGGCGCCCAGAGTATGTCCCCGTAATCCCGTCCCGCAGGCGAGGCCGCGTGCCGCGCGCCGCCTCCCCCGCCGGTGACCTCGTCGTCGCTCGGCATAAGAATCAGCATGGAGCGTTCGCCGTGCTGCCGCAATGACCGTGGCTGGGCAGTCGCCGCGCCCGGTCGGCCCCGACAGGACCGCCCATCATCACCGGCTCGCCTCGCTCCGACAGCATCGTCGCCATTGACACGCTGTAGTGCCCGAGTATGCGCGCGGGCTCACTCCGTTACCATGCCGGGCTTATTCCCGCACTGGGCGCGGGCTCTCGCGGCGGCGGGCACGCCTGGTCCATGCCAGGTGAGTCCGATCCCGGTATCACTCAGCGGCCGCCGGTGGCCCGGCGCTGAAACCGGCGCAGGGCGATCAGCGACCAGATGGCCTCGACCACCCCGAACGGCCATGCCCCTGACAGGAATCCGTAGCTGCTCGCCAGCATGCACCCGAGGGCGAACGCCAGAATGAATCGGGGGTGCCTGCCCTCCAGCGCGTACATGACCATCATGAAGGCCAGGGCGGCGACGCCGTAGGCGGTCAGGGCCCAGCCGCTCATCTTGTCGCAGCGACGGTGCGCGTCAGCCGGCCGGTGGCGCCGATGCCGACGGCCGGCGCGTCGAAAAAGATCTCCGAGTCGGTCTTCCCGGCCATCTGGGGCACGCCCTGAGCGTACCCGCCGACGCCAGTTGCGGCTTGTCCCTGATCTGACCGACCGCCCCGCGCTGCTTGCCCCGGTAGCGCTTGGCCCCCTAGGCTATCGGACTTTCGGTGTCGGCTGTAGAAAGGCAAGGACAAGCCGCCGATGACGCGTGACCTCACCGCCGACCCGGTCCCCCCGTCGCCGGGACTTTCGCCGCCGCGGCCGGGCCGGCGTCGGCTCGCGGTGCTGATCGGGCAGGATGCCGCCGGGCCTGCCGCCACTGGCGGCCAGCGCGAGCCGGGATCAGCCGGCCGGACGTCGACGGCGAGGCTTCGGCTGTTCGCCCTGAGCTTCCTGATGCTGTTCGTCGAGCTCGCGCTGATCCGGTGGACCGGGGCGAATGTCGTCTACCTCTCCTACTTCTCCAACTTCGTGCTGCTGGGGAGCTTCCTCGGCATTGGCATCGGCTTCCTGCGAGCGAGATCGCGAATCAATCTCTTTCCCTGGACCCCGGTAGCCCTCGCGCTGCTTGTGCTTTTTGTCATGATATTTCCCGTACAGGTCAACAGGGCCGGCAGCCAGCTCCTGTTCTTCACCTCGACGCTGCGCCCGACCGGCCTGCCCGCCTGGGTGACCCTGCCTGTCATCTTCCTGGCGGTCGCCGGCGTGATGATGATGATCGGCGAGGGCGTCGCGCGGACATTCGCCCGGTTCCGGCCGTTGGATGCCTACCGGCTGGACATCATCGGAAGTCTCGCGGGGATTGGCGTGTTCTCGGCTCTCTCGTTCGCCGACGCCAAGCCGCTGGCGTGGGGCCTCGTCGTCGCGCTGGTCCTTGCCCTGCTCTACGGCAAGCGCATCGGCGTCGTTCAGTGCGCAGCCCTGCTGAGCCTGGTGGGGCTGCTCGGCGCCGAGTCCCTCGCGTCTGCCGACCTGTGGTCGCCGTACTACCGCGTCTCGGTGGCCAGGCACGGCAGCTCGTACCTGATCGAGGCCAACGGTGTCCCGCATCAGGTCATCCAGCCGGCCAGCCGCCGATCGCCGTTCTACTACCTGCCCTACCAGCAGGCACCCGGCAACCCGCTGCGCAAGGTTCTGGTGATCGGCGCCGGCACCGGCAACGATGTCGCGACCGCGCTGGCGGAGGGGGCGCAGCACGTCGACGCCGTGGAGATCGATCCGGAGATCTACCAGCTGGGGGTACGGCTCAACCCGGACCACCCGTATCAGAACCGCCGGGTTTCCGTCTTCATCAACGACGGCAGGGCCTTCCTGCAGCAGACCAGGACGAAGTACGACATGATCCTCTTCGCGCTGCCCGACTCGCTGACCCTGGTGGCGGGCCAGTCGTCGCTGCGGCTGGAGAGCTACCTGTTCACCCGGCAGGCCATGCAGGTGGCGAAGGCTGATCTCAACCCGGCCGACGGGGTCTTCGCGATGTACAACTATTACCGGACGAGGTGGCTGCGGGACCGGCTGGCGGGCACCCTGGCCGCGGTATACGGACACGCCCCGTGCGCCCGCACCGCCCAGGGCAATCTGTCGATGCTGGCCATCAGCACCGACCCTGCCGCCGTGCACTGCAGCGCGGTCTGGCGGCACCCCCGGAATGTGGTACCGCCCGCCACCGACGACCATCCGTTCGTGTACCTGGACGGGAACACGATCCCCGGCTACTACCTGCTGGCCCTCGGCTTAATCCTGCTGGCATCGATCTTGTCGGTGCGCGCGGCATCGGGGCCGGCACGCAGGATGACCAGGTATGTGGATCTGTTCTTCATGGGCGCGGCGTTCATGCTGCTGGAGACGAAGAGCATCGTGCAGTTCGCGCTGCTGTTCGGCACCACCTGGTTCGTGAACTCCCTGGTCTTCGCCGGGGTCCTGGTGGCGGTCTACCTGGCCGTCGAGACGGCGAGGTGGGTGCGGCTGCCGCCGCCCGCGGTGCTGTACGGGGCGCTCATCGTGGCCCTGGGAGTGGCCTGGGTCGTGCCGCAGGAATCGCTGCTCGGGCTGCCCGCGGTCCCGCGGTTCCTGGCCGCCAGCGCGCTGGCGTTCGCGCCGGTGTTCCTCGCGAACCTCGTCTTCGCGCAGCGGTTCTCCGGGGTTGAGTCCACCGGGACGGCGTTCGCCGCCAACCTCCTCGGCGCCATGGTCGGCGGAACGCTCGAGTATGTCTCCCTGATCACCGGCTATCAGTTCCTGCTGATCGTCGCCGGCGTGCTCTACAGCCTGGCGTTCATCACCGGCCGCAGACGCGGGTCAGCGGCACCGCTCACCCAGCCGTGAGGGACGCCACAGCTCTGCCGTGCCGGGTCGCCCGAATCACGCGAACTGACCGCTGGCCGTCACCCCACCCCCCGGCCCCGGCCCGGCCCTCGGCCTGGCGGGCCGCCCATGGCCCGGCGGGCCGCCCATGGCCCGGCGCCCGGCGGGCCGCCCTGGCCCGCTGATCTTGCCCTGGCTCGCCGCCGCTACGCTTTCGGCCATGGCCACTGACGTAATTCCCCCATTCCCCGACGATGCCTTCCGCCGGGTGCTGTGCGTGGTGGCACACCCCGACGATGTGGAATACGGGATGTCGTCGGCCGTCGCGGCCTGGACGGCGCGGGGGGTGGAGGTCGCCTATCTGCTCCTGACCCGGGGGGAAGCGGGCATGGACGGCAGCCCGCCGGAGCGGACCGCGCCGCTGCGCACCGAGGAACAGATCGCAGGCTCGCGCGCGGTCGGCGTCGCTGAGGTCGAGTTCCTCGATCATCCCGACGGCGTCCTCGAGTACGGCCTGGGCCTGCGGCGTGACATTGCCCGCGTGATCCGGCGCTACCAGCCGGACGCGGTGGTGACCGGGCCCTGGGAAGTCGAGACCCGCATCGGGCTGAACCAGGCCGATCACCGGGCGGCGGGCCTCGCCACGGTGGATGCGCTGCGCGACGCGGCCAACCGCTGGGTGTTCCCCGAGTTCCTCGGCCAGGGCCTGGAGCCGCATTCGGTGCGGTGGCTGCTCGTGGGCGGGGACCCGCGGCCGACCCACGGCGTCGACGTCACCGGGGAACCGCTGGAACGGGGCATCGCCGCCCTGGAAGCGCACGCCCAGTACCTCGCCGGGATCCCCGGTCATCCCCCGCCCCGGCTGATGATCACCGGCATCACCCGCATGCTGGGACGGGCCATGGGCGTGCCACACGCGGTCCTGTTCCGGGCCTGGGACTTCCACGCGCCGCCGCCGATCGCGGCCGAGGCGCTGGCGGCGGCACAGGAGGGCTGACCCGCGCGCCGGCCAGGCGCAGCACGGCGGCGGGGTGGGGCCCACCCGCCGGCCAGCCTCCCTACCGCGAGCGGAATCTGCGGTGCAGGTCGCGCACCTGCCCCGCCAGGTCGGGGACCGGGCCGGCCACCTCGACGCCGGGAACGACATCCCGGATGGCCAGGGGCAGGACCGGGCCCGGGCCGACTCCCAGCTCGGCGAGCCACGCGCCCGCCTGCTCCGTCGAGGTCGCGTAAACGATGCGGCCAAGCCCAACCCAGCCATGGGCGGCGGCACACATCGGGCAGTGCTCGCCCGAGGTGTAGACGGTGGCCGCTGCCCGTTCCGGCGGGGTCATGTTCGCCGCCGCCCAGCGGGCCAGCTCGAACTCGGGGTGACGCGTCGCGTCTCCCGCGGTCACCTCCCGGTTCCGGTCCTCGGCGAGAACGGTTCCGTCGGCGGCGGCGAGCACCGAGCCGAACGGAAAGTCGCCGGCCGCAACGGCCTCCGCCGCCAGCTCCACGCAGCGGCGCAGGTACGGCAGGTCGGCCTCGGTGACCTCTGGTGTCATAGCTGCTCCCCTAGGTGGCGGACTCCGGCCGAGACCGCCGCGAGTGCATGCCAGGCGGCCTCCGGATGCAGCGTCTCATCCGGATCGCCGTTGAACGGATCGAGCACGACCGTGCCGACGCCGAGCAGATGCAGCTGGGTGAGGTCGTCGAGGATCTGGCCGATCGTTCCCTCACCGGCGAGGCGCCCGGGGGCGGTGACCGGCGATTCGGTCAGCCGCAGGGCGATGCGCGGCACCAGGCCCGGGACCGGTCGCCGGTGGGCGTTCGCGAGCTCCGTCAGCCGGTCCACCGCCCCGCGCAGCCAGGGCATGGTGAACCGGAGCGGATGCCATGCGTCGCCCAGCCGCACCGCACGGCGCAGGCCGGCCTCGCTGTTGCCGCCCACCCATATCGGTATCCGCCCAGCGCGGTAGTCCTCGTCGTTCTCCCAGGCCGCGCGGACGGCCCGCAGGTAGTCGTCGGTCAGCTTCCCCCGCTGCCGGAACGGGACGCCGAGCGCGTCGAACTCCTGCACCGCCCAGCCGACGCCCACCCCCAGGACCAGGCGCCCCCCGCTGAGATCGTTGAGGTTGGCGGCCATCCGGGCGACGAGCAGCGGGTGCCGGTACGGCACGATCAGGACGGTCGTCCCGAGCTGGATCTTGCCGGTGATGCCGGCGAGCCAGGCGAGCGTGGTGAAGGGCTCATAGAACGGCGGCGGATACTGCTCGGCCACGTCGGGCGTCACCGCGATGTGGTCGGAGACCATCAGCAGGTCGAAGCCGAGGCCCTCCACCGTCTGCGCCCAGCGGCGCAGCAGGCCAGGTGCGGTGCCGGGGCCGAAGTTCGGCACGTTCACGCCCATCCGCACCGGGCAAGGCTATCCAGCGGCCGCCCCGGAAGGACCAGCGGGTAGACGCGGCGACAGATCCTCGTAGAGTCGCCAGGGAGACAGTTCTGCGTGAACCGGGCCCGGCCGTCCGAGCCGGCCAGGGCGGCGGCATGCACGGAAGGGACGTGGCTGCATGTCTGAGTCCACCAAGATGCGGGCACCCGCCAACCAGGTGCTCCCCCATGAGCTGCCAGCTTCCCTGCGCGACGCGGGCCTGACCAACTGGATCCGTGAACCGCTCGACGACGCCGTCGACCGTAGGCGCCGCATCATCATGCCCCCGGCCGCCGCGGTGATGGGCACGCCTGCGAGCGCCTACCAAGGAGCCCTGCTGGCCGAGTCGCGTCACCCCGACACGGTCTTCATGATGGGGGACAATCCCGCGCTGCCTAAGATGCCCCTCGCCCCACGCTGAAGGACTTCTTCGACCTGCGCTTCAGCAAGATCGCCAGAACGCACCTGCTGCAAAGCGCGAGGGTGGCGAGGGAGAACGGCCTCGACGAGAAGGTGATCATGGCGTGCCTGCTGCATGACATCGCCATCGCCGGGCTGCTGTCTGCCAACCACGGGTACTGGGGGGGACTCGGGTTCGACGGCTCGCCGGTGGCGCACATGTGGCGGACGATGATCTGGCCCAACAACTTCCTCTGAGCACGGGTTCCTCTGAGCACGGGTTCCTCTGAGCCCGGGTTCCGCTGAGCACCGGGCCGTGGCCGGTGG
>DATJZH010000376.1:0-4324 GCA_035499215.1 Streptosporangiaceae bacterium | reverse complement strand
CGTCGTCGGGCAGCCCGATCCGGTCTTCGGCGAACAGCCGGTGGCCTTCGTGACGATCCGGCCCGGCTTTGACGTGGTGCCCGAGGACCTCATCGAGCACAGCCGCCAGTCCCTGGCGCGCTACAAGGTGCCGCGTGAGATTTTCATCGAGCAGACGCTACCCAAGAACGCGGTGGGGAAGATCGCCAAGCCGGTACTGCGCGAACGGCTGCGGCAGCAGGATCCGGCAGAGAGAACGCACGCATGAATCACCGAGCGTGCAGAGCGCATAGCACAGGCCACTTATACCCATCAGGTGAGCAGGACCGCCGTCCCGTTCGG
Organism: Streptosporangiaceae bacterium; assembly: GCA_035499215.1. GTDB lineage: Bacteria > Actinomycetota > Actinomycetes > Streptosporangiales > Streptosporangiaceae > DATJZH01. The sequence continues at coordinate 4,003 of DATJZH010000376.1, read as the reverse complement.
CGGAATTAAGGAGTGATCATGGGATTCACCAAGGCAGACTTTCCTCCGGTCGATCCGGAGACCTTTCTGCAGGAGCCGCTCATGGAGCGGATGAAGGTACTCGCCCTGCACTGGGTCGAGCACGGATTCGGCTCGCCGCGGATGATACATACCATCTACGTCGTGAAGTTGCTGGTCTTCTACGTGCTCGGAGGTATCACGGTGGCGACGTTGACGTCGCACCTGCCGCCGTTCTGGGACGTCGCGGGCTGGTGGAACCAGCCGATCGTCTACGAGAAGGCGGTGCTGTGGACAGTGCTGCTCGAGACGATCGGGGTGGCGGGGTCCTGGGGCCCGCTGGCCGGCAAGTTCAAGCCGATGACCGGGGGCATCCGGTTCTGGGCCAGGCCCGGCACCATCAGGCTGCGGCCGTGGCGGCGGGTCCCGTTCACCGTCGGCGACCGGCGCACCTGGCTCGACGTCGCGCTCTACCTGGCCCTGCTGGTGAGTGTCGTCATCCCGCTCGTCCTGCCCGGCGTGCCGCGCCCGTCGCTGTCCGCGGCCGTGCCGCACAACACCTCCGGGCTGGTGAATCCGGCTCTGCTCGTCCCCGTGATCGTGCTCCTGGTCCTGGCCGGGCTCCGGGACAAGACGGTGTTCCTGGCCGCGCGCGGTGAGCAGTACCTGCCCGCCCTGCTGTTCTTTACCGTCCTGCCGTTCGTCAACATGATCATCGCGCTCAAGCTGCTGATCGTCGTCGTGTGGATCGGCGCAGGCGTGTCCAAGTTCGGCCGTCACTTCGCCAATGTCGTCCCGCCGATGGTGAGCAACAGCCCGTCCGTCCCGTTCAAATGGGTCAAGCGGGCTCACTACCACGACTACCCGCGTGACCTGCGCCCGTCGGAACTGGCGCGGCTCATGGCCCACGGCGGGGGCACCTTCGTGGAGATCGTGACGCCGCTGGTGCTGCTGTTCTCCCCGTACAAGTGGCTGACCGTGGCTGCGGTCGTGCTGATGGTGGTGTTCCACCTGTTCATCACCTCCACCTTCCCGCTGGCGGTGCCGCTGGAGTGGAACATCCTGTTCGGCTATGCGACGGTGTTCTTGTTCCTCGGCTTCCCCAGCTGGCACGGCTACGGCGTGACCAACATGTCCCCGGCCTGGCTGGCCCTCGTCATCGTGGCCGGCCTGGTGTTCTTCCCCGTCCTGGGCAACCTGCGCCCGGACCTGGTGTCCTTCCTGCCGTCGATGCGGCAGTACGCGGGCAACTGGGCGTCGGCGGTGTGGGCGTTCGCCCCGGGCACCGAGGACAAGCTGAACGCGGTCACCCGGGCGGCCGCCAATCAGGTCGACCAGCTGCAGGCGCTGGGCTACGAGCCGGCCATCGCGGAGGTCACCATGCAGCAGACGATCGCGTGGCGGACCATGCACAGCCAGGGCCGCGGCCTGTTCTCGCTGCTCATCAAGCACCTGGAGGACATCGACACGCGGACAGTGCGAGAGGGCGAGTTCGTCTGCAACTCGCTGATCGGGTTCAATTTCGGCGACGGTCACCTGCACAATGAGGACCTGATCACCGCGGTGCAGCGCCGGTGCGGGTTCGAGCCGGGCGAGCTGGTCATCGTCTGGGTGGAGTCGCAGGCTATTCACAGCAAGGTCCAGCACTACAAGGTCATCGACGCGGCGCTCGGTGTGACCGAGCGCGGTACCTGGCAAGTGGCGGACGCGGTCCGCGAGCAGCCGTGGCTGCCCAACGGGCCGATCCCCACCGAGGTGACCTGGTCCCGCGGCGGCCAGCGGGCCGCCGCGCGCAGCGGCCAGGCGGACGGGCGCGACGTCGCGATGGGAACACTGACATGAGCACCGCGATCGTGGTGGGCGGCGGCCCCAACGGGCTCGCCGCCGCCGTGGCCCTCGCCCGGGAAGGCGTGCAAGTCACGGTGCTGGAGGCGACCGACGAGATCGGCGGCGGAGCCCGCTCCAGCGAGGCTATCCTGCCCGGCCTGCTGCACGACCACTGCTCGGCTTTCCACCCGATGGCCGTCGGCTCCGCGTTCCTGAACGGCTTGGGGCTGGAGCGTTACGGCCTGTCCTGGCGGTGGCCCGAGATCGACTGCGCCCACCCCCTGGACGGCGGCGACGCGGGAGTCCTGTACCGGTCGGTCACCGGCACCGCCGCCGGGCTCGGTCCTGACCGGTCCCGCTGGCTGCTGGCGTTCGAACGGCCATCGGCGAGGTTCGACACCTTGGCCGAAGACATCATGGGGCCGCTGCTGCGGATCCCACGGCACCCGCTGACGCTGGCCCGGTTCGGTCTGCCCACGCTGCTGCCCGCATCCGAGGTCGCCAGAGGGTTCACGACCGAGAAGGCGCGGGCCTTGTTCGGCGGGGTCGCCGCGCATGCCTTCCAGCCGCTGCACTACCCGCTCAGCTCGGCGATCGGACTGGGCATCATCACGGCCGGCCACCAGCACGGCTGGCCGGTCGCGGCGGGCGGGTCAGGGGCGATCACCGCAGCGCTGGCCGCGCTGCTGCTCGACCTGGGCGGGAAGATCGAGACCGGCGCTCCGGTCACGGCGGCGTCGCAACTGCCGCCGGCCGACGTGACCCTGTTCGACCTCGCCCCCGGCGCGATCGCCGGCATCCTCGGTGACCGCATGCCGGCGCGGGTCGCCCGCGCCTACCGCCGGTACCGGCACGGACCGGGCGCGTTCAAGGTCGACTTCGCGGTGGAGGGGGGAGTGCCGTGGACGAACCCGGACGCGCACCGGGCCGGGACGGTACACCTCGGCGGCACCTTCGCCGAGATCGCCGCCACCGAGCGGGACATCCACGCCGGCCGGATGCCCGAACGCCCGTTCGTGCTCGTCGGGCAGCAGTACCTCGCCGACCCCGGGCGGTCCGCCGGTAATGTCCACCCGCTGTGGACCTACGCGCACGTGCCGCACGGCTACACCGGCGACGCCACCGAGGCGATCGTGGCCCAGATCGAACGGTTCGCTCCGGGGTTCCGGGACCGGATCGTGGGTCGGGCCGTCCGGTCGACCACCCAGATGGCCGCCTACAACCCCAACTACGTCGGTGGGGACATCGTCACCGGCGCCAAGGACATCCGCCAGGTTGTGTTCGGCCCGCGCGCGACCTTCTCCCCCTACCGGGTCGGCGTGCCCGGCATGTACATCTGCTCGGCCGCGACCCCGCCGGGTCCCGGCGTGCACGGGATGTGCGGCGCCAACGCGGCCGCCGACGCGCTGCGTTACCTGCGCCGGCACCAGTGACCCGACCCCCATCGCCCAGGCGCAGTGCCGCGAGCTGTTCGCCCGGCGGCACGCCCGGGCCGGGCTGGCCGGGCGGGTCCGCGATCAGCTGGTGGCCCGGGCCGCCGATCCGCCGGATCTCGGCCAGGTCGCCGCCGCGCTGAATGTGAGCGAGCGGACGCTGCGCAAGCGGCTCGCCGACGATGGCGTGCGTCGGGCCCTGGTGGATGGTCGCTTTGGCCCGCGATTGGGTGTAAGCAGGGTATGACGTGGTCCCGGCTGTGCGTGGAGGTGTCGGATGGGCGCAGGCGGGATGCCGGCGGGCCGGGATCTGCCCGTCCGGGCCGAGATCGTGCACCAGAGCGACCGCACGCGCGTCACCCGGCTCTTTCTCCCTGAGCGCACGGTCATCCGCAAGGAGCCGCTGGGCCCGGACGCGGACCGCAGGCTGCGGCATGAGGCGGCGATGCTGGAGCGGCTGCGCGGTGTCGAAGGGGTCGCGCAGCTGGCGCAGGCGCCGCGGTATGCAGGGTCGGTCGTGCTGGCTGACGCCGGTAGCACGAGCCTGGCCGGGGTGGCCAGGCCGCTCGCTGTCGATGGGCTGACCGGGCTGGCGGCGGGGCTAGCCCGGGCGGTGGCGGGGATGCACCGGGCGGGCGTGATGCACCGGGACATCACCCCGGCCAACGTCGTGGTCTCTGGCGACGGCGCCCCATGCCTGGTTGATTTCGCGCTGGCGACGTCCTTCGCTGAGATCCGCCCGGAGT
>DATJZH010000375.1:0-15913 GCA_035499215.1 Streptosporangiaceae bacterium | reverse complement strand
GAGCAGCAGCTGGGTCTTCGTGCACACGGCCAGCCCGGCGAGCGCCCCGCCCAGGGCCAGCGACCCGGTGTCACCCATGAAGATCCTGGCCGGCGGCGCATTCCACCACAGGAACCCGAAGCACGCCCCCAGCACCGACGCGGCCACGACCGCCAGGTCGAAGGGATCGCGCACCGCGTAGCAGTGCTGCGACAGGGCGACCGTGCAGTCGTTGCGCAGCTGCCAGTTCGCGATCAGCACGTAGGCGGCGAGCACCAGCGTGGCGGCACCGGTGGCAAGCCCGTCCAGGCCGTCGGTCAGGTTCACCGCATTCGACCAGCCCGCGATCATCAGGACGATCCACAGCACGAACGGCAGCACGCCGATTGACGGGCCGACGTCGCGCAGGAAGGAGATGCGTGCGTCGGCCGGGCTGAGGGCGTAGCCGTCGGGATGGTGCAGCACCTCCAGCGCGAAGAGCGCGCCGACGACTGCCTGCCCGGCCAGCTTCGCGCCGCTGCGCAGCCCGAGGCTGGTCTGCTTGTAGATCTTGATGAAGTCGTCGACGAAGCCCACCAGGCCCAGGCCCGTCATCAGCATCAGCACAAGCAGGCCCGACGCTGACATCGGCTGGCTCGTCGCCTCGTGCCCCACGGCGTAGCCAGCCAGCGAGGCGATCACGATGACCGTCCCGCCCATCGTCGGGGTGCCGCGCTTGGTCGCGTGCGCGACCGGGCCATCCTCCCGGATCAGCTGGCCGTAGCCGCGCCGGCTGAAGATCTTGATGGCCAGCGGCGTGCCGAACAGGGCAAGCAGCAGCGACACTGCTGCCGAGACGAGGATGGTCTTCACCGGGCAGCACCGGATTCCGCCCCGGCACCGGATTCCGCCTCGGCACCGGATTCCGCCCCGGCACCGGAATCCGCCCCGGCACCGGCCGCCAGCGCCAGCGCCACGCTCTGCAGGCCGATCGAATGCGAGGCCTTCACCAGCACGACATCCCCGGTCCGAAGCCGCTGTCGCAGCGCCTGCAGCGCGGCCGCTCCGTCGGCCACCTGGAGCAGCTCGCCCCGCCAGGCCGGCACGCCCGCGGCGCCGGCCAGCATAGCGGCCGCCCCGGCGCCGACGACGATCAGCCCGGCCACGCCTGACTCCGCGGCGCGCGCGCCGGCCTGCCGGTGGAACTTCTCCGCCGCCTCGCCGAGCTCGGTCATCTGCCCGAGCACCGCGTAGCCGCGCCGTCCGCGCGCCATGACCGCCAGAGCGTTCAGCGCTGCCCGGACCGACTCGGGATTGGCATTGTAGGCATCGTTGATGACCGTCACTCCGTCGTCTCGCTCGGTGACTTCCATCCGCCACCTGCTCCGGGGAACAGCCGCTGACAGCCCGGCCGCGATTGCCTCGGCCGGCATGCCGAGCTCGCCGGCCAGCGCGGCGGCGGCCAGCGCATTGGTCACGTGGTGCTCGCCATGCAGCCGCAGCGCGACCGGCGCGCACCCGCCGCGCATCAGCAGCCGGAAGCTGGGCCGGCCACGCTCGTCGAGCGTCACGTCTGCCGCTCGCACGTCAGCGGCTCGCGATCGGCCGAAGGTCACCAGCCGGGCCGCCGTGCGCTCCGCCATAGCCAGGACCCGCGGGTCGTCGGCGTTGAGCACGGCCGCGCCCGCCGCCGACAGCGCGGCCGGCAGCTCGCCCTTGGCCTTGGCCACCTCGTCGATGCTGCCGAATTCGCCCGCGTGCGCATTCCCGACGCACAGCACCGCGCCGAGGGCGGGCGGCGTGATCTGGCACAGCATGGCGATGTGCCCGCTGCCGCGCGCGGCCATCTCGCAGATGAGATAGCGCGTCTGCCCGGTCACCCGCAGCGCGGTGAGCGGAACTCCGATCTCGTTGTTCAGCGAGTGGCGCGGTGACACCGTCGGCCCCAGGGTCTCGATCAGCTGCGCCGTCAGGTCTTTGGTCGTGGTCTTCCCGGCCGAGCCGGTGATAGCCGCGATCGTCAGCTGCGGTGCCCGGTCCACCACCGCCCTGGCCAGCGTGGCGAGCGCGGCCGCGACATCGGGCACGATCAGCGCCGGGGCCCCGGCCGGGCGCGTCACGAGCGCGGCGACAGCGCCCGCGGCCACAGCGGCCCCGGCGAACTCATGACCGTCAGCATGCTTCCCGGGGAGTGCTGCGAACAGGCTGCCCGGCACCGCCTCGCGCGAGTCGATGATCACCGGGCCGACGGTGATCGCTCCGGCATCGGTCACCTGATCGAGCTCAGCTCCGGTAATCTCGGCAACCTTCGCCACCGACAGCGGGATCACTCATCCTCCGGGTCGGCTGTGGTGTCCTCCGGAGCGACGGAGGCCTGCGGCTGGCGCGTGCCGTGCACCGCGGCCATCGTCGCATCCTCGGTGGCGCGGCGCCGCGCCAGGGCCTCCCGGGCGACCTGGCGATCATCGAAGGGAATCACCGCGGTGCCGGCGTACTGGCCCAGCTCGTGGCCCTTGCCAGCGATCAGCACTACGTCGCCCTTGCCGGCCCTGGCGATCGCCAGGCCGATCGCCGCGGCGCGGTCCGGCTCGAGGAGCACAGCCGCCCGATCCCTGGCCGGCACCCCCAGCGTCCCGGCCAGCATCTGGGACAGGATCGCGAGCGGATCCTCCGAGCGCGGGTTGTCGCTGGTCAGGAAGGCCGCATCGGCGAGGCTTGCGGCGGCCGCCCCCATCAGCGGCCGCTTGGCCTTGTCCCGGTCGCCGCCGCAGCCGAGGACGATCGTCAGGCTGCCCTGGGTGACGGGCCGCAGCGCCGTCAGCACGGCCTCGACCGCACCCGGCTTGTGCGAGTAGTCCACCAGCACCGTGAAGTCCTGGCCTGCATCCACCCGCTCAAGCCTGCCGGGGACGCCCGGGCACGCCGCAACGCCGGCGACGGCCGCCGCGAGCCCGATGCCGGCCTCGACCAGCGCCACGATGGCGCCGAGGGCGTTCGCCACATTGAACGGACCGGGCATGGCGACCGATGCGTCGGCTTCCACGCCGCCAGGGCCGATGACCCGGAAGGCGCTGCCGTCGGCGCCGGCCCGAACGTCGACGGCGCGCCAGTCGGCGGCCGGGCGGCCGGCGGCAGAGAATGTGGTGATCGGGATCTGCGCGGCCGCGGCGAGCAGCCGCCCGTGCTGGTCGTCGAGATTGACCACCCCGGCCCTGGCATAGCTGGGCGTGAACAGCTGCGATTTGGCGGCGAAATAGTCATCGAGGCTGGTGTGGAAATCGAGGTGATCCTGCGACAGGTTGGTGAAGATGGCCACGGCGAAGGACGTCCCGGCCACCCGGCGCAGTGCCAGCGCGTGGCTGGAGACTTCCATTGCCGCGGCGCTGATCTCCTGTTCAGCCATGACGGCCAGGAATGCCTGCAGGTCCGTGGCCTCGGGGGTGGTCAGCAGGCTCGGCTGGATGTCGGCGCCGACCCTGGTCTCGACCCCGCCGATCAGCCCGGTCAGGTGGCCCGCCATCCGCAGCCCGGATTCCAGCAGATACGTCGTCGTGGTCTTCCCGCTGGTGCCCGTCACGCCGATCAGCAGCAGCCGGGTGGACGGCTGGCCGTAGATCCACGCCGCTGCCTCGCCCAGCCGGGACCGCGGATCGCCGACGACGAGCACGGGAAGGCCGCTGCCGACAGCCAGATCCCGCCCCGCGGGGTCCGTGAGCACGGCCACCGCCCCGTTCGCCGCGGCCTGGGCACAGAACCTCCCGCCGTGGTAACGGCTGCCGGGCAGCGCTGCGTAAACATCGCCAGGCAGTACCCTGCGCGAGTCGTGCGTGATCCCGGACACGCCGGGCATCTCGTTTTGTGCCGGAAAGGAGCCAAGCCCGCCCGGACCTGTCGTCTTGAGCCCTAGCAGCACCGCAAGCCCCGCTAGCGGGCGGTCAGGCAGGCGCTGAGGACGGAGAGCCGCTGGCACGGGCCGAGGCTACCTCTGTTCACGGCGCGATGAGCCTGATGTAGGGCGGGTTGCCGCCATCGGGCGGGATCTTCAGCGTCTGCAGCGCGAATTTCATCACGTTATAGAAGACGGGCCCGGCGACAACGTCGCCGTAGTACCCGCGGCCGGGGTCCTGCAGGTTGACCGCGACGACCAGCTGCGGGTTACGGGCCGGGGCAATGCCGATATAGCTCGAGCCGTACTGGCACAGGCAATTTCCCTTCTGGTTAGGGACCTGCGCGGTGCCGGTCTTGGCGGCAACCGAGTAGCCGGCGATGTCGCCCCAGGGCTCGCCCTGGGACGCGTCGACCTTGGGTACCTGCTGCAGGATGGTCATCAGCTCGCGCGCGGTCTTGGCCTTGATCACTCGCCGCTGCGGCGCGGCGGCCGCCGGCGTGAAACTCCCTGAGCCGCTGGTGGTGCCGGCCACGACCGACGGCTGTACCCGCATCCCGCCGTTGGCGATGGTCGCGTAGACGCTGGCCATCTGCACGGCGTTGACTGCCACGCCCTGGCCGAACGACAGCGTGTACCGCTCGTCCCCCCACCACTTCGACGGCAGCGACAGCAGGCCAGGGCTCTCGTCCGGCAGGCCGAGCCCGGACGGCGAGCCGATCCCGAAGGCGCGGAAATAGCCGTACTGCTGCTGCGGAGTGACGTTGTGCACTACCTGGACCATGCCGACGTTGCTGGAGTAGGCGAGAATCCCGGCGATGGTGTACCGCGCGGTCGGATGGCCTTCGGCGTCATGGAAGGGGAACCCGTCGACCACGATGTTGTCGGGCACCATGTAGGTGCTCATCGGCGTCTGGTGGCCCTGCTCCAGCGCCGCCGCCACCGTGATGACCTTCGCGGTGCTGCCCGGCGCGAACACGCTGGCGACCGGGATGTCCGTCGTCTCGTTCAGATTCGCTATCGGCCCGGCGGGGCTGAACGTCGGGTACTGGGCCATTGCCAGGATCTTCGCGGTATGCGCCTGCATCACGATGATCGAGCAGGTCTTCGCGTGGGTCACCCTGACCCGCTGCTCGCACTCCTGCTGTGCCTCGTACTGGATGTCGGGCTGGATGGTCAGCCGCAGGTTTCCGGCCGCCCTCGGCTGCCGCAGCGTTTCCTCGGTGCCGGGGATCGGCTCGCCGCCGGTCGTTGTCTCAATCCGCTCGCTGCCATCTCGCCCGGCGAGCAGCGAGTTGTACTCCTCCTCCAGCCCCGCCTCGCCGGCGAGGTCGCCGTCGCCCTTGGTATGGGTGAACCCGACCAGGTTCGCTGCCAGATCGCCCGCCGGGTAGGCCCGGGTATAGAACGGAGTCAGCGCGATGCCCGGCAGCTTCAGCGCGGTGACCTGTCTCGCCACCGCCGTGGTGATGCTGCGCTTAAGCACGACGTAGTCTCGCGAGCTGGGATGCTCCAGCAGGTGAAGAATCCTGGCCGCGGTCATCTGCAGCGGGCCGGCCAGCTGGCCGGCGACCTGCCCGCGCTTGCCGACCGGGATCTGGCCTGGATCAGCATAGATCTGATCGTCCTGCACGGTCATCGCGAGCACGGCGCCGTTGCTGGCAGTGATTGACCCGCGGAGCACCGGAATCGGAACGGGCCTCGGCGTCCGCTGCTGGTTGGCAAGCGTCCGGTACTGGGATGAGTCCAGCCCCTGCAGCTGGATCAGCCGGCCGACGAACAGGGTCAGCACGAAGATCACGCACGCGAGGGTTACGCTCAGGCGGCGGGCCGGGCTGACGCGGCGCAGCAGCGGCCGGGCGGGCGCCCGCGGGGCGTGCGGGACGCGCGGCCTGCGGACCCTGGCCCGGCCCGCGCCGGCATGCCGGTCAGCCGGCCGCCGGCCCGCCGGCTGACCGCGGTCCGGGCCGCCGGGGCGGCCGCGACCGCGCGCCTGCGGGCCCGGCGCTCGGCCAGGATCTCGGTTGCCGTGCGCGCGCCGGTCGGCGCTTGCCCGCAGCGCGCCGCCAGGTCCGCGTGACCCGCCCGGCCCGGTCGGCCCGCGGCTGCCCCGCTGCCGTGCCTGGCCGTCCTTGCCGCCCGACCTGCCGTCGCCCGCAGGTCCCGTCACGGGGTGTATCCCTGCGGATAGACGATGACTCCCGGCACCGTGGCCGGCTGGCTGTAGACCCGCCCGGTCCGCAGGTCGAGGAACTTCAGGACCGTCTGGGTCCGCATTCCCAGCCGCAGCGCACGCGGCTCCAGCCAGCCCGGCGCCTGCTCGTTCGCCACCTGCTGCTGCAGGGCCTGCTGCTGCTCGGACTGCCGGACGATGATCTGCTGGAGCTTGGTGATCCGGAACTGGGAAGCGCCCAGCGTCGTGTTGATGACCAGCAGGCAGATCAGGCCGCCGCCCAGCAGGCTGAGGACGAGCAGCACGAATGGCATTCGCGGGCCGCGCAGCGACCGGGCAGCCGTCGCCGCGCGCGCTGCCCGGCTGGGGCCCTCGGACGCACCGGGAATCCAGGCCGCCTCGGGCACCGTGATCTGGCTCGGTGCCGTCAGGCTGCCAGCAGCCCCGATCTTCGCCGCCGCTGCGATGCTGTCACGTACTGCCGCCCGGCCGGGTGCTCGCGGTCGGCTCAGCAACTCCCGGCCGGGCGCCCCCGACATACCCGCCGCCGTCCGGCCCGCCAGGCCCGCCGCCATCCGGACCGCCGCCGCCCGGCCCGCCGCCGTCCGGCCCGCCGGCCGCTCGGGCGCCGCCGCCCGGCCCGCCGCCGTCCGGCCCGCCGGCCGCTCGGGCGCCGCCATGCTGCCGCGTGCCGCCGTGCTGCCGCGTGCCGCCGTGCTGCCGCGTGCCGCCGTGCTGCCGGGTGCCGCCGTGCTGCCGGGTGCCGCCGTGCTGCCGGGTGCCGCCGTGCTGCCGGGTGCCGCCGCCCGCCCGGCGGCCGGCGTCCGGTCCTCGCCGGGCAGCGTGCCCCCCCGGCGGGCCCGCGGCGGCGAGCTGGCTGACTGGCTGGTGCCAGCCCGATCCTCGTCGGCGAGGCGCCGGCCCGGCTGGCCGGCCGAGCGCGGCGCCTCCCTCAGCGCCGCTGCCCGAGTCTGGCTCTTCACGTCGGTATTCACCGGCAACCGTCTGTCCTCCCGCTCGCATGCCGCGCACTGCGCTGCCGCCCGATGCCGCATTCGCCTCCGCTTCCGGCTCCGGCCGGGTCGCTGCGTGCCTCCCGCAGGTACCCGCCATCCGCGGCGCCGCCCCCGTGCGTCACGCCGCTGCCCCGACTCTCTCGGCCGCCCGCAGCCGGGCCGACGCCGCGCGCGGGTTGAGGGCTGACTCTTGCTCAGATGGCCGCTCCGCCCCCTTGGTCAGCAGCCGGAACCTCGGCCTGGCCGCGGGCAGTGAAACCGGCAGGCCGCGCGGCGTGGTGTCGGCGGACCGGGCGCCGAGCACCTGCTTGACGATGCGGTCTTCCAGCGAGTGGTAGGCGAGCACGACGATCCGGCCGCCGACAGCCAGGGCGTCGAGCGCGGCAGGCAGGCCGCGCCGCAGCGCGTCAAGTTCGCCGTTCACCTCGATGCGCAGGGCCTGGAAAGTCCGCTTGGCCGGGTTGCCGCCGCTGCGCCGCGCGGCCGCGGGTATCGAGGCACGGATGATCTCGCTGAGCCGGGTAGTCGAGCTGAGCGGGGCGACCGAGCGTTCGCGGACCACAGCGTCGGCGATCCTCCGGGCAAAACGCTCTTCCCCGTACTCCCGCAGCACTCTGGCCAGCCGCGGCGCGGGATAGCTGTTGACCACGTCCGCGGCAGTGAGCTGGCTGGACCGGTCCATTCGCATGTCAAGTGGTGCATCCTGCGAATAGGCGAATCCCCGGCTGGCGTCGTCGATCTGCGGCGAGGACACGCCAAGGTCGAACAGGATCCCCTGCACGCTCAGGTGGCCAAGTCCGGCCACGATCTGCGGGATCTCGTCATAGACGGCGCGCACCAGCGTGACCCGGTGGGCGTAAGGGGCGAGCACGCGCCGGGATTCCTCGATCGCAGCGTCATCGGCATCTATGCCGATCAGGCTCAGGCCAAGATGCTCAGCCAGCAGCGCGCGGGCGTGCCCGGCCCGGCCCAGGGTGGCATCGACGAGGACGGCGCCGTCCGGCTCGAGCGCAGGTGCCAGCAGCGCGAGCACCCGGTCCGTCATGACCGGCAGATGTCCCGCCCCGCTCATCAAGCTCCTCCCTGTCCCAGCTGCCGCCCGGACGCTGCCCGGCACCGAAAGCGCCCCAGAGGGCGCGGTGCCCGGCCGGGTCCCCAGCCGTGCGACGGCTGATGCCAGATGACGCCTGACGCCGGGGAAGTGGCGTCAGCCGGTCTGGCGGCCAGCCCGGGTGGAGACCTCGCCGGGCACCGGGCGCCGCCCTGGGCGCCCCCTACAAAATTCCTGGCAGTACCTCCTCTGACGCGTCGGAGAATGCGTCTTCCTGCTGGGCGAGATAGGCAGCCCAGGCCGCCTCGTCCCAGATCTCGAGCCGGGTGTTGGCGCCGATCACGACGCAGTCCCGCTGCAGCGCCGCGTAGTCGCGCAGAGCCGGCGGGATCGTGATCCTGCCCTGCTTGTCCGGCACCTCGTCAGAGGCGCTCGCGAAGAAGACCCGGCTGTAGTCGCGCACTGCCTTGGCAGTTACCGGCGCGGTGCGCAGCGCCTCGGTGATGCGGCCGAACTCGGTCTCGGGAAACACGTACAGGCAGCGTTCCTGGCCCTTGGTCAGCACCAGACCGCTGGCGAGTTCCTCGCGGTACTTGGCGGGCAGGAACAAGCGCCCCTTGTCATCGAGCCTGGGCGTGTGAGTGCCGAGAAACACCGGCCTCACCTCCCAGTCCCCCACCCTGGCGCCTGCGAGGCATGCCCCGCCCCACGCCGCACCACTGTACTCCACAATCCCCCACCGTCAATGATCGCAACCTGGTGAACCAGACATCCTCGCGAAGAGTTTCAAGGTCACAGGGGTGGAGCGAAGTGGAGCGGTGAGCCGCTGGCCGGCGAGGCATCATTGTTCTGACGCAGTTACGCCGCGGTTACGGCTCGGCCATCGCTCCCCGGCCACCGCGCGACGTACTGTCTGAACGCACGAGCACGGGGGGCTCTGGCCGGGAGCGCTGGCCGGCCGCGCTGGCCGGCCGCGCTGGCCGGCACCGCCGCAGTGTGGTCGGCATGACGTTCGCGCCGCAGCTGACGAGAGGAGGACACGTGGTTGCTGACACCGAGCATCAGGCAGAGCCGCGGCTCGAGGAGCTGGTGGAGATGGCCCGCCGCGTCAGCACGGCCGTGCAGAGCGTCATTGCCGGGAAGCCGGAGGCCATCCGGCTGGCCCTGACTGTTCTGCTCGCCGAGGGCCATGTCCTCATCGAGGACGTGCCAGGAGTAGGCAAGACGCTGCTTGCCAAGGCGCTGGCCCGGTCGATCGACTGCTCGGTCCGGCGTGTCCAGTTCACCCCGGACCTGCTGCCGAGTGACATCACCGGGGTCAGCGCCTTCAACCAGGAGATCGGGGAGTTCGAGTTCAAGCCGGGCCCGATCTTCGCCAACATCGTGCTGGGCGACGAGATCAACCGGGCGTCGCCCAAAACCCAGTCAGCGCTGCTGGAGTGCATGGAGGAACGGCAGGTCACGGTGGATGGCGCCACCTATCTGCTGGAGCTGCCCTTCATGGTCATCGCGACCCAGAACCCCATCGAGATGGAAGGCACGTACCCGCTGCCTGAGGCCCAGCGGGACCGATTCACCGCGCGGATCGCCATCGGCTACCCCGATCAGAACGCCGAGCTCGCGATGCTGGACTCGCACGGCTCGTGTTCGCCGCTGGATGGCCTGCATCCCGCCGCGCACGCGTCCGACGTGCGCGCGCTGGTCGCCGCCGTGCGCGGCATCCACGTCGCGCCGCAGGTCCGCCAGTACGTGATCGCGCTAGTCAATGCCACTCGCAACTCGCCCGAGCTCCGCCTGGGCGCATCCCCCAGGGCTGCGCTGCACCTGCTGCGCGCCAGCCGCGCATTCGCAGCTCTCGATGGCCGTGACTTCGTGATTCCCGACGATGTCCAGGCGCTTTCCGGGCCCGTGCTGGCCCACCGGCTGCTGCCGACACCCGAAGCCCTGGTGGGCCGGGAGATGCCCGAAGACGTCCTCGCCGCGATCGTGGCGCGGCTGCCACTGCCCTCCCGGTAGCACGGGGCGGGGCTGCCCGCCAGCAATAGCCCCGCCAGCGGTGCGCGCCGTAGATTGACAAGGGCAGGCGGAAGAAAGGCCGGGACATGCGGTCATTGCTGGCAGGCCTCACGACCCGCGGCACCTCGTTTGTGGCCGCCGGCCTCGCCGCCGCTGCCGCCGGCCTGCTCCTCGGCGAGCGGAGCCTGCTCAGCGTCGGCGCGCTGCTTTTCGTGCTGCCGCTGCTGGCCGCGCTGGCCGCAAGCCGGGCACGGTACCGGCTCAGCTGCCAGCGGACCGTGAGCCCGCCGCGAGTACCCGCCGGTCACACCGCCAGAGTGACGCTGCGACTGGAGAACATTTCCCGCTTCCCCAGCGGCCTGATGCTGGCCGAGGACACCGTCCCCGGGGCACTGGGGACCCGGCCACGGTACGTCCTGGACGGGATCGAGCGCGGCGGGGTCCGCGTGCTGAGTTATCCGCTCCGCTCCGACCTGCGGGGCAAGTTCGAGATCGGCCCGCTCGAGGTCCGCATTGCCGACGCCTTCGGCCTGGTCGAGCTCGGCAGGTCCTTCGCCGCCCGGTCGACACTCATCGTTACACCGAAGATCGTGCCGCTGGACCGCGGTGTCGTTGCCGGCAGCTGGCTCGGCGAGGGCGACGGGCGGAGCCGGACGGCCGCGGCCGCCGGGGAAGATGACGTCGTGCCCCGTGCCTACCGCGACGGCGATGAGCTGCGCCGGGTGCACTGGCGCTCCACCGCCCGGTACGGGGAGCTGATGGTCCGCCGCGAAGAGCAGCGGCGGAAGAACCGGGCGATGCTGCTCCTGGACACCCGGCGCGGTGCGCACTCGGGCAGCGGGGCATCCTCTTCCTTCGAGTTCGCCATCAGCGCCGCCGCATCGATCGGGGTGCACCTGGCCCGCGAGGGCCTCGACGGTGAGCTGATCACCGACACCGGCCCGGTCTCCAGCCCGGCGAGGTTCGAGGACGTGCTGCTTGACTCCCTGTCGGTGATCAGGAACTCCGGCAGCAGCGACCTCTCCCGCGGCACCGGCGCCCTGCGCGGTGCCAGGGGGGGTCTCATCGTGGTGGTCGCTGGAATGCTCTCGGCAGCGCAGGCGCGGGAGCTTGCTGCCAGCCGACGCGACGGCTGCCCGGCCATTGCGCTCCTGCTCGCCGTCTCGAGCTGGGCCGAACCGCCGGCCAGGGACGCCGGCGAGCAAGTGCGCCGCCGGCCGGATGCCGCGAGGCCGGCAGCCGCCAGGACCGCCGACCGGCAGGCCGGCCCGGGCGCGGCTGGTAACGGCAGGAAAGTCGCAGGACCAGACGAAACGGCACCAGCCGCGGCGGTGCTGCGGGCGGCCGGATGGCGCGTCATGTCGGTCGACGCGAGCACCTCGCTGGCACTTGCCTGGCAGCGGCTGCCCCGGTTCGCTGGTGCGCCGGCGGCTGCCGGCGCGGCGCCGCGGCCGTTGGAGACGGCCGGATGAACCACCGGCTTACCGCTGCCGCGGCTGCCGCGGTCATCTTCTCGTCGGTCTCGCTGTTCGCGGTCATTCGGGGCAGCGGCTGGTTCTGTGCGGGCGCCGGCGCGGTCATCATCGTGGCGCTGGCCGCCACCGTGACGCGGCTGCGGTCAGTCCCTGCCGCCGCGGGCGCTGCCGTCTGCGCGCTGCTGGCCGGGTATCCGCTGCTGGCCAGCGGCGACTGGCGCGCCGTAGCCCTCGGCGGCCTGATCGTCGTCGTCGCGGCGGCCAGCGTGACCCGGCTTGGGCTGTTGCGGGCACTCGCGGCCGCCATCACCTACCTCGGCGCGCTCCTGTGGTACCTGAACCTGGCCTTTGCCAGCCGCGAGTCCGCGGCCGGGATCGCGCCGACCACGGCGTCGCTGCGGCACCTGGGAAACCTGGCCGGGCAGGGCTTGGCCGAGCAGTCGTTCGCGCCGCCGGTACCAGGCCGTCCGGGAATCGCGCTGCTGGCGGCCGGCGGCATCGGCCTCATCGCCGCGGCCACCGATCTGATCTCGGTGCGGCTGCGCAGCCCGGCCATCGCCGGCCTGCCGCTGCTCGTGCTCTTCAGCGTCCCGGTGACCACGCACGCCAAGGACGCCGGACTCGGCGAGGCGGCCGCGTTCTGCCTGGGCATCACCGGCTTCCTGGCTATGCTGGCCGCCGACAGCCGACAGCGGCTGCGACTGTGGGGCCGTCTGGTCACCGTCCGGCACGGTTCCCCCGAGCCGGCGCAGGCTCCGGATACCAGGGCACTGTCGACATCCGGCCGGCGCATTGGCCTGGCCGCCGTCAGCGTTGCCGTGATTGCGCCGCTGATCTTGCCGAGCCTTGCCGTGCATGATCTTTTTCACGATGGGCAGGGGCCCGGGAACGGCACCGGGGGACCGTCGTGGTTCCTGAGCCGGCTGCCGCAGCCGCTGGCCCAGCTGCAGGGGCAGCTGGCGAATACCACCTCGCAGCCCGTCCTGACCTACCAGACCCAGGACGCCGACGCGGCCGACCACTACCTGCAGGTGTTCGTGCTGAACCTGGACGGCTCCGACGGAAAGTGGGACCTGGTGCCGCCAGCCAGCGGGTACCAGCCGGCTTCCGGCCAGCGCTCGCTGCTGCCCGCGGCCGGCCTGACCACAGGCATCCGCCAGCAGTCGGTCCGCATCCGGATCAAGATGGCGCAGGTCTCCGGATCAGGTTACGGCGGGCAGGTCAGCTTCCTCCCGCTGCCCTACGCGCCGTGGCTGCTGCGGGTTCCCGGCGACTGGCGGGAGGACGACGCCACGCAGATGGTCTACTCCGGGCAGTCCTCGCTGCGCGGCATGACCTTCTCTGTGACCAGCAAGGTGGCCGACCCCACCCGGCAGCAGCTGAACGACGGGGCCGCGGCCCGGCAGCCGACCGGACAGCAGGCCTACCTCAGCTTCCCTGGCCCGCAGCGGGCGGCACTGCGCAGGATCGCGCTGGGCATCACCAGCCGGGCTAAGACCCCCTACGAACGGGCGCTCGCCCTCCAGAACTGGTTCGTGGCAGCGGGCCGTTTCCGCTACACCCTGCATCCGGACCTGCCGAACACCGGCGCGGCGCTGCTGGACTTCCTGACCAGGGACCGTCGCGGTTACTGTCAGCAGTTCGCGGTCGCGATGGCCGATCTCGCCCGGCTGCTGGGCATACCGTCGCGGATCGCCGTCGGCTACACCGGCGGGATACAGCAGACCGACACAACGTGGCAGGTCACTTCCGACGATGCGCACGCCTGGCCCGAACTGTACTTCCAGGGCGCGGGCTGGCTGCGCTTCGAGCCCACCCCGGGCGGAATCGGCGGCCAGGGCACCGCTAGCCAGCCGAGCTACGCGTCGCCGACGGTGACCGGCCGCCTCGTCCCGCCGCCAGCCGCCGGCGGGACGAGCCCGGGTCCCGGGCAGAAAGCGGGGGCTCGCGGTCACGGCGGCACCGAGCTCACCGGAGGAACAGGCTCCGGGCCGGCCGGTCCGGCCCGGAGCCGCAGAACCGGACTGGCGCTCCCGCTGGCGCTGGCCGCAGTGATCGCGGCCGCCCTGGCCGCCATCGGGCCCGGCACGGCGAGGGTCATCGTCACCCGCCGCCGGTGGCGGCAGGCGCACGGCAACGCCGGAGCGGCCAGCGCCGCCTGGCGGGAACTGAGCGACGATTTGGATGATCTCGGGGTCGGTGTTCGCCCGAGTGAGTCGCCCCGCGCCCTGGCCAGCCGGATCGAGTCTGCCCATCGGCTGCCGGACGCGGCCCGCGACGCGCTGCGGCGCGTCTCCTCGGCCGTGGAGCGCTCCCGGTATGCCGCGGAGCCAGGGCCGGCCGGGACGCTGCGCGCTGACGTTACCGCGGTGCGCGCGGCCCTCGCACAGCAGGTGACCCGCGGTGCCCGCTGGCGGGCACGCCTGCTGCCGGCGTCCACGCTCGGGCTGATGAGCGCAGGCCTGCGAAAGCTGTTCGATTCCCTCGGCGGCCTGAATGCGCCGAGGATGCGGTCCCGCCGAAGCCCTGGCAGTGCGTGAGCCGCCGCTAGCGGTCCCGTTCCTGCCGTCGGCGCCAGCGCTGCTCTAGCCGCTCCATCATGCCGGGGGCGGCCGGCTTGGGCGCCCGCTTGTCCTTGGCGGGGACACGGCCGGTCGTGATGCCCGTCATGTGCCGGTAGCTCGTCACGGCCCACATGCTGCAGGCCAGCATGACGACGAAGCCCGCCACGCCGACCGGGATGATGTTGATCACCACACCGGTCAGCAGCAGTCCCACGCCGATCAGGAAGCCCAGCGCCGCCTCGGCCAGCCGGCGCTTGTAATGCACCCGCGGGTCCGTCGCCCGCACCGCGTTGGCGAACCGCGGATAATCGGCATAGAGCGCCTGCTCGATCTGCTCGAGCTGGCGCTGCTCGTGCTCAGAAAGCGGCACGGTGCCTCCCCTGGCATACACGCGGTGACGGGCTTGATTTACCTCTGCCTTGCGGCTGGCTTAAGCCCAGAATACGAGCGTGACCACGTCGTGGGGAAGGGTACTCGGCTCCCGGGTGCTCATACCCGCTCACCTTCGCTGCCGGTCCTCATCGACGAGTGCGGCAGGCCGGACCGCGTCAGCGCCGAATCGGCCGACGATACGGTCAATCGCCCGCTCCGCCTCCCGCCAGGCGGATGGCGTATCCCCGAAGGCCAGCTGAGTCTGTGCGGCTCCCGCCGGAAGCAGACCTGTCGCCCGCACCCCAACCAGGCGGAGCCTGGCCCGCGCGTCGAGCCCGGCGCCGGCGTAGAGGGCGCAAGCGGTGCGGTAGATCCGTTGCGCCACGTCAGTCGGCTCGGGCAGCGTCCGGGTCCGGGTGATCGTGGTGAAATCAGCCAGCCGGAGCTTCACGACGACGGTCCGGGCGGTGCAGCCCGACGACCGGAGCCCGCGCGCCGTCCGCCCGGATAGCCGCAGGAGCTCCCGGCGGATCAGTTCTGGATCGTCGACGTCAGCGGCAAATGTCTCTTCTGTCCCTACGCTCTTCTCCGGCGCCCGCGGGGTGACCTTGCGGTTGTCGTCACCCCAGGCCAGCGCGACGAGATGGGCCGCAGCGGCCTGCCCGAGCTGCCGCTCCAGCGTGGCGGCCGGAGCCCGGGCGATGTCCCCGACGGTGCGCAGGCCCAGCCTGCCGAGCACCTTCCCGGTCCGCTCGCCCACTCCCCAGAGCGCGGCAGCGGGCAGCGGGTGGAGGAAGTCAAGCGTGCGGCCTGCCGGGATGACCAGCAACCCGTCCGGCTTGCAGTGCACCGAGGCCAGCTTGGCGACGAACTTGGTGGTAGCTATGCCCACAGAGCAGGAAATCCGCTGCTGCTCGCTGACCTGCTGCCGGATCACAGCGCCGATTCCGGCGGGCGACCCGAGGCGCCGCATACTGCCGGAAATGTCGAGGAATGCCTCGTCCAGCGACAGCGGCTCAACCTCCGGCGTTACTGCCCGGAAGATCGCCATGACCTCTCTGGACACTGCGCCGTAGAGGCCGTGCCGGGGCGCGATGAACACGGCCTGCGGGCACAGCCGACGCGCCCGGCTGACCGGCATCGCCGAGTTCACCCCGAAGGCGCGGGCCTCGTACGTGGCGGAGAGCACGACGCCGCGCCCGCCGGTAGCGCCCACGATGACAGGCCTGCCCGCTAGCTCAGGGCGGTCCCGGACCTCAACGCTGGCATAGAAGGCATCCATGTCAACGTGCAGAATGTGGCAGCCGGTGTCATCCGGCGCACTCTGTTCCGGCGCGTCGGACCGGCCGCCGTCACCCGTCACCTCCGTCACGGTGCCCTCCGTCACGGTGCCCTCCGCCGC
>DATJZH010000374.1:0-21445 GCA_035499215.1 Streptosporangiaceae bacterium | reverse complement strand
GGCCGGCCCGGCGGTCCGGCGGCCGGAGAGGACCGCGATGACCTGGGTGCTGTTCGACTACGGCAGGGTTATCTCCGACCCGCCGCCGGAGCGGGACGTAGCCGCGCTCGCGACAGCGGCGGGGGCTGAGGTTCCGGCGCTGCTCGAGCTGTACTGGTCCTGGCGGCCGGCTTATGACCTGGCAGAACTGGACGCCCGCGGGTACTGGCGGCAGATCGGGATGCGCCTGGGCCGCGAATATACCGACGCCGACATTTCCGAGCTGGTGCGGCTGGACAGCGAATGCTGGCTGCATCTGGCGGACGGCACGGTGGCCCTGGTCGAGGAACTGGCCGACGCGGGACATCGGCTCGCGCTGCTGTCGAACGCACCGACCGACGTTGCGGCGGCCGTGAGCGCGCTGCCGCTTGCCCGGCGCTTCGAGCATCTGCTGTTCAGCTGCCACCTGAGCGCAGCCAAGCCGGATCCGCGCTGTTTCGCGCTCGCGCTTGACTGGCTCGGCGCCAGCCCTGACGAGGTGATCTTCATCGATGACCGGCCAGACAACGTCGCGGCAGCCGCCCGCCTGGGGATATCCTCCGTGCACTTCACCGGACCGCGGCGGGCTCGTGCGGCAGTGCTCCGCCTGCTGGCCGCGGCCGTCTGAGGGGGCCGGCCGCCGGGCCGGCCGGGCATGCCGGAAAGTGCATCATTCGCCCCGGATAGGCGTCGGGCGACCGCCTCGGCGCCCGGCAGCGTAGGGTCGAGTGTATGCTGGCGAGCCTGGTCGCCGCCCTCGTGTCGGCGTTCTGTTACGGCGTGGCCGCCGTAATGCAGGCCATGGCGGTGCGCTCGGCAGGTCACCGGTCGCGGCAGCCCGCCGACGGCGGCGGGGGCGGTGGTGTTGATCCTGGCCTGGTCGTCAGGATGCTGCGCCAGTGGCGTTTCGTAGCCAGCCTCTTCATCGACCTCATCGGCTTCCTGGCCCAGCTGGTGGCGCTCTCCCGGCTGCCGCTGTTCGCCGTCCAGGCGATAATCGCCGCTAACCTGGCCGTAACGGCCGTTTTCGCCGCCTGGCTGATGCGCGTGGCGCTGACCTGGCGCGAGTGGCTCGCTGTCACCGGAGTCGTGGTCGGCGTTGGCCTGCTGGGCTCATCGGCCGGCGCCGAGGGCGCCGCGCGTGTCGGGGCCACCTTCCAGCTGGCTCTCATCGTGGCCGTGGCTGGCGTGGCCGTTGCCGGGCTGGCGGCGGCCAGGCTGCCGAATCCGGCCCGTACGCCGGTGCTGGGAGCCGTGGCGGGCCTGGGCTACGCGGTGCTCGCCGTTTCGGCTCGGATCCTGCCCGGCCTCTCGCCGCACCAGCTGGTGCGCGATCCGGCGACCTACACCCTCGCCGCGGCAGGCATCGTGTCCTTCATGCTCTACGCGGCCGCATTGGACGGCGGCAGCGTGACGGTGGCGACCGCGGCGGTGGTCCTCGCGGAGACTGCTCCGCCCGCTGTGGTGGGGGTGCTGCTGCTCGGGGATCAGACCCGCCGCGGCCTCGCCGGGGTGGCCGTGGCCGGCTTCATCCTGGCAGTGGTCAGCGCGGTGGCGCTGGCGAGATTCGGCGAGGCGAGCGAGCAGCGCGATAGCGCAGCGGCGCAGGACCGGGCCGAACGGGAAAGCGTCCGCGTCGGCCGCAGCGACTTAGGGCCCGGCGGCAAAGTCGGCTAGCTCTGCCGTCGGTGCACGTCACGGCCGGATCGCCTGATATTCTGAGGGCCCGTGGACCGGCGGGCATAACTGCCGGCACTCACCACGGGAGCCTCACCTTGGCGATGCCACCGCTCATATCACGGCCAGTTTCGACCAGACATCTCTTCGTCACCGGGGGCGTTGCGTCCAGCCTGGGCAAGGGCCTCACCGCCTCCAGCCTTGGTCGCCTGCTCAAGCTGCGGGGACTGCGGGTGAACATGCAGAAGCTTGACCCTTATCTGAACGTCGACCCCGGCACCATGAACCCGTTCCAGCACGGCGAGGTCTTCGTGACCGACGACGGGACAGAGACCGACCTTGACGTCGGGCACTATGAGCGGTTTCTGGACACCCGGCTGCCCGGCTCCGCCAACGTCACAACCGGCCAGATCTACTCCAGCGTGATCGCCAAGGAGCGCCGGGGCGACTATCTGGGCGATACCGTGCAGGTCATCCCGCACATCACCAACGAGATCAAGACCCGGATCAGCCAGCTGGCCGGTCCTGAGGTGGATGTTGTCATCACCGAGGTCGGCGGAACGGTGGGCGACATCGAATCACAGCCGTTCCTCGAGGCGATCCGCCAGATCCGGCACGAGATCGGCCGGGATCGTTGCTTCTTCCTGCACGTGTCCCTGCTGCCTTATATCGGCCCGTCCGGGGAGCTCAAGACCAAGCCCACCCAGCACTCGGTGGCCGCACTGCGCAGCATCGGCATCCAGCCCGATGCCATCGTCTGCCGGTCGGACCGGCCGATCAGCGACGGGCTCAAGCGCAAGGTCAGCCTGATGTGCGACGTGGACGAGGAAGCCGTGGTGTCGGCGCCCGATGCCGCGTCCATTTACGACATCCCCAAGGTGCTGCACGCCGAGGGGCTCGACGCCTACGTGGTGCGCCGGCTCGGGCTTGCGTTTCGCGACGTGGACTGGAGGAACTGGGACGACCTGCTGCGCAGGGTGCACCGCCCGGCCACTAGCGTCACCATCGCCCTCGTCGGCAAGTACGTGGACCTGCCCGATTCCTACCTGTCCCCGGCCGAGGCGCTGCGGGCAGGCGGCTTCGGCAACGATGCCCGAGTCAACATCCGCTGGGTGACCAGTGATGACTGCCAGACCCCCGAGGGGGCAGCCCGGCACCTCGACGGCGTGGACGGCGTGCTGGTGCCCGGCGGGTTCGGCATTCGGGGGATCGAAGGCAAGATCGGGGCCGTCCGGCACGCCCGCACGCACGGGGTCCCGATCCTCGGGCTGTGCCTCGGCCTGCAGTGCATGGCCATCGAGGTCGGCCGTGACCTGGCCGGGCTCGATGGCGCCAACAGCGCGGAGTTCGACCCCGAATCCGTGTTCCCGGTGATCGCCACCATGGCCGGCCAGGAGGACGTGGTCGCCGGCGAGCGGGATATGGGCGGCACCATGCGGCTCGGCCTGTATCCGGCCGTACTCGCCGAGGGCAGCCTGGTGCGCGAGCTGTACGGCGCGGACGTGGTGCAGGAACGGCACCGGCACCGGTACGAGGTCAATAACGACTACCGGCAGGCCCTGGAGCTGGCGGGCCTGGTCTGCTCCGGGCTGTCTCCGGATGGCCGCCTGGTGGAGTTCATCGAGCTGCCGCGCAGCGTGCATCCGTTCTTCGTCGCGACACAAGCGCATCCCGAGTTCCTGTCCCGGCCGACGCGCCCGCATCCGCTGTTCAGCGGGCTGGTGGCGGCCGCGCTCGAGCGGTCGCGGGCAATGCGCGCGTCCGCCTCGATCTCTGCCGCAACCGCGTGACCGGGGTCGTGCCAGGCAGCGCGGCACGCGGCAGGCCACTGCGCCGCAGAGCTCACGAAGTCAAGTGACCAGGCGGGAGATCTGCGGATGAGCGAGGCGATCGAAACCGGCCAGATCAGCGACGCCGTCGAGCGCTGGCCGGTCACCGCGTCGGCGCAGCTCGCCGCCGGCGGACTCGTCCGCCTGCGCCGCGACACGGTGCGGATGCCCGACGGCCAGACCGCCGGGCGGGAAGCCGTCGAGCATCCCGGCGCGGTCGCGGTGCTCGCGCTGGACGAAACTGACCGGGTGCTGATGATCCGGCAGTACCGGCACCCGGTGCGCCGGCTGCTCTGGGAGATTCCGGCCGGCCTGCGCGACGTCGCAGGCGAGCCGCTGCTGCTGACCGGCCAGCGCGAGCTGCTCGAGGAAGCCGGCTACCGGGCCGACGACTGGCGGGTGCTCGCCGACATCTTCACCTCGCCGGGCATCAGCACCGAGCGGGTTCGAATTTTCCTGGCTCGCGGCCTGTCCGAGGTCCCGGTGGCGGAGCGAACATATATTCCAGTGCACGAGGAAGCGCAGCTGATGCTCGGCTGGGTGCCGCTGGAGGCGGCAGTGGCCCGATATCTGGCCGGTGACCTGCACAATGGTGTTACCGCTGTCGGTGTCTTGTCCGCGTATGCCGCCCGGAAGGAAGGGTTCGCTGCGCTGCGCGGCGCGGACGCGCCGGAGCGCTGATCATCCGGTCGACCGGCGCGGCGCGCACGATTCGGGCTGGCTGGCAACGAGGCCGACAGCCGAGGGACAGGGAAGGACTGGATGTCATGAGGGTCGGGGTTCCCAGGGAAGTCAAGAATCACGAGTACCGTGTGGCGATCACGCCTGCCGGTGTGCACGAGCTCGCCAGGAACGGCCACGAGGTCTACGTCCAGCAGGACGCTGGCGCGGGCTCGTCGATCCCCGACGAGGACTTCGCGGCCGCTGGCGCGCGGATCCTGCCCACGGCCGACGAGGTCTGGCACGCCGGTGACCTGATTCTCAAGGTCAAGGAACCGGTCGCCGAGGAGTACCACCGGTTGCGCAAGGATCAGGTCCTGTTCACCTACCTGCACCTTGCCGCGTCTGCTGGGTGCACCAACGCGCTGCTGGAGTCGGGAACGACTGCCATCGCCTACGAGACCGTCCAGCTGCCCGACGGCTCGCTGCCGCTGCTGGCGCCGATGTCGGAGGTCGCTGGCCGGATGGCGCCGCAGGTGGGAGCGCACCATCTGCAGCGCGACGGCGGCGGGCGCGGCGTGCTGATGGGCGGCGTTTCCGGGGTCTACGCGGCCAAGGTCGTCGTGCTGGGCGCGGGCGTCTCCGGGATGAATTCTGCGGCGATCGCCCTCGGCATGCAGGCGGAGGTCCTGCTGATCGACAAGAACATCGCCACGCTCCGGTCGGCGGATGCCATCTACCAGGGCCACTGCCAGACAGTGGCGTCCAACGCCTACGAGATCGAGCGCGCGGTCATCGACGCCGATCTGGTCATCGGAGCCGTGCTCGTCCCCGGCGCCAAGGCGCCCAAGCTGGTCTCCAACGAGCTGGTCTCCCGGATGAAGGCAGGCTCGGTGCTCGTGGATATCGCCATCGACCAGGGCGGCTGCTTCGAGGACTCCCGGCCGACGACGCACGCCGAGCCGACCTACCGGGTGCACAACTCGGTGTTCTACTGCGTCGCCAACATGCCGGGCGCGGTCCCGCACACCTCGACCTACGCGCTGACCAACGTGACGCTGCCCTATGCGGTCGAGATCGCGGACCGCGGCTGGCGCGAGGCGCTGCGGAGCGACTCGTCGTTCGCGCCCGGCCTGAACGTGCACGAGGGAGTGATCACCTGCCAGCCGGTTGCCGAGGCGCACGGCCTGTCCTGGACGCCGCTGGCGGAAGCGCTCCACTGACCAGCGTGGCCGGTGCCGTCCGCCGTTACCTCGATCATGCGACGGTCGAGCGCGGGCTGGCGGCACACACGCTGCAGGCCTACCGGCGTGATCTGGAGCGTTACGCGGCCACGCTGGCCGCCGGGGGCAAGTCGGAGATCGGCGAGGTGACGACGCGGGACGTCGCCGAGTACCTGGCAGGCCTTCGTGCGGGCGACCAGGAGCACCCGCCGCTGGCGGCGAGCTCGGCGGGCCGCGCGGTCGTGGCAGTACGCGGCCTGCATGCGTTCGCCCTGGCCGAGGGGCTTTCGCCGGCCGACCCGGCTCGCCTCGTCAAGCCGCCAGCGGCGCCGCGGCGGCTGCCCAGGGCGATCTCGGTGCCCGAGGTCGAGCGGCTGCTCGCCGCCGCCGGGGCCGGGCCGCGGCATGAGGCGGCGGGCCAGGATGTTGCGGCGCCGGCCGGCCAGACGCCGGCGCAGCTGCGCGACCGCGCCCTGCTCGAGCTGCTTTACGCGACGGGCGCGCGGATCTCCGAGGCGGTCGGCCTGGACGTCGATGACCTGGACCTGACCGCGCAGGCGCGTGCCGCTTCGGTACCCGCGGTGGTCCGGCTATCGGGCAAGGGCGGCAGACAGCGGATCGTCCCGGTCGGCAGCTATGCGCGGGCCGCGCTCGAGGCCTACCTCATCCGGGCCCGGCCGGGACTGGCCACGGCGGCGCGGCGGCGCACGGCCAGTCCCGCGGTATTCCTCAACGGGCGGGGCGGGCGGCTTACCCGGCAGGGTGCCTGGGGGGCGCTGCGGGCCGCCGCGGCGAGGGCGGAGCTGCCGCGCGTCTCGCCGCACACCTTGCGGCACTGTTTCGCGACCCACCTGCTCGACGGCGGCGCCGATGTCCGGGTCGTGCAGGAACTGCTGGGCCATGCCTCGGTGGCCACGACCCAGGTCTACACCCTGGTGACGGTCGACAAGCTACGGGAGGTGTATGCCGCCGCCCATCCCCGTGCGCTCGGCTAGCTGCCCGTCCCAGTGCCATCCGGTCCGGGCAGGCCCGCTGCGGGCCGTGGCCGCTGCGGGGAACCGCTGGGCCATTTCCCCGCAAACAGCTAAACGGTGCCCGCGTGCGGTGAGTCGGCTTGCCGTGCCTGCCGGCAGGCCCTAAAGTCCGGGGTTCAGCGGACGTATTCCGGCGGCCGCCGGGGGAGGTGGCAAACTGTGGCAGCGTCCCGAACGCTGGAGGTGCAGCCCGGCGTGCTCGGTCCCACCGGTCGGCCAGTGCCGGCCTTTCCCGATCCTGAGCCGCTGCTCGTGCACGGGCCGGCCCGGATCGCGGCTGTCTGCAATCAGAAGGGCGGGGTCGGCAAGACGACCACGACCATCAACCTGGGCGCTGCGCTGGCCGAGCATGGCCGCCGGGTCCTGCTGGTCGACTTCGATCCGCAGGGCGCGCTCTCGGTAGGACTGGGAATCCAGCCGCACGAGCTGGACGCCACCGTCTACAACCTGCTGATGCAGCCGAATCTGCCCGTCAGCGAAGTGCTCATGAGGACCAGCATCGAGGGCATGGACCTGCTCCCCAGCAACATCGACCTGTCCGGCGCCGAGGTCCAGCTCGTCCATGAGGTCGGGCGGGAGTTCGTGCTCGGTCGGGTGCTGCAGCCGGTGGTGCCCGATTACGACGTGATCTTGATCGACTGCCAGCCTTCCCTCGGCCTCCTCACCGTGAACGCGCTGGCCTGCGCCGACGGTGTGATCGTGCCGCTGGAGTGCGAGTACTTTGCAATGCGCGGTGTCGCGCTGCTGATGGAGACCATCGAGAAGGTGTCCAACAGGATAAGCCCGAAGCTGGCCCTGGACGGCCTGCTCGCGACAATGTACGATTCCCGCACCCTGCACACGCGCGAGGTGCTCGGCGGCGTGGTCGCGGGCTTCGGCGACAAGGTATTCCACACGGTCATCAGCCGCACCGTGCGCTTTCCCGACGCCACGGTTGCCGGAGAGCCCATCACCCGCTTCGACCCGATGTCCAACGGGGCAGGCTCGTATCGCGAGCTCGCCAAGGAGGTACTGGCCCGGTGGCGCCAGGGCGTTCCCGCGGCCGTTCGCGGCGGGTGAATGTGCCGGGGCCGCCGAGATGCTCCGACCGGCGGCCGGTACCCCGGACGCCGGGACCCCGCGCCAGGCCAGCGGCCAGGAGCAGCAACCCCAGAAGATCATTGTCTGACTGTCCGTCGGTCATCGGATAGCGTCGGGTGACAGCGGCGAGCGCCGCGTGCGATGATGCGGCGGCGGATCCGGTATGACAAGCGTGGTGACCGGCGAGGTGGGCGATGCTCCGCAGACGCGGCCTCCCGGCGGCTTCGAGGTGCACCTCGACGTGTTCGAGGGCCCTTTCGACCTGCTCCTTGCGCTTATCTCCAAGCACAAGCTGGACATCACCGAGATCGCGCTGTCCAGCGTCACCGACGAGTTCATCAGCCATATCCGGGCCCTGGCCGGCGCGTGGGACCTGGACCAGGCCAGCTATTTTCTGGTTGTTGCCGCCACCCTGCTCGACCTCAAGGCCGCGCGGCTGCTGCCTGCCGGAGAGGTAGACGACGAGGAAGACCTCGCCCTGCTCGAGGCCAGGGATCTGCTGTTCGCCCGGCTGCTGCAGTATCGCGCCTACAAAGAGGCGGCGGCGGTGCTCGCCAGCCAGATGGCCGTCCAGGGCCGCAGGCACCCGCGCCGGGTCGCGATGGAGCCGAGGTTCGCGGAACTGCTGCCTGAAGTACTCCTTGGCCTCGGACCGGCGGAATTCGCTGCGATCGCGGCGCGCGCGCTCGCGCCGAGGCGTCCCCCGGTGGTGTCTACGGCTCATCTGCATGTATCCCGTACCACCGTGCGCGAGCAGATCGAGATAATTGTCGTGCGGCTCGCCCGGCTGGGCCGGGTGACCTTCCGCCGACTGGCTGCCGACTGCGCCGACACGTACGAGGTGGTAGCCCGCTTCCTGGCGGTCCTTGAGCTCTACCGGGATGGCCGCGTCTGGCTCGACCAGGTAGTGCAGCTCGGCGAGCTCCACGTGTCCTGGAGCACCCGGCCGGCGAAGCGAGAGGAAGACGACTAGGCCATGCAGGACGGATCTCTGGCGTTCGCCGCGGACGACGACGGGGAATCGCTCGGCGGCCCCGAGCCGGGCGGCGGCCCCGAGCCGGGCGGCGGCGCGGAGCCACCTGGCCTGCAGGCGAGCCTGGAAGCCATCCTGCTCGTAGCTGATGAGCCTGTGCCAGAGGTTGTCCTCGCGCAGGTGCTGGAGCGGCCGCGCGGTGAGGTGGCCGCCGCGCTGAGCCAGCTTGCGGCTTCCTACACCGACCAGCGGCGCGGCTTCGACCTGCGGAAGGTGGCCGGCGGCTGGCGCTACTACACGCGCGAGCAGTGCGCACCGGTCGTCGAGCGCTTCGTCAGCGATGGCCAGGAAGTCCGGCTGACTCAGGCGGCCCTGGAAACGCTCGCGGTCGTCGCCTACCGCCAGCCAGTCAGCAGAGCGCGCGTATCGGCAGTGCGGGGCGTCAACTGCGACGGCGTAATCCGCACGCTGGTGCTGCGCGGGCTGGTCGAGGAGGCGGGCGCCGATCCGGATACCGGCGCCATCCTGTTCCGGACTTCCGGCTACTTCCTCGAGCGGCTCGGCCTGGACAGCCTGGATGGGCTGCCAGACCTTGCGCCCTTCCTGCCCGATGATCTTGACGACGGACAGGATGCCGGTCATGAGCACGCGCGGGGATGACCCGCGGCAGCGCCACTGCGGCGGGCACGCCCGTGTCCAGGGTGCCAGTCAGCACCGCGCAGGCCGGCCGGATCGCCCAGACCGGCCGGGCCGCGCAGGCGGCCCGGCCCGTGGCCCGGATCCGCACCCGGAGGACTACGAGGACGGCCGCGACTCGCTGACGGACGTGCCGGGCGGCGTGCGCCTGCAGAAGGTTCTGGCCGCTGCCGGGGTAGGCAGCCGGCGGCATTGCGAAGAGATGATCGGCGCGGGCCGGGTCGAGGTGGACGGGGAGGTCGTCCGCAGGTTCGGTGCGCGCGTCGATCCGCGGCGGCAGGTCATCAGGGTGGACGGCAGACGGATACCGGCCAGCGAGGATCTCGTCTACGTTGGCCTGAACAAGCCGGCCGGGGTGCTCACCACGATGTCGGACAGCCGCGGCCGGCCCACTATCGCTGATTACCTTGGTGACCGCGCCGCGCGGCTGTTTCATGTCGGCAGGCTCGACTACGACACCGAGGGCCTGATCCTGCTGATGAACGACGGGGAGCTTGCGCACCGGCTGGCCCACCCGCGCTATGGCGTGCTCAAGACCTACCTGGCGGACGTCCCCGGCCCGCTGCCCAGGGACCTGGGACGCCAGCTGATCACGGGCATTAGGCTGTCGGACGGGGTGGCGAGCGCTGACAGGTTCCGTGTGGTAGAGCGGGCGGGAAGCCGGGCGCTGGTCGAGATTGCCCTGCACGAGGGGCGCAAGCACATCGTCCGGCGGATGCTCGCCGAGGTCGGTCATCCGGTCAGCCGGCTGGTCAGGACCCAGGTCGGGCCGGTCATGCTCGGGTCGCTGCGCCCCGGCGCCACGCGCCGGCTCACTGCCCGGGAAATCGGCGACCTGTACGCCGCCGTGGGGCTGTGATGCCGTCGGCGGCAGTCCGGCGCCAGCGGGTGTGAGGAGGAGCTCGAGGTGGCAGTGCGGGCAGTGCGGGGCGCGACCCAGGTAGATGCCAATGACAGCGGGGCGATCCTCGACGCCACCACCGAGCTGGTGACCGAGGTCATGAGCAGGAACGGCCTCAGCACCGACGATGTGATCAGCGTGTTGTTCACTGCTACCGCGGACCTAAACGCCGAATTCCCCGCCCTGGCGGCGCGCAAGCTCGGCTTCCAGGAGGTGCCCCTGCTGTGCTGCACGGAGATCAACGTGCCGGGCGGGCTGCCGCGAGTGGTGCGGCTGCTCATGCACGTCGAGACCGATCGGCCGCGATCGGCGATGCAGCACGCCTACCTGCGGGGCGCGGCCGCCCTGCGGCTGGATATCGCGCAGTGACCGGCGGCGGCACCGCCTCCTCCCGGGCCGCTCCGGCACGGGCGGTGGTGATCGGCACCGGGCTGATCGGCACCTCCGTCGCGCTGGCCCTGCGGGAGCGCGGCAGCACGATCTGGCTGGCCGACTGTGATCCAGCCTCGGCCCGGCTAGCTGCCGAAATCGGCGCGGGCGCGGTACTGCCCGAGACCGGGCCGCCGGGCGGCGCAGCGGACATAGCGGTACTAGCCGTGCCGCCCGCTGCCGTCGCGCCCGCGCTGGACTCCGCACAGCGGCGCCGGCTCGCGCGCTGCTTCACCGACGTCGCCAGCGTCAAGGAGCTGCCGCTGGCCAGAGCCAGGGCGCTGGGCTGCGATCTGCGGACGTACGTGCCGGGTCACCCGCTGTCCGGGCGCGAGCGCTCCGGGCCCGCCGCTGCCCGCGCTGACCTTTTCCTGGGACAGCCGTGGGTGATCTGCCCGGCGCCGGAGACATCCGGTGCGAGCGCGGCTGCCGTGACGGAGCTGGCGCGTGCCTGCGGGGCGCAGCCGGTCACGATGTCGGCGGAGGAACATGACCGGTACGTGGCACTTGTCTCGCATGTGCCGCATATAGTCGCCGCAGCCATGTCCGCACGGCTTGAGCACGCGCCACCCGCCGCCCTGGCCATCGCCGGCCAGGGCCTGCGCGACATCACCAGGATCGCCGCCAGCGACGTCGCCCTGTGGACCCAGATCCTCGCTGCGAACGCCGGGCACGCACGCGAGGTGCTTGCGGCTATGGCGCAGGAGCTTGCAGCCGCCGCCACGGCACTGGCCGGTGCCGCTGCGGGCGATGACGCTTCGGTGCGGCACCTGACCGGGCTGCTGGAGCGCGGCGGAGCCGGGGTGGCCAGGATCCCCGGCAAGCAGGGCAGGCCCGCCCCGCACTACGCGATCGTCCAGGTGGTCATCGGTGACCGCCCCGGCGAGCTCGGCCGGCTCTTTCAGGCCGCTGGCGAGGCCGGGATCAACATCGAGGACGTGGCCATCGAGCATTCACCCGGACTGCCGGCCGGGGTGGCCGAGCTTTCGGTCCGGGCGGAGGCCGCAGCGCGGCTCACGGAGGCGCTTGCGGTCGGCGGGTGGCCGGTGCGCCGGTAACATCGCCATCGTGACCAACGCTGCCAGGACTCAGGGAACCGTCGGCGGCGACGCTGGCCGCTGCGCGCCGCCGGGCCGGGGTCTCGTCATCGCGGTGGACGGTCCCGCAGGCTCGGGGAAGTCAAGCGCGGCAAGGGGCGTCGCCAGGGCTCTTCGGCTGCGCTACCTGGACACTGGCGCCATGTACCGCGCGCTGACCTGGTGGCTGCTGGCTCACGATATCGACACTGCACGCGGCAGCGCGGTGGTCGAGCACATGCGCTGCCCGGTGATCGAGGTCGGCGCAGATCCCGACAATCCGGTCGTCCGGGTAGACGGCGCCGATGTATCCGGCCTGATCCGGACCCGCGAGGTCTCGAACGCGGTCAGCGCTGTCGCATCGATCCCCCGGGTGCGCGAGTACCTGATCGCACGGCAGCGGGACATCATCGCCCGGGCCGTCAGCGCAGGCGGCGGCATCGTTGCCGAGGGACGGGATATCGGCAGCGTCGTGGCGCCTGACGCGCCGGTCAAGGTTTTTCTGACCGCGAGCGAGGAGGTCCGGGCCCGGCGCCGCACCGCCGAGCTGGCGGCAGACCCGGCCGTCAGCCCGGCGCTGACGCTCCGGGAGCAGGCGCAGCGGGATCGCCGCGACGCCCCGCAGATGGCCAGGGCAGCCGATGCCGTCGAGATCAATGCGACCTCGCTGGGACTGGACGAGGTCATCGAGGAGATCGTGGGACTGGCCGGGCAGCGCCGGGCGGGAGCCGCATGGGCGACCTGAGCTCCGCCGCGGAGCCCGCCGCGGCGGAGGATCAGCTCCAGCAGCCGCCCGCGCCGGTGCTGGCAGTCGTGGGCCGGCCGAATGTCGGCAAGTCCACCCTGGTCAACCGGATTCTCGGCAGCCGCCAGGCAGTCGTCGAGGACACGCCAGGTGTTACCAGAGATCGT
Source organism: Streptosporangiaceae bacterium (assembly GCA_035499215.1). Classification (GTDB taxonomy): domain Bacteria; phylum Actinomycetota; class Actinomycetes; order Streptosporangiales; family Streptosporangiaceae; genus DATJZH01. The sequence continues at coordinate 8,937 of DATJZH010000374.1, read as the reverse complement.
GTGGCCTACGATGCAACCTGGCGGGGCCGGGCCTTCACCCTGGTCGATACCGGCGGCTGGGAGCCGGCGATGGAGGGCTCCCCGGCGCTGGCGGCCAGGATGGCCGCGCAGGCGCGCCTCGCGGTGGATGCCGCCGACGCCGTGCTCTTCGTCGTGGATGCTGTCGTCGGCGTGACGGACGCGGACGCGGCGGTCGCAGCTGTGCTGCGGCGCTCTCGCAAGCCCGTCGTGCTCGCCGCCAACAAGGTCGATGATGCGCCGGGCGAGCCGGCTGCGACCTCCCTGTGGTCGCTGGGCCTGGGCGAGCCGGTCCCGGTGAGCGCCCTGCACGGACGCGGCAGCGGCGATCTGCTGGACATTGTGCTGGATGCGCTGCCGGCGACCCCGTGCGAGCCGTTCGGTGCGGAGGCGGGTCCGCGCCGGGTCGCGCTGATCGGGCGCCCGAATGTAGGGAAGTCGAGTTTGCTGAACAAGCTGGCCGGCCAGGAGCGCGTGCTGGTGGACACGGCCGCGGGCACTACCAGGGACCCGGTTGACGAGCTCGTCGACGTGGGCGGCCGTGCCTGGCGGTTCATCGACACGGCCGGCATCAGGCGCCGGGTGCGGGAGACGCAGGGGGCAGATTATTTTGCCGCCCTTCGTACCGAGCGCGCGCTGGAGCGAGCAGAAGTCGCGGTGGTGCTCGTCGACGCGAGCCAGCCCCTCGCCGAGCAGGACCTGCGGATCGTTTCCATGGTGATCGACGCCGGCCGGGCGCTGGTGATCGCTTACAACAAGTGGGACCTGGTGGACGAGGATCGCCGGCGTTTCCTGGACCGTGAGATCGAGCGGCAGCTGCACACCGCGCGCTGGGCGCCGCGGGTCAACATCTCGGCAGCTACCGGCTGGCGCATAGACCGCCTGGTGCCCGGGCTCGAAGCGGCCCTGGCGGGCTGGGACACAAGGGTGCAGACGGGTCGCCTCAATGCCTGGCTGTCTGGCCTGCTTGCGGCTACGCCACCGCCCGTCCGGGGCGGCAGGCAGCCGAGGATCATGTTTGCGACGCAGGCGGGGATACGGCCGCCGCATTTCGTTCTTTTCACGACCGGATTCCTGCAGGCGGGCTACCGGCGCTTCATCGAGCGGCGGCTGCGCGAGGAGTTTGGCTTCGCCGGATCGCCGGTGCGCGTCACAATGCGGCTGCGGGAGAAGCGAGGCGGCGGGACGGCCGGGCGGCCGCGCAGCCCCCGGCGCGGCTGACAGTGCTTCCGGCGACCTGGCCGGTCAGTCAGGCCGCAGACGCAGCCAGAACCACACGGTGGTGCCGGCCACATCACGCACGTAGCCCCAGCGATCGGCGAGGCTCTGGACCAGGAAAAGGCCGTGGCCGTCGGAAGCGAACACCTCGTCCTTGACGACCGGCGCGCTGATGTCCGAGCCGCTGTCAGTGACCTCGATCCGCAGGCCGCCAGACACCGCGGTCATCACGAGCGTCACGGTCCCGCCGCGCAGGCGCGAGTCGCTGTGCAGGACAGCATTGGTGACCAGCTCGGACGTCAGCAATAAGGCCACGTCGGAGCACCGCCACCAGCCCTCGCCCAGTGTCTTCGCCACGAATGCGCGCGCCTGCCTGACGTGCTCCGGGCGTCCCGGAATGGTCAGGTAGCCAAGGAACGACGCGCCCGCCGTCGCCGCGAGATCCTCGGTTGTACCGCTGCGGCGAGCCGCTGATGCCATCTCGGCGCTCCTTCCCCGGCGTGCCGGAAATGACGAGGGCCTGCTGGCGGGGATCCCTACCCGGGCCTGGGCCGGGCCGGCCGCGGGCCGGACCACCGGAACTCATCATGGTCTGGGCATGCACGGGATGCAAGTGCGTGGAACAAGTCTGCTTCACGAAATATCAATTGGGATCCCATTCGAGGCTTGACTCCGGTATCGTGATCCACGAGACCAGCAGGCTGGTGGCTTCTACTCGGTCCCCGCCATAAATGGCGGCGGGTGCCTATCCTCCCTTAAGGGGGCGAAACGGCATGTCGATCGGCCCGACCGTACGACGTCGGCGGCTCGGCAGCGAGCTGCGGCATCTGCGCGAAGCGCAGTCCATCAAGCTGGAGGAGGTTGCGGACCGGCTAGGACTGGCCGCCTCCACGCTGTCGCGGATCGAGACAGGGAAGGCGCCCACCAGGACTGCCTATCTGGCGGCGATGCTGGACCTGTACGGCGTGCAGGACGTGGCGCACCGCCAGACACTCACCGAGATGGCCAGGGAAGGTCACCGTAAAGGCTGGTGGACTGTCTGGGATGACGTGCTGCCGACCGGCTTCAGCGTTTACGTGGGGCTTGAGGCAGAGGCGTCCTCGCTGCGGGTCTACGAGTCGCAGGTAATTCACGGCCTGCTGCAGACCGAGGACTACGCGCGGGCGGTCATGACCGCTGTCCGCAGAAGGCGGACCGCGGAGGAGATCGAGCGTCTGGTCGCTCTGCGCATGCAGCGGCAGGAGGTGCTGCTCCGCGCCGATCCGCTGCAGCTGTGGATCATTCTGGATGAGGCGGTCCTCAGGCGGCCGGTAGGGTCGCCCGAGGTGATGCAGAGCCAGATTGACCACCTTTGTGACGCCAGCAAGTGGCCCAACGTGACCTTGCAGGTGCTGGCGTTCTCCAGCGGGGGCCACCCCGCACTCAACGGACCGTTCGCGATCATTGAGTTTCCCGAACGATTCGATCCCGATGTCGTGTACTCGGAGGGGGTTGGCGGACAGGCATACCTCGAGGAAAGAGACAGGGAAGTCCGCGGTCGGGCAGAGGCGTTCGACCTGCTCCGCGCAGCAGCCCTCCCGCCTGGGCACTCAGTCGAAGTTATTTTCGAAATTACCCGACAATTGCACCTGAGCTCTGCGAAAGGACCAGCCACATGAAGCCGGATCTCTGCGACGCCGCGTGGTTCACCAGCCGCGCGTGCAACAACTCCGCCTGCGTCCAGGTTGCCCATCTGCCAGGCGGCCTGGTGGCGCTCCGCGATTCCAAGGACACGGCCAGGCCAGCGCACGTCTTCGACCACGACGAGTGGGCGGCGTTCCTGACCGGAGCGAAGAACGGCGAGTTCGATTTGCCACTCAGATAACCGGGAGGGGCAGAAACCGGCGGTCTCCAGCCCGCTGCGGCGGGCTGGAGGCCGCCGCTGTGCCGGGCCGGTCCGGCAGGCCGGTCCGGTCAGGCAGGACTGCCGAACTCGCCAGCGCGCGCGCCGCCGATGAAGGCATCCCATTCGCCCCTGGTAAACAGCAGGGTCGGCCCGTCCGGATGCCTGGAGTTGCGGATGGCGGTCCGGCCGTCAGCAAGGAATGCGACTTCCACGCAGTTTCCCCCGGTGGGGCCGCTGCGGCTGCTCTTGACCCAGGTGACGTCGGCCAGTCCGGTTGCGTCCGTGCCGTCGCGGAAGCTGCTCACGGGGTTCCCTCCGTATCGTCGAGCAAGGTGCGGATGATCTGCCGGGATCTGTCTGGAGCCGCGCTGATGGCGCTGAGCTTGTCCATCGCCGCGGCGTAGCGCTCGACGTCGGCCCGCTTGTCCAGGTACATCGCGCTGGTCAGCTGTTCAAGGTAGACGACGTCTGGCAGGTCCGCGGCGGCGAAGCGCAGGATGCTGAAACTTCCCGGCACGATGTGCGCACCTGCCGAGAACGGCGTGACCTGCAGGGTGAAGCCCGGCCGGTCGAAGTTTTCGTCCAGGTGGTCCAGCTGGGCGCTCATCACGCTGGGGCTGCCGACCCGGCGGCGCAGTGCTACCTCGTCGATGACCGCCCAAAGACGCAGCCCGCCGGAACTGAACCGGCGCTGGCGCTCCTTGCGGAGATAGACCAGGCGCTCCGCCTCTTCGGGTGCGAACTCGCCGAGCGCCATGACAGCGGCCGCGTAGTCCTCGGTCTGCAGCAGTCCGGGGATGAACTGCGCGTCGTAACTGCGGATGGACTCCGCCGATTCCTCTAGTCCGATGTAGGCCTGGAACCACGAAGGGAGAATGTCCTGGTAGCGGTGCCACCAGCCGGGCTGGTTCGCCTGGCTGGCCAGCGAGAGCATCTGCTCGCGTTCGGCCGGATCGCTGATCCCGTACAGGGTCAGCAGGTCGGCAATGTCGACCTCGCGTACTGCGTTGCGGCCCAGCTCGATGCGGCTGATCTTGGACTCCGATCCGCGGATGGCGCGGGCGGCTTCCTGCGCGGTGACTCCCCTGGATTCTCGAAGGCGGCGCAGCTGAGTGCCGAGGAGGATGCGCAGCACCGTCGGCCCGCCTGCCCCGTCCGTCATAACTGGCGCTCCTTCTCGCCGCGATCCCCGCCCTGTGACCACTGTGTCACGACCGCAGCCGATCTCACCATGACCTCACGCCTGCCCGGTACCGCTTTCAGAACATTAATCCGAAAGCACTTGCGCTGATAGCCACGTTTCATCTCATCTCAGGCTTTCATGATATCGCGTATGCGATTTCATGCCAGCTCCCGGCGCCGCTCCGCAGGGTCACATCGCCACGTGGTACTACCGTCGCAGACTGCAACATGCAGGATCCATATGACTGGAGTTGCCGAGAGACTTTACCTGCCGTGCCAGGGCAATGCCGCCCGCTCGCTACGATCGGCAACCAGGGCATCGGCAACAGCCAGCAACCGGGCCCTCGGCTACAGACAAGGCATATCAATGCGGTACAGGCCGCTGGGCAACTCCGGGCTCGCCGTATCCGTCGTGGGGCTCGGTTGCAACAACTTCGGCCGGCGGCTGGACGGCTCGGCGACCAGGGCAGTCGTTGACGCCGCGATCGACGCTGGCATCACCCTGCTGGACACCGCGGATATCTACGGCGGTGCCGGGCGGTCAGAGGAACTCCTGGGAGCGGCGCTGGCGCGGCGCCGCCACCAGGTTGTGCTGGCGACCAAGTTCGGTCACCAGACGGCCGACATGGGCTACGGTCCGGCTGCCGGCGCCAAGGGCGGCAGGAACTACATCAGGCGGGCCGTGGCGGAATCCCTGCGCAGGCTCCGCACCGACTACATCGACCTCTACCAGATCCATGCGCCCGACCCGGTGACGCCGGTCGAGGAGACGCTCACCGCGCTCGGCGAGCTGGTGACCGAGGGCAAGGTCCGGTACGTCGGCAACTCGAACTTCTCCGGCTGGCAGATCGCGCACGCTGCCGGGGCGGCACGCGAGCTGGGCACGCCGGCTTTCATTTCCGCTCAGAACCGCTGGTCTCTGCTTGAGCGGGGCATCGAGGCCGAAGTGGTTCCGGCGGCCCTGCACTTCGGTCTCGGCGTGCTGCCGTTCTTCCCGCTGGCCAAAGGACTGCTGACGGGCAAGGTCCGGCGCGGCCTCGCGCCGCCCGCGGGTACCCGGCTTGCGGCCCAGGCTGACTATGTCACCGAGGACAGGCTCGCCGGGGCGGAGGCTCTCACGGGCTGGGCGCAGCAGCGCGGCCGCACGCTGCTCGAGGTCGCAGTCGGCGGGCTCGCCGCGCAGCCCGGCTGCTCCTCAGTAATCGCCGGGGCGAGCTCGGCCGAGCAGGTCATGGCCAACGCCGAGGCAGGCGAATGGGTTCCGGCCGCAAGCGAGCTGGCCGAACTGGACAAACTCGTCCCGCCGCCAGCCTGATTCGGCGTGTGATCCGGGGCGCACGGGGCCGCCGCGGTCAGGATTCGCGCGAGGCCGCGACCTGGTAGAGGGCCGCGACGTTGGCCAGGAACCTGGGCGAGTACGAGACGCTCGGGTTGTCGCCGCCCCGCTCGTAGCCGCCTATCACGCCGATGACCAGGCCGTCGCCGGTCCGGCCGCTGGCCTTCATGAGGAAGGGGCCGCCGCTGGTGCCGGCGGTATAGTCATCACAGTAGAACACCAGCTGCCGGAGGGCGCCGGGGTGGAAGGCGTGCGCGGTCGCCGCGCAGGTGATCGGCTGGCTTTCGGTGTCCGGGTAGCCGATGACCTGCACGAAGTCTGGTGGTTTCCGGTCGACTGCCAGTCGCTCCGCGCCGGTGTAGTGCTCGACGGGCATGCCCGGCCCGTGCACGACGAGGAAGGCGACATCGTCATCGGGGTCGCGGCGCGACGTCCAGTTGCTGTCGGCGTACACCGCAGTGACCGGCCAGAGTCCGTACGGGAATCTGCCGGAATGGTACCCGGGTGCGAAAACGATCCTGCCTGCGGGCGTCAGGCGCCTGCCGGTCATGCAGTGCGCCGCCGTGATGAGCAGGTTGCCCTGCGGGCTGCGTACCACCGCCGCGGTGCAGAAGTGCCGGACAAGCCTGCCGCCGGCCCGGATGAACAGGGCGCCCACGGCAGGGGTGCCATGAAACGGGACGCCTCTTTTCGTCTCGGACGCCACTGCCGAGCCGGCCGGCACCGGCGGGGGATCATCACCGTGAACCTGGGCGCTGGCCAGTGCGCTTGCCTGAGTGCCGGCAGCTCCGCCCGTGGTGCCTGCGCGTAAGTGGGGTGCCAGGTGCGACATGGGGACCAGGAGGGACGCGCTCAGCCCCGCGAACGCGAGCGCCGTAGCCGCCCGGATCCCTCGTTGCGCGGGCCTGACGGCAATCGCGCCACAGGACATCAGTTGACCAGCCCCTTACCAGTCGGTGACGTTTACCCCGTTGTGACGGTAACGCCAGAGAAGATCTATAGCAGCGATATGCGAAGGTCCCAGGCCCATCTCCAGTGAGCGCGAGTCCCCCCAGTCGCACGGGCACCGATGAAAGCATGCAGAGTGTTACGCTCTGGCCACTATAAGCTACCTTACGAGTACCGGATTGATCGGCACATCCGGCGCGCCGGCCCCCGCAGCCCGAGTACTCTATCGCGAGCTCACCCGCAGGCGGGGCGATGTTCAGTCATCTTTCGCCGCATTCCGGCCACGCGTGGGCAAGCAGGGTTCGATGCGTGGCCGCCAGGGCGGCAACATCCGGGAGATCGCAGGTGCAAGAATCGGGGATGGGGGCCGGAGCCCGCGATACCGGAGGCGATCTGATCAATGAGAGCCGTGCTGTACGACCACCACGGCGCCGCCCGCGAGGTACTGCGGGTCGAGGACATCGAACGGCCGGAGCCGGGACCTGGTGCGGTCCGGGTCAGGGTCGAGGCATCCGGCGTCAACCCGACTGACTGGAAATCCCGCAGCGGCGCCACCCCGCGCCCGATCGAGGGCTTCCAGATCCCCCATCATGACGGGGCCGGCGTCATCGATGCGGTGGGCGATGGCGTTGACCCCGGCCGCAACGGGCAGCGCGTGTGGACCTACCTCGCAGCTGCGGGCCAGCCCTGGGGAACGGCCGCCAGGTGGACCGTAGTTCCCGGACGACAGGCCGTCCCGCTGCCGGCCGGCGCATCCGCCGAGCTCGGTGCGAGCCTGGGTGTCCCGGCGATGACCGCGCATCGGTGCCTTTTCGCCGACGGGCCAGTGGAGGGGAAGACGATTCTGGTCGCAGGCGGCGCGGGCGCGGTCGGCCATTTCGCGATCGAGCTGGCCAAGCACGCGGGCGCCCGCGTCGTCACGACTGTCAGCAGCCCGCAGAAGGCCGAGCTCGCCGCCAAGGCGGGCGCCGACCTCGTGGTGAACTACCAGGATGCCGATGCTGCGGATCAGATCCGGTCTTTCGCCGGGCATGTTGACCGCGTCGTGGAGGTGGCCCTCGGCGCGAACCTGCACCTCGACCTGGCGGTTACCGCGCCGCTGGGGCAGATTGTCAGCTATGCCGCCGAGCCGGCCGATCCGGTCCTGCCCGTCCGGGCCTGCATGACGGCCAACCTGCTGCTCAGGTTCGTCCTGCTGTACGGCGTTCCGGCTGGGACGCTGGATGAGGCCGCCCGCGACATCGCTGCCACACTGGCGCAGGGCGCACTGACCGAGCTTCCCGTTGTCCGGTTCTCGCTGGACGACGTTGCTGCAGCCCACGAGGCCGTCGAGAGCGGCGCTGTCGGCAAGGTGCTGGTCATCCCGAGCTGATCATCCCGAGCTGAGGGCCCGTTAGCGGGGAAAGCGCATCAAGGTCGTCCGCATCGGTCATGCGCGGGACCTTGCCGGGCAGGGCGGGCGACCGGCCGGGGCCGGCCAGAGCCCAGGTGCGGCTAGCTGGCGATCTCGGCCTTCGCGGCGCGGCATAACCTGGAGCCGTGTATCTGCCACGTCATTTCTCGGTGTCGGACTGCAGGGAGATTGCCGCGTTCGTCGATGCAGCGGGAAGCGCTGACCTCGTCACCTTCGACGGCGCGAAGCCCGTGGCCACCCTGCTGCCGGTCATCTGGGACCGGCCCGCCGACGAGCCCGGAGCTGGCGGCGGGCCCGGAGCTGGCGGCAGGCCAGCAGCGACGCGGAACCGGAGGAGGCGGGGGATTACGGCCGGCTGCTTGGCCGCCCCGCCGCTACGAGGGTTTCCGGCCGCAGCCGTGGGCGGTGGAGGATGCCCCGCCTGAGTACATCAACGGCCAGCTCCGGGAGATCGTCGGCATCGAGATGGCAATCACGGAGGTGGAGGCCAAGTACAAGCTCGGCCAGAACCGCAGCGCCCTCGATCAGGCCGGCGCCGTGGCTGGCCTCCGGGACGAGCCGGGCCCGGGCCCAGCCGCGATCGCCGATCAGATGGCTGCGCTGACCGAGGCAGCCGAGCCCGGCTGAGGATGAAGCCGGCCGCGCTTTTTCAGCGGCCGTAAACGTCTGCGGCGCTCTGCGCGGCTGCGGCCGGCTGGTCCGGGCACGGCCCGCCGTCGCATGCGTCCGTTACGCGCGCCGGGTCGCCACCTGCGATGAGGGCGGCGCTGATCTGGCGCAGCTGCCCGATCTGCGCCGGGCTCAGCAGGTCGATCATTGATCGCCGGACCTGCTCGACATGCCCTGGCGCCGCGGCGGCGAGCGCGGCGAAGCCGTCCTCGGTCAGCTGCGCGATCTGGCCGCGCCGGTCAGTAGGGCAGCTGACCCGGGTGATCC
>DATJZH010000373.1:0-3829 GCA_035499215.1 Streptosporangiaceae bacterium | reverse complement strand
CGCGCCCGCCCCGCATCCGCTGCGCGCGCCGACGCGATCCTCGCCAGCTTCTCCCGGTCGCCAGCCCGCAGCACCAGAGCAGTAGCTACACGCATACTCCATTATGTCAGAAAGAAAGAAACTTTTCTATCATGACACTAGGCGCCGGCCAGGGGCGCATCGACATATGAGGACCACATATGACCACGACCGCTCCGACGCCGGGTTTCCCGGACGATTTCGGGTTGCCGGAGGCTCTTCGTGACTCACCCGGCATTCGGCTCGGCGCTACTAGAAACTCGACTTCGCGGTTAGCCGGGCGGCTGGCCTAGTAGCGCGCGGCGCGAGTGCACCGACCGCATCCTCATCGCTAGCCGACGACATCTCCACCACATCCCTTCCGCGGCTACGTCGACCACCACAACACCGACCGGCCGCATGGGCCGCTCAGCCAGACACCACCCCGGACCAAGATCCTTACCGCGCCTGCGCAGGACAACTTCCGCGTCCGAAGACGCGACCGGCTCGGCGGCCTGGTCCACGAGTTTTCGCAGGTCGGCGTGAGGTGACGGCATCGTCGGCACCCACAAGCCTGAGCACTGAAAACACGCATGCCGCCTGACGCCCCGACGAACCATCACCACCCGAATTCCCATTTTCGAGCGGAACAGGCTGCGGTGGAGGTCCGCGTGCGATGAGCGGGACAGCCCGACAGCCATCAGCCGGGGATGTCGCGGCTGACTATCAGCACCCACTCCGTCGCGTTCTCTTGGTGCGCGGCGAAGAACGGGGTCAGCGTGAAGAGACGCCATCCCAGCGGTCCCAGCTTGTCGTTGAATCGGTGCACGGCCTCCACGCGGCTCCTGAATGTCTCCGCGTGGATAACCTGCCTCGATGCCGGTAGCGGCACATGCGCCAGGTCAGGCAGCGGCAGGTCAGCCGGATTATCCAGGTCAGGCATGACTACCGACCTCCATAGGCAAGCGTATGCACGCAATTCTACTGGCAAATAGGATATCGGCCATCGGCAGCACGTAAGCAAGGCACAGTCCCAGATCTCCGGAAGTAGGGAATTCTTACGTCGTGTGACGCCGTCCCGAATCGGCAGGGAGCTCTCCGGCCATTGACACCGAGGTCAGACTTCGGCTGTGTGTGGTGACGTACCTTGTCAGGCTCTGCAGCCCGGCACCGCTGCTCGCTGTCGCTGGAACGACGGGTAGCGTGGCGACGAGAGGGGCAAGGGAGGTGCGGGATGACGGGTGGCGGGACAACGGCGTCGGCAGTAGCCGCAGCCGAGGACCCGCGGCGGCGCCAGGGTGAAACGGTGCTCATCACCGGCGCCTCGTCTGGGATCGGGCGGGAACTAGCCAGGCTATTCGCCGGCGATGGCGCGGATCTGGTGCTCATCGCTCGCAGCGAGGGCGGATTGCGTGAGCTGGCTGGCGAGCTCGCCGCGACATACGGCGCCGAGGCGCAGGTTGTGCCCGCTGACCTGACCCGGCCTGCCAGCCCTGGCGAGATCGTGCAGGCGCTAGCGCGGCGGCGCATCGCCGTGGATGTCCTGGTGAACAACGCCGGCTTTGGAGCCCGCGGTCCCGTCGCGGAAATCGGCGTGGAGCGGCAGCTGGAAATGATCGAGGTCAACGTGGCGGCGCTGACGCGGCTGACCGCTCTGCTCCTGCCCGGGATGCTGCAGCGGCGCCGCGGCGCGATCTTGAATGTCGCCTCGACGGCGGCTTTCCAGCCCGGCCCGAACCAGGCCGTTTACTGCGCGACGAAGGCATACGTGCTGTCCTTTACGGAGGCCCTGGCCGAGGAAGTCCGCGGCTCGGGAGTGCAGGTTTCCTGTCTCGCCCCGGGTGCGACGGACACGGGGTTCGCGGCGCAGGCGGGCATGCTGGGCACGCGGCTGTTCCGGCGGGGCGTGATGGACGCCGGGCGCGTTGCCCGGGCCGGGCAGGATGGGTTGCGGCGGGGCAAGACCCTGGTCATTCCCGGCCTGCGCAACCGCGTCCTGGCTTTCTCGGTGCGCCTGTCCCCGCGTGTCCTTGTCACTAGGGTCTCTGCCTACCTGCAGGCATAGGCGCCGCCTCGGCGGTTCCGCGATCATTCTGGCCATTCCTGCGGCGTCCGGCCGCGGCCAACTCGACATCGACGGGCCGCGCACGGCCGGTCGGCGCCCGGAGTGCCTGTTACCTGGTCCGCATCGATAGCCGCCGCAACGGCCGGCGGGGCAGATGCCCGAGGCCGATTACGCAGGCATGGTCACCGCCGCACACTGTCAGCTGCAACGTCCCGATGATCTTGTACTGGGACAGCCTGAACACGCAGGTCTGCCCGGTGACCTGTGAAGCCCTGCCCGGGCGGCTTGCCGGCGCCTACACGAAGCGCACCTCGGCGTGCGGCAACTCCTCGTCGGTGAGAACGTCGCAAGTCGGGCAGTACCACCGTGCCTCGACAGGGGTGCCGCACGCGGGGTGCCGGGGCGCTACCGACGGGTCGGCGTGCCCGGCTCCCCAGTGCGCCAGGAGACGGAGCGCGCCAGCGAGTTCCTTGCCCGCGGCGGTCAGCTCGTACTCAGACCGTGGCGGCCGCTCGGAATAGGGCCGGGCCACCAGCAGCGCTTCCCGCTCGAGCCGCTTGAGGCGCTCGGACAGGATGTTCGCCGCGATGCCTGGGATCTGGTTGAGGAGATCGTTGAACCGGCGCGGCCCGCTGAGCAGGGCCTCCACCAGGAGCAGCGTCCACCGGTCGCCGACCCTGGTCAGCGCTTCGGCAAGCGGCGACGAAGCGTCCTCCCGTCCGGCCATGCACTGATCGTAGCCGCCGCCTTGACATGAGAGTGCATGGTAGTAACTTGCAAGTCACTACTAAAGGAGGCATGACAGCGATGGCAATCCTCGATGAGATACAAGGAAAGATCAGGCAACTGGCTGACGGGGCCGGCTCCTCGGTCGTCGGCATCGGACAGCGCTGGGCTGTCGGCTCCGGCATCGTGCTCGGCGAGGGCCGGGTGCTGACCAACGCGCACAACGTGCGCGGCGATCAGGTGGTCGTCACTTTCGCTGACGGACGCACGGCCGAGGGGAGCGTGGCGGGTCGCGACATCGACGGGGACTTCGCCGTCATCGATGTCGGCACCGGCGGGGCTCCGGCGCTCGGGTGGGCGACCAGCGCGTCCGCCGGCATCGGAACGCCGGTCTTCGCCCTGGCCAACCCGGGCGGGCGCGGGCTGCGCGTGACATACGGGTTCGTCTCCGGTGTCGAGCGGACCTTCCGCGGCCCTCGCGGTCGCCGCATCGCCGGCAGCCTCGAGCACACCGCTCCGCTCCTGCCCGGTTCCTCGGGCGGCCCCGTCCTGGATGCCGGGGGACAGCTGCTCGGGATCAACACGAACCGCCTCGGCGAGGGCTTCTACCTAGCCATACCTACCGACGAGGCACTGCGCAGCCGGGTCGGCGCGCTAGCCCGCGGAGAGTCCGCGGCGCAGCCGCAGCTTGGTATCGCAATCGCTCCTGGGCACGTGGCCAAGCGGCTCAGGCGCGCCGTGGGCCTCCCTGATGCCGAGGGCCTGCTCATCCGGGAGGTGACCGAGGGCAGCCCGGCCGCACGCGCCGGCCTCGCAGAGGGGGACCTTATCGTGGCGGCCGGGGGGCGGCGGGTATGCACGATCGACGACCTGTTCGACGCGCTGCCGACGGCATACGGCGACACTCTCGAGCTGAATGTCGTGCGCGGCGCCGCCGAACGGACAATTCAGGTGGTGTTCGGCCAGCCCGAAGAGCAAGCATGAGCTCCCCACCACAGCCGAGATCGCCTGCCTCAGCGGCCAGCCCGTCCCACTGGCCCG
>DATJZH010000372.1:0-31824 GCA_035499215.1 Streptosporangiaceae bacterium | reverse complement strand
GTGGACGACTTCAACAAGGCCGTGCGGGCCGGCAAGATCACCGCGCCGCCCGGCAGCGAGCGCGTTTACGTGCCTTACCCGTACTTGCTGGTCATCGTCGATGAGCTCGCGGACCTGATGATGGTCGCCCCGCGGGACGTGGAGGACGCCGTCGTCCGGATCACCCAGCTGGCCCGCGCGGCGGGCATTCACCTCGTGCTGGCCACCCAGCGGCCCAGCGTGGACGTGGTGACCGGGCTGATCAAGGCGAACGTGCCGTCCCGGCTCGCCTTCGCGACCTCCAGCCTGACCGACAGCCGGGTCATCCTGGATCAGCCCGGTGCCGAGAAGCTGGTCGGCCAGGGTGATTCGCTGTTCCTGCCGATGGGCGCCAGCAAGCCGATCCGGCTGCAGGGCGCCTATGTCGCGGAGAAGGAGATCCGCGAGGTTGTCCGGCACTGCACGAGGCAGGCGGAGCCGGAGTACCGCGAGGACGTGACGGCGCCCGAAGGCCCCCGGCGCGAGATCGACGCCGAGATCGGCGATGATCTCGACCTGCTGCTGCAGGCCGCTGAGCTGATTGTCAGCACCCAGTTCGGCTCCACGTCGATGCTGCAGCGCAAGCTCCGGGTTGGCTTCGCGAAGGCGGGCAGGCTGATGGACCTGCTGGAAAGCCGGGGCGTTGTCGGCCCGAGCGAGGGATCGAAAGCACGGGACGTGCTGGTCAGGCCGGACGATCTGGCGGAATTGCTCGATTCGCTGCGCGGCGGCCCGGCGGATTGACGGTTTAACCACGTTTGGCAGCCGCCCGACGGCGGGAGACACTTATCGCAGGCGTCGACACCGCCCGGGTTCTCGCCGGACGGTAATCAGATGTCTACACTGGGTAATCGATCTCTTATCGCAGGGATCAGGGGAAGCGGACGTCCGCATCCGTGCCTGCACCCCGGGCGGCACGTGGCGCGACAGAGCAGTGGAGGCGCGGCGTGAGCATTGGTGACGCCCTGGCGGAGGCACGCCGTCAGGCCGGTCTCACCATCACGCAGGTCAGTCAGCGGACCTGCATCAGGGAGACGATTATCCGGGGGATCGAGCGCGGCGACTATTCTGCGTGCGGCGGCGACTTTTACGCCCGCGGCCATATTCGCAGTATCGGGCGCGCTGTCGGGGTCGACCCTGAGCCGCTGGTCAGGGAGTACGACGCGACCCAGAGCGCACCGCAGGCCATCACCGCGGCGGACGTTTTCGAGCCGTCCACGCCGATCAAGCTCCGGGAGCGGCGCAGGCTCAACTGGAGCCTTGCGCTGGCCCTGATCCTGCTGGTGGTCATCGGCTTGGGGGTGTACCACCTGGTCGAGCGGTCGCAGCGCGCCAGAACGACTGCCGCCCAGTCGCATGCGCAGCCGTCGGTGCGGCAGGCGAAGCCGGGGCATCCGCAGGCAACCGGCCTGACGCATCGCCACTCCCGCGACGTGGTCATCCACCTGACCGCCGCCACGGACTGCTGGGTTCAGCTGACCACCGCGGCGGGCCAGACGATCTACAGCGGCATTGTCTACGCCGGCACGTCGCACCACTGGACCGAGCACGGGCCGGTAACCATGGTGCTCGGCAACCCGGCCGGCGTCACGCTGACGGTGAACGGGAAGAACGCGGTCCCGGCGAACTCGACGACCCAGCCGGTGACCCTGAGCTTCGCGCCGCACCACAGCGCCGGCTGACGTCACTGGCTGCCGCAGGTGCCTCGCATCGGCGGCATTACCGTAGTCTGCCGGTGTGTCGTCGAGTCAGAGAGCATCCCCCGCGGCTGGCCGGACCGTCAGCGTGGTCACACTGGGCTGCGCCCGCAACGAGGTTGACTCCGAAGAGCTGGCGGCCCGTCTCGAGGCGGGCGGCTGGACGCTGGCCGACGGCCAGGAACCCGATGTGGTGCTCGTCAATACCTGCGGTTTCATCCAGGCCGCGAAGCAGGAGTCCATCGACGAACTTCTCGGCGCGGCGGCCGGCGGCGCGAAGGTGGCGGCAGCGGGCTGCCTGGCCGAGCGCTACGGCGCCGAGCTAGCCGAGGCGCTGCCAGAGGCGCAGGTGCTCAGCTTCGATGATTACGGCGACATAGCTGCCAGGCTGGATGCGATCGTGGCCGGCCAGAGCTGGCAGGCGCACCAGCCCAGGGACCGGCGCCGGCTGCTCCCGCTGGCGCCGTCTGGCCGGCCCGGTGCCGCGGCCGGGCAGCTGCCGGGGCACGGCGCCGTGGCCACGCCCCGGGGCGGGCCAGCCGCGGCTGGCTGGCGCGGCGCCGAGGCGGCCCCGCCCGGCGGCGGCATCGCGGACCTGCCGCCTGGCGTGGCCCCGGCATCCGGGCCCATGGTGGCGCGGCGCAGGCTCGGGGACGGCGTGGTAGCACCGCTCAAGATCGCTTCGGGGTGCGATCGACGCTGCAGTTTCTGCGCGATCCCGGCGTTCCGCGGCGCATTCGTCTCTCGGTCCCCGCAGGACCTGATCGCGGAGGCGGGCTGGCTGGCCGCCCGCGGCGCCCGCGAGCTGCTGCTCGTCAGCGAGAACTCCACCTCCTACGGCAAGGACCTGGGGGATATCAGGCTGCTGGAGACCTTGCTGCCCGGCCTAGCCGCGGTGCCGGGCATCGCCAGGGTCCGGGTCAGCTACCTGCAGCCGGCCGAGCTGCGGCCGGGACTGATCGAGGTGATGGCATCCGCCCCCGGCGTGGCGCCGTATTTCGACCTGTCCTTCCAGCACGCCAGCGGCACCGTATTGCGGGCGATGCGCCGGTTCGGCGACCGGCAGCGCTTCGCCGCGCTGATCGGCCGGATCAGGCGGCTGGCGCCCGAGGCCGGCATCCGGTCCAACTTCATCGTCGGGTTCCCCGGCGAGACCGAAGCCGACGTCGAGGAACTGCAGCGCTTCCTCGCCGAGGCGCGGCTCGATGCCATCGGGATCTTCGGGTACTCCGACGAGGACGGCACGGAGGCGACCGCCCTCGGCGGCCAGCTGCCCGCCGAGGAGATCGCGCGACGGGTCGATGATCTCGCTGATCTGGCCGATGAGCTCATGGGTCAGCGGGCAGCCGAGCGGTCCGGCGAGATCGTTGACGTCCTCGTCGAGGAAGCCCTGGGCGATGGCCGCTACTGCGGACGGGCCGGTCATCAGGCGCCCGAGGTCGACGGGACCATACAGATCCGCTCGCAGACGCCGATAGCCATCGGGGAGATGGTGCGGGCCACGGTCACCGGCTCCATCGGCGTGGATCTGCTGGGGGAGGCCATCGATCCGGCCGGATCCGCGCCGGGCAGACGTGCGGGAACGCGTTGAGCCGGGCTGGTGCGGGCGCTGCGGGCGAGGAGAACCTGAAAGATGCGGCCGCGGTCCCCCGGCCCGGCCTGGTTAATGTCGCCAATGAGCTCACTGCCCTGCGACTGGCCCTGGTGCCGCTGTTCGTCGTGCTGCTGCTGGCCGGCGGGACGGCCGGGCGGATAGCGGCCTTTGCCGTTTTCGCCGTCGCCTCGATCACCGATCTGCTGGACGGCGAGCTCGCCCGCCGGCGTGGCCTCATCACGGACTTCGGCAAGATAGCGGACCCGATCGCCGACAAGGCCCTCACCGGATCGGCATTGGTGACCCTATCGGCGCTCGGTGAGCTCGCCTGGTGGGTGACCGGCGTTATCCTGCTGCGCGAGCTCGCTGTCACCGGGCTGCGCTTCTGGGTCATCCGGCGGGGCGTCATCGCTGCCAGCCGGGGCGGCAAGATCAAGACGATGCTGCAGATCCTCGCCATCAGCCTGTACGTGCTGCCGGGGATTCCCGGCATCATCCGTGAGGTGATCATGGCGGCTGCTGTCATCGTCACCGTGGTGACAGGCGGCGACTACGTGGCGCGGGCGGTCCGGTTGCACCGCGCCGTCCCGCAAAATCAGGGTAACGGGGGGCCGGGACCGGCCGGCCCCGCCTCATCCGGCCCAGCGGAGGCATCGTGATCACGGCGCGGGAGCAGTCAGCTGCTCAGGATCAGGGGGTCGTCCAGGACCTGGGAGTTGCCCAGGACCTGGCGGTCGCCCAGGACCAGGCGGCCGGGGAGCTGCTGGCCGGCACGGCCATCGGGCAGCTCGTCTCCCGCGGCGAGTCGATCGCCGTGGCCGAATCGCTGACCGGCGGGATGCTAGCCGCCGCTCTCACCTCGGTTCCTGGTGCCTCGGCGGTTTTCCGCGGCGCGCTGGTGACGTACGCCACCGACCTCAAAGCCTCGCTGCTGGACGTCTCCGCAGACCTGCTCGCGCGCTGCGGCGCCGTGCACCCGGAGGTGGCAGCCGAGATGGCGGCGGGCGTCAGCCACCGGCTGGACGCGACGGCCGGCGTCGCCACCACCGGCGTCGCCGGGCCCGACCCGGCTGACGGCCATCCGGTCGGCACCGTATTCATCGCTGTCCACCTGCGGGGAAGCACAAGCGGCCAGGCCCTGATGCTGACCGGTGGCCGGCGGGCGATCCGGGTCGCCACCGTGCGGCACGCGCTAGCGCTGCTGATTAGCGCTTTGCGGGAAGATAAAGGCTGATTACAGCGTTACCGCCGTGAACACGCGACCCGGCCCTCTCCCGCACTGTCCGTGAGTCCAGGTACGGTGGAAGGGTCGGCGAACCGTCCTCGAAGGGAGTGCGACGATGGTGCTGCTTCGCCACTTGCTCGGTGACGCACTGCGGCGGCTGCGTCTCGGGCAGGGTCGCACCCTCCGCGAGGTGTCTGCTGCCGCGCGCGTATCACTGGGATACCTGTCCGAGGTCGAGCGCGGCCAGAAGGAAGCGTCTTCCGAGCTGCTCGCCTCGATCTGCGGCGCGCTCGGCGCGCCGCTTTCCCAGCTGCTGCGGGAGGTATCGGACAGCTTCGCGCTCGCCGAGCTGCAGAGCGAGCCGGTATTCAGCGGCGTCCGGGAGCCGACGCTCGACGGGCAGCCCATTTCAGGGCGCAATGACGGGCCCGCGAGGCTGCCGGCCGGGCGGATGTCCGCGCAGCCCATCTCCGGGCCGGGGCGGTCCGGGGCTCCCGCGCCGTCAGCCCAGCGGCTGGTCGTTCCTGCCACGCAGAATGTCGCCGTGCGGAGCGGGCAGCGCCTGGTGCCAGCCCCGGAACCGGCACTGGACACGGCCGCCCTGCCGCTGGCCGAGCCCGCATTCGACCAGGTCACGCGCAGCGCGCAGGACATCACGAACATGGTTCCCGTCTGACGCCGGGATCGGGCGGCCTCAGGTCAGCTGCGGCGCGCGCTCGCGCCGGGCCGATGCTGCCCGCGAGTCTAGGCCCAGGCTCGCGGGTCTTCGGCGAGCTTGCGGACCCTGTCCGGCAGTGCGCCTGACACGATGTGCTCGAGCGTGACATCCTCCAGGATGGCCCGCTCATTCGCCCGAAGCGCAATCCACACGGTCTGCAGCGGTTCAGCCGCACCGATGTAGCCGAGGTTCTCCGGCCGCTCGCCCCGGACGCCTACCAGCGGGCCGTCGATGGCCCGGATGATGTCAGCCAGCGAGATTTCGCCCGCGGGCCGGGCCAGCCAGAATCCGCCATCGGGCCCGCGCTGGCTCCGGACCAGCCCGGCGCGCCGCAGCTGGGTGAGAATCGCCTCCAGGAACTTGCCGGGGATGTGCTGCGTCCGGGCAAGCTGATCAGCCGTGACGTGGCCGGCGTCGGAGGCGGCGAGCTCGATGGCGGCACGCAGGGCGTAATCAGCACGAGCGGACAAGCGCATATGCAGCATTATGCAGGTAAGGGGCTTCGGGGGTGCCCGCGGCTCGCGCACAACCGCACCGCAGCGTGCTGTGCGCGCCTGCCCGCGGGGCTAGGCGCGCAGGCGCAGGCCGCGCGGCGTCGGGCGGAAACCCGAGGCCTCAAGCGCCCGGCCGAGCGGCGAATCGTAGACGCCGCTCCCGTCGGCCCGCTCGACGGTGAGCCTGCCGAGTGCTCCGTCATGGACGGCGCTCGCCAGCGCGGCGGCCGCTGGGCCGAGGGCGGCCGGGTCGCTGGTCCAGGACAGCAGGGTCTTGCCGCCGCGCTCGACGTAGAGCACAAGCTCGCCGTCGGCCAGCACGACGAGCGCGCCGGCCTTGCGTCCCGGCCGGTGGCCGCCGGGGGCCTCGTCCGGGCGCGGCGGCCACGGCAGCGCGGCGCCGTAGGCGCTGGCCGGATCTGCGGCTGCCAGCACCAGCACGCGGCGGCCGGCCCCCTCGTCCGCCGACGGCCGCCATCCCGCCAGCGCAGGCGGCATTGTCAGGCCCGCTCCCGCGCCGGTCACCTCGGCGGCTGCCGGCCGCGCGGTCATCGCCCGCATCCGGTCCACGGCGCCGGGCAGCGCGAACTGCGCTGCGCCCAGCCCCTCGACGAAATAGCCGCGCCGACACTGGCCGGACTCCTCCATCGCCCGCAGCACCGGGTACAGCGCGGCGAACCCGCCTGGCGCCCGCTCGGCTGCCGCCGCTCCCCGCGCCACGATGCCGTGCCGTTCCAGCAGGGCGAAAGCCAGCGCATGCAGGCGCCTGGTCCGGTCGGGCTCCGGCGCGGGCAGCAGCGACCACCGGCCGGTGACAGTCGGCGGTCCGCTGCGGCTGGGCAGCGCCGCCCGGCCGTAGCCGGGCCGGCGCCCGCCGCCGGGGCCGGGCCGTCCGGCCGCCCGTGGCCTGCTGCCAGGCAGCCGCGGCGTCGCGCTGTGTGACCCGGCAGCAAGGCCCGCGGGCGCTGGCCGGCCGGCTGCGAGCACGGTGCGCAGCGGGGCGAGCGTGTCGTTGGTCAGCCGCCCGGCCCAGACCAGGTCCCAGATCGCGCCGGCGATCGTCTGGTCGGTGGCCGCTGCCGCCGGCCGGCCGCGCCGGCCATCGTCGCCAGCCTGCCGGGACCGCAGCCAGGTTATTGCCCGGTCGGCGATCGAGCGGAAGAACAGCCCGCCGCCGCCGTCCAGTGCGGTGAGCACGGCCTCGTGCACCGGCGTGCTGGTGATCTCGCCGGGCTCGGGGAGCAGCAGCGGCGCGGCGCGCGCTGGCGCGAGGACGATCCAGCCGTCGCCGCCGGGCAGCCCGCCGGCACCTGACCACACGACCTCTCCTGCCGCGGTCAGCTCGTCCAGCAGGGCGGGGGAGTAGCCGGGAAGCCGGCCAGGCAGCACCAGCGTCTCAACCGCCGAGGCCGGCAGGGCGGCGCCGGCCAGCTGCTCGATCACGTCATAGAGCGCGTCGGGGCCGGCCGGGCGCCGCCGCCTGCCCGGCTGCGTGCGATCGCCGGCGGGTGGCTGGCCGGCCTGCTGCCAGGCAGGCAGGAAGGCGCCGAACACGCGCGGCGGTACCGGCTCGACTTCTTTGCGCAGCTTCGCCAGGCAGCGGCGGCGCAGCAGCCGCAGCACGCCGGCCGCACACCATTCGGTGCCCCGTCCGCCGGGCAGGAAGTCGCCCTCGGCTACCTTGCCCGCGGCCGCGAGCCGGTGCAGCGTCCCGGTCACCACGGCGACGCCGAGCCCGTAGCGGTGCGCCGCGGCCGCTGCCGTGAACGGCCCGTGCGTCCGGGCATAGCGGGCGACCAGATCGCGGAGCGGATCGGGCACCGGCTCGGTGAAGGCGTGCGGGATGCCCGGCGGCAGCGCCACGCCGAGCGCATCGCGTAGTCGTCCGGCGTCCTCGATCGCGCACCACCGGGCCTCGCCTGCTACCCGGACCTCGATGACCCGGCGCTGTGCGGCAAGCCCGGCCAGCCAGCCTGCGGCGGCATCGGGATCGGCGCAGCGCCGTGCCACCTCCGCCGCGGACAGCGGGCCGATGTCGCGCAGCAGATCGGCCAGCCCCTCCGGGCCGGTGCAGCCGCGGCCGGCGGCCAGCCGCTGCAGTTCCCGTTCGGCCTCGGCGACGACGAGCGGGTCGAGCAGCTCCCTGGCGTCCGCCTGGCCGAGCAGCTCGGCGAGCAGCGCCGAGTCCAGCGAGAGCGCCTGGGCGCGCCGCTCGGCGAGCGGCGCATCGCCTTCGTACATGAAGGCGCCCACATAGCGGAAAAGCAGAGACCGGCCAAAAGGGGATGGCGCGGCGGTCTCGGCCTCTACCAGCCGTACCCGGCGCGCTGCGAGGCCGCGCATCAGGCTGGTCAGGCCCGGGACGTCGAACACGTCCTGCAGGCATTCGCGCACCGTCTCCAGCACGATCGGGAAGGTCCCGTACTGGCTGGCCACCGAGAGCAGCTGTGCTGACCGCTGCCGCTGCTGCCAGAGCGGGGTACGCCGTCCCGGCTGCCGCCTGGGCAGCAGCAGCGCGCGTGCGGCGCATTCCCTGAACCGCGCGGCGAACAGTGCGGCGGCCCCGAGTTCCGTGGTCACGAGCTGTTCTACCTCGTCGGGGTCCAGCACCGCGATGCCCGCGGGCGGCGGCTCGTCGGCGTCGGGAACGCGGATCACGATGCCGTCGTCGGTGTGCAGGGCCTGTACGTCCATCCCGCCGTAGCGCTCCCGCAGCCGGGCCGCGATGGCCAGTGCCCAGGGCGCATGCACTTTCGCGCCGTACGGGCTGTGCAGGATCAGCCGCCAGTCGCCGAGCTCATCCCGGAACCGCTCCATCACCAGGGTGCGGTCGTCGGGCACGTAGCCGGTCGCGTCGCGCTGGCTGGCCAGGTACGAGATCAGGTTCGACGCGGCCAGCTCGTCAAGACCGGCCTCGCGGAGCCTGGCGGTCGCATCCTGGTCGCTGACGGCGCCGAGCTCGCGGCAGTACGCTCCGATCGCCGCGCCCAGTTCAGCGGGGCGCCCCGGCGCGTCGCCGTGCCAGAACGGCAGCTTGCCCGGCTGTCCGGGGGCCGGCGACACGAGCACCTGGTCGGCGGTGATTTCCTCGATCCGCCACGAGCTCGCGCCGAGCACGAAGACATCGCCTGCCCTGGACTCGTAGACCATTTCCTCGTCCAGCTCGCCGACCCGGCGCGAATGCCGGCCAGAACGATCTCGCTGACCGCCGGCCAGGAACACGCCGAACAGGCCGCGGTCCGGGATGGTTCCGCCGTCGGTGACCGCCAGCCGCTGGCTGCCCGGCCTGCCGTGCAGCATGCCGGTCGTGCGGTCCCACACCAGCCTGGGCCGCAGGCCGGCGAACTCGTCGCTGGGATAGCGGCCGGCCAGCATGTCGAGCACCGCCTCGAGCACCGGGCGGGTCAGCCCGCTGAACGGCGCCGCCCGGCGCACTGCCTGCTCAAGCTGGCCGATTTCCCAGTCATCGACCGCTGTCATCGCGACAATCTGCTGGGCGAGCACATCGAGCGGGTTGCGCGGCATGCGCAGTTCCTCGATCTGGCCATCGCGCATCCGCTGGGCCACCACCGTGGCCTGCACCAGGTCGCCCTGGTACTTCGGGAAGATCACGCCACGGGAGACGGCGCCGACGTTGTGCCCGGCCCGCCCGGTCCGCTGCAGGCCGCTGGCCACCGAGGGCGGCGACTCGACCTGGACCACAAGGTCAACAGAGCCCATGTCGATGCCCAGCTCCAGGCTCGAGGTCGCGACCACGGCAGGAAGCCGGCCGGCCTTCAGCGCCTCCTCGATCTGGGCACGCTCCTGCCGGGACACCGAGCCATGGTGCGCCAGGGCAGTCTGCCCGGCGGCCTGGGCGGCCCCGGCCGCGCCGCCCGCCTGAGCCATGATCTCGGCCGGCGCCTGCTTCGTGACCGGGCCCGGTCCGGCGCCTGGTCGGGCGGGCAGTCCGGCACCCGCGTCGGCCTGCTCCTCGATCCGCTCGGCGGCGAGTTCGTTGAGCCGAGCGCAGAGCCGTTCCGACAGCCGCCGTGAGTTCGCGAAGACGATCGTCGACTTGTGACTCTCGATGAGGTCGAGCACATGTGCCTCGACGTGCGGCCAGATCGAATGCCGGCGGCGCGGATCCGCGGACGGCTCAGGCAGCTGGCCGGGCTCGCCAGACGCCGGGCCGCTGCCCGCGCGGACGGGTGGCGGGGCGGCCGTCTCCAGGTCAGCCATGTCCTCCACCGGGACGACAATCTGCAGCTGGAGCACCTTCTCGCTGGGCGGCTGGACGATCGTCACCGGCTGAGCGCCGCCGAGGAAGGCGGCCACTTCCGCAGGCGGCCGCACGGTGGCGGAAAGGCCGATGCGCTGTGCCGGGCGGCACTGCGCCGCCCGGCACAGCATGTCAAGCCGCTCAAGCGACAGCGCCAGATGAGCACCGCGCTTGCTGCCCGCCAGGGCGTGCACCTCGTCGACGATGACCGTCTGGATGCCGCGCAGTCCCTGCCGGGCTTTCGAGGTCAGCAGCAGGAACAGCGACTCGGGGGTAGTGATCAGGATGTCCGGCGGCCTGGCGGCAAGCTTGCGTCGCTCGTCGGCTGCCGTGTCGCCGGTCCGCACGCCCACCCTGATCGCAGGCTCGGGCCGGCCGAGCCGCGCCAGCGCGTGGCCGACGCCGGTGAGCGGCGAGCGCAGGTTGCGCTCGATGTCCACCGCCAGGGCCTTGAGCGGCGAGACGTACAGCACCCGGCAGCGCAGCTGCGGATCGGCTGGCACCGGCTCGGCGATCAGCTTGTCGATCGCCCAGAGGAACGCGGCCAGCGTCTTGCCCGATCCCGTCGGCGCGACGACCAGCGTGTTCTCGCCCCGGCCGATAGCAGCCCAGGCCTGTGCCTGAGCCGGCGTGGGCTCGGCGAAGGCGGCGGAGAACCAGGCGCTGGTCGCTGCGCTGAAGCCATCCGGCACCCGGCACGTGACCGGCGGGACGACAGGCATGCTTCCATCCTGCCCTGTGCCAGTGACAGTCCTCGCCAGTCATAGTCAGGGACCCTGCCGTCTCACTTCTCCTCAGTCTCGCCACTGGGCTACGTTCGGCGATCGCCTCCGCAGGTCGTTACGGACATCGTGGCCGAGGCGCCGGGTTTCGTGCCGGTTGATCAGCGCTCCAGCCGCGGCTCCGGTCATCAGCGGCCCGAGCGAGATGGTGCTCTGCCCGGCCCTGGCCGCGAGCCTCCGCTGCAGCCGCAGCCGCAGCGGCGAGCCCAGGGCGATGACCACGCCGGCGGGCCCGAGCGCGATGCCCCGCCGGTTCGCCCATGCGCCGACATAGGCTGTCATGCGCTCCGCCGCCGAGCCGGGTGCGCGGATGCCGAACACCTCGTGCAGTTCGGCGATCAGCTTGACCTCGATGCCGACGACAGCCACCGTCTCCGTCGCCACCTGAGCGGCGAAGCCCGGCATGAAAGGCAGCACCGCCCATGTGCCGACGGCGGCGCCCATGCTCGCCGACACCCTCGCCGCACTGTCGATCAGCACGTCAGCCAGTTCCTCCGGCGTCCGGCCGGGATACTGCGCCCGGAGCGTGGCCTGGTGCCGTACAGGCAGCCGCGGTGCGGTCGCCAGCACCTGGTCCGCCAGCTTCGCGGCACTCCACCGGGCACCGCGCCCGGTGGCCCGCGCGCCGCGCGCGGTGAGGGCCGCACTGCGCCGCGCGCCGCGCGCGGTGCTGGCCGCGCTGCGCCTGGCCGCTGTCCCGAGCGCCGCAGTGACCCGGTGGTGAGCTGCCTCGTCCGGCCGCAGCCTGCCGTTTGCCGGTGCCGCGAGCGCACTGGGCTGCACCTGCCCGGACTGCTGATCGAGCCTGCCGGCCCCGCTGCCAGAATCTGCCATGGGATGGGCCTACCCGCGATGCGCTGGCGCACGCAGCAGCGGGCCGAACGCCCCTACCCGCGATCATCGGTGATGATGCACACTGGGCGCAGCATCGACGCTGCAGTATCGATCGGCTGACCACGGGAGGATACGATGGCCAATCTGAGCGCCGTGGTTGCGCAAACAGCAGCCGAACATGCCGAGCGGCCCGCGCTGCGCATGGACGGCAACGTCCTGACCTACGAGCAGCTGCAAGACGCCGCAGGCAGCCTGGCTTCCCTGCTGACGTCCGCCGGCGTAGCGCCAGGCGACCGGGTCGCCGTGATGCTGCCCAACGTACCGGCCTTCCCCATCGCGTTTTTCGGTGCGCTCAGCGCCGGGGCGGTGGTAGTGCCGATGAACCCGATGCTCAAGAGCCGCGAAGTCGCGTACTATCTGGAAGATTCCGGCGCTAAGGTCATCTTCGTCTGGCAGGCCGTCGCTGGCGAGGCCGCCAAGGGCGCCGCAGAGGCGGGCGCGGCGGTCATCGAGGTCCGCGATCCCGGCCTCGGCGCGCTGCTGGCCGACCTGACACCGGCAGCCGCGATCGCGGAGCGGGCGGATGAGGATGACGCGGTGATCCTCTATACGTCGGGAACCACGGGCAAGCCCAAGGGCGCGGAGCTGACTCACCTGAACCTGCGCCTGAACGCCGAGCTGACGGCTGAGACCCTGCTGAAGAGCGGCCCGGACGACGTGATCATGGGCTGCCTGCCGCTGTTCCATGTGTTCGGGCTGACCTGCGGGCTGCTCGCGGCGGTGGCCAGCGGCTGCAGCCTGGCCCTGCTGCCCAGGTTTGATCCCGGCCAGGCCCTGGAGATCATCGGGCGGGACAAGGTGACGATCTTCGAGGGCGTGCCGACGATGTATGCCGCGATGCTGCACGATCCGGCCAGGGCACAGGCGGACCTCTCGTCCCTGCGGGTGTGCGTCTCAGGCGGCGCGGCCCTGCCGGTAGAGGTCCTGCGCGGATTCGAGGACGCTTTCCGCTGCGTCATCCTGGAGGGCTACGGACTGTCGGAAACCTCCCCGGTGGCATCGTTCAACCACCCGGACAAAGTGCGCAAGCCAGGCTCGATCGGCACGCCGGTCGCCGGCGTCCGGATGCGCGTGGTCGATGCCGACGGCGCGCAGCTGCCTGTCGGCGAGGTCGGCGAGATCGTCATCAGCGGTCACAACGTGATGAAGGGGTACTGGGGCAGGCCCGAGGCCACGGCCGAGGCGATCACGGATGGCTGGTTCCGCACCGGCGACCTGGCCAGGGTCGACGACGATGGCTACTTCTACATCGTGGACAGGAAGAAGGACCTGATCATCCGCGCCGGATTCAACGTCTATCCCCGGGAGGTCGAGGAGGTTCTCTACGAGCACCCGGCAGTTGCCGAGGCTGCTGTGATCGGGATCGCGGATGCCGAGCTCGGCGAGGACATCGGCGCCGCGGTCAAGCTCAAGCCGGATTCGGCCGCCACGCCGGCCGAGCTGAGCGCGTTCCTCCGGGACCGGATCGCGGCGTATAAGTACCCGCGTCTGGTCTGGCTCGTGTCCGACCTGCCCAAGGGCCCGACTGGCAAGATCCTGCGCCGCGAAGTACGGCCGCCGCAGGACGCCCGATGACCGAAGAGAAAGTGCACGACATCCGGGTGGACGGCCAGCAGCTGCACGTGGCCGTGCGGGCCGGGCAGGCAGGCCGCCCGCCGCTGCTGATCATCAACGGCATCGGCGCCAGCCTGGAGCTGCTGCAGCCGTTCGTGGCTGCGCTCGATCCGGCCCAGGGCGTGATCCGGTTCGATGTGCCGGGCGTCGGCGGGTCGCCGATGCCAGCGCGCCCCTACCGCTTCACCGGGCTGTGCAAGCTGATCGCCCGGATGCTGTCCGTCCTCGGGCACTCCGCAGCCGACGTTCTCGGCATTTCCTGGGGCGGCGGGGTGGCGCAGCATTTCGCTTCGCACCAGCAGCCGCGCTGCCGTCGGCTGGTGCTGGTCAGCACGGCGACCGGCGCGACCATGCTGCCGCCGCGGCCCGCCGTCCTGATGCAGATGCTCACGCGGCAGCGATACGTGGACAACGGCCATCTGGCGCGCGTCGCACCGGACCTGTACGGCGGCTCGGCGCGAGCCGAGCCGGCCCGGGTGAGCGAAACGATCCAGGACAACAACCGCATCGGGCCGTCACTGGGCTACTACTATCAGCTCACGGCGGCGCTGGGCTGGACCAGCATGCCGTTCCTGCGGCGGCTGCAGCAGCCGACGCTCATCATCTCCGGTGACGACGACCCGCTCATCCCGGTGGCCAACGCCCAGATGATGCACCGGCTCATTCCGCAGTCGCGCCTGCACATCTTCCGGGGCGGCCACCTCGGCCTGGTAGCGGAAGCAGCGGAACTGGCACCGGTGGTGTGCGCCTTCCTCGCCGCGCCGCGGTTCGCAGCCGGTTATGGCTCACCGGAGAGCCGCGCGGAGAGCTAGATCCCGGCAGCCGCGCGGGCACTGCGGAAACGGTCGAGGATGAGCGCAGCGACCGCCGGATGGTCGCCGAGGGGCGCGCTGACCCAGCTGGCGCTTGCCAGCCGGAGCCTGTCATGGAAGTCGCCGGGAGCAAGCATGTAGGTCGCTATCGCGACGGGACTGCCGGTGCTGGCGTGCAGCGCGGTCACCGCCGCCTCGACCGTCGGCTCCCCGGCGGTTGCGAACGCCGCCAGCACAGGGACGCCGAGCTGGTCGGCCAGCAGTTCCGCCTGCCTGCGCACATCCACCGTGGCCTGCTGGTCGGTCGACCCGGCGGCGGCCAGTACGACGGCCGTCCCGGCCGGCGCCCCTGACTCCGCAAGGCGCGCGGCGAGGGCGGTGCTGAGCAGCGGATCAGGCCCGAGCGGCGCCGCGATCGGCGCCCCGGCCGGGCCGGCCGCGCCGGCGATGTCCTCGGTCACGTGGTACCCGGTCGACAGCAGCAGCGGCACGATGACAGCTCCCCGGCCGGTTCCGCTGAGTTCATCGGCCAGCGACGGCTTGGCGTGCTGCAGGAACGCCACCCGCACGTCGATGACCGGCGCAAGCCTGCTGACCTGCCGGGCGAGAGCCGCGACCGTATCCCGCGCCGTCGGCTGACGGCTGCCGTGCGCGACCGCGAGCAGCGCCGGGCTGCTCACGGCGAGCCCAGCAGCTCGCGGAGCCTGACTACCTCGCCCACGACTACCACAGCGGGCGGCGCGATAGCCATCCGCTCGGCATCCGCCGCCACCTGGCCGAGGTTCGAGGTGAGCACCTGCTGGCGGGGCGTCGTGCCGTCGCAGATGACCGCCACCGGAGTGCTGGCGTCACGGCCGCGCTTGATCAGCTCGGCCGCGATCTGCCCGAGATGCGCGACGGCCATCAGCAGCACCAGGGTGCCCGGCCCGCTCGCCAGCGCTGCCCAGTCAACAGTGGCGCCCGGATGGGACGGGTCCAGATGCGCGGACACCACGGCGAAGTCCTGAGTGACACCGCGGTGGGTGACGGGGATGC
This sequence comes from Streptosporangiaceae bacterium, assembly GCA_035499215.1. Taxonomy (GTDB): domain Bacteria; phylum Actinomycetota; class Actinomycetes; order Streptosporangiales; family Streptosporangiaceae; genus DATJZH01. The sequence goes on along the minus strand of DATJZH010000372.1, from coordinate 16,680 downwards.
CCGCATAGGCCGGCACCGCGACCGCGCTGGTCACTCCCGGCACCACTTCGACCGGCACGCCCGCCCGCACGCAGGCGAGCGCCTCCTCCGCGCCCCGGCCGAAGACGAACGGGTCGCCGCCCTTCAGCCGCACGACACGCCGGCCAGCCAGCGCCCGGCCGATGATCAGCTCGTTGATCTGCTCCTGGGTCAGGTTATGGGCGTGCGGTGCCTTGCCCGCGTCGACGACCTCCACGTCGGGATCGAGCTCGGCCAGCAGTTCCCGCGGTGCGAGCTTGTCCACGACCACGACGTCGGCCTCCGCCAGCAGCCTGCGGCCGCGTACCGTGATCAGCCCGGCGTCCCCCGGCCCGCCGCCGACCAGGGCGACCTGGCCGCCGCTCGGGCGGCGCTGGCGGCGCAGCGGCAAGCTGCCCTGCGCCAGTGCCAGTGCCAGCGCGCAGCGCAGCCGCTGGGCCCGGCGGGGATCACCGCCTGCCGTCACCGCGACCGTCGCGTCACCGTGCCGGGCGACGGCCGGCGTGCGCGCCGCCGACGCAGCCGCGTTGTCGGCCCGGACGCACCAGACCCGCCGGCGGTCGGCTTCCGCGGCCACCGCCGCGTTGACCTGAGGATCGTCGGTCGCGGCATGCGCCAGCCACGCACCCGCGAGGTCGCCGTCGCGGTAGCGGCGCCGGTGCACGATCACGTCAAGTCCGGCCAGCTCAGCATGTACGGCCGGGGCGATGACATGCACGAGCGCGCCCGCTGCCAGCAGCGGGCAGGTACGGCGCAGGGCTACCTCGCCGCCGCCCACCACCACCGCGCGCTTGCCGGCGAGGCTGAGCGTGATCGGGTAACCGGCCAGGCTGGCGGCAGCCGCGGCGGCGATGCCGGGTCCGTCCGGCAGTGCCCCCGCGGCTGGTGCGCCAGGGGTCATGACCGCGGGTCCGTCACCGGGTGCGGCGGGCCGGGCGCCAGGCGACGCCGTCATGACCGCGGGCCCGGCAGCGGATCCCGCGGCTGCGGCCGGGAAACGGCGGCAAACCGCAGGGTGAAGCCGCGCGCGCAGGCATCGCACTGCCAGCCGCCCGCGTCCGGTCCGGCGGGCCGCAGGTTCTCCTCGCCGCAGTACGGGCAGTAGAACGGCACCTGGCGCTCGCCGCTCATGTCAGCAGCCCGTCGTCGGCCCGGCGGACCCAGCGGGCGAACTGCTCCCCGTCGGCGCGGTCGGCGAGGTAGTTGCGCAGCAGCCGCTCGACGTAATCGGGCAGCGCGTCCGCGCTGACCTTCAGCCCGCGCAGCTTGCGGCCGAACGACGGATCAGTCCCCAGCGACCCGCCCAGATGCACCTGGAAGCCCTCGCCGCCGTCGACGATCGATCCCTTGAACCCGATATCGGCTAGCTGGAAACGGGCACAGGAGTTCGGGCAGCCGTTCACGTTCAGTGTGATCGGCGTGTCGAAGCCCGGCAGCCGCCGGTCTAGCTCCGTGTAGAGGTCGCGCGCCCGCTGCTTGGTCTCCACGATCGCGAGCTTGCAGAACTCGATCCCGGTGCACGCCATGGTCCCGCGGCGGAAGGCCGACGGGCTGGGCTGCAGGTCGCCCGCCTCCAGCTCGGTGACCAGCTCGGCCACGCGGTCCTGCGGCACGTCCAGGATGAGCAGCTTCTGCTCGGTTGTGGTGCGCACGCGGCCGGATCCGCAGGCCTCGGCGAGGTCGGCGACCTGCCACAGCTGGCTGCCCGAGGTGCGGCCGACATGCGGCGCAACGCCGACGTAGCAGCTGCCGTCGCGCTGCCGGTGCACGCCGACGTGGTCGCGGGAGCCGCGGGCCGGCGGCGGCGGCGCCGGGCCGTCGGGCAGGGCATAGCCGAGGTATTCCTTCTCCAGTACCTCGCGGAACCGCTGCGCTCCCCAGTCGGCCACCAGGAACTTCAGCCGGGCCCGGCTGCGCAGCCTGCGGTAGCCGTAATCGCGGAAGAGGCCGGCGACGCCGGCCCAGACCTCGGGAACCTTCTCGGATTCGACGAACACGCCGAGCCGCTGGGCGAGCATCGGGTTGGTGGACAGCCCGCCGCCCACCCAGAGGTCGAAGCCCGGACTGCCGCCCGGTCCGCGGACGCCGACGAACGAGACGTCGTTGACCTCGTGCGCGGTGCACTGCGACGAGCAGCCGGAGATCGCGGTCTTGAACTTTCGCGGCAGGTTCGTGAACGCGGGGTTGCCTGCCGCGACTGCCTCGGTCGCCCGCAGCGTCGCCGTTGCGTCCAGGATCTCGCCGGCGTCGATCCCGGCTACCGGGCAGCCGAGGATGTTGCGCGGCACGTCGCCGCAAGCCTCCTGGCTGGACAGGCCGACTTCCTCCAGGCGCGCCCAGATCGACGGCACGTCCTCGATCCGGATCCAGTGGTACTGCACGTTCTGCCGGTCGGTGATGTCGGCGAGGTCGCGGCCGTACTCCTTGGCGATGCCCGCGACGGTGCGCAGCTGGTCGGCGGACAGCTGCCCGCCGGGGATGCGGACGCGCATCATGAAGTAGGAGTCCTCGATCTCGGCGTCCTCGAGGGCACCGGTCTTGCCGCCGCTGACGCCCGGCCGGCGCTGCGTGTACAGCCCCCACCAGCGGAATCGGCCCCGCAGGTCGGACGGATCGATGGAGGCAAAACCCTGGACGGCATAACGGTTCAGAATGCGCTCGCGGACGTGCAGTCCGTCATCGTCCTTCTTGAAGCGCTCGGCCGCGGTGAGCGGCTCGCGGTGGCCGAGGGCCCACTGGCCCTGGCCTCGCTGAGGTGGGGATGGCATGGCAAATGTCCTTCTGCTGCGGAATCAGAACGCGCCGGGCGCGCGGCGGGCGGCCGGCAGATCAGCAGGAGCGACAGAGGGCGCTCGAGACGCGCAGCAGGTCGACGTGCCGCCGGCAGGACAGCAGCAGAAGGCGGCGCTGGCCAACAATGCGGGTCACGGCGTGGCCTCCGAGGTTCAGACGCTGGCAATCCCTACGACAACAATTAATAGCCACGGCCCGCCATTTCGCAACCTGGATCCCGGTAGGGAATAGGCAGGCGGGCGGGCTGGCACCATATGCCCGAGTCGGCCGCGGGCGGGGTAGCCTGGCCCGCGTGCGCCTGACTGCCTTCTGGGAACGGATGCGCGCTCAGTTCGGCGAGACGTATGCCGAGAGCGTTGCGAAAGATCACGTGCTCGCGCCGCTGGGCGGCCGCACGGTCAGCGAGGCGCTCGCGGACGGCGAGGACGTCAAGATTGTCTGGCGCGCTGTCTGCGAGGTTTTCCGCGTTCCCGAGCGCCTGCGCTGACCGACGCAGCCGTTTGACGCGGTGGCGGGACAATTTCGACGGCAGCGGCGTGTCGGTCTTCATGATCGAACAACTGTTCGTTACAGTAGCACTGCTGGCGGTCCCGCCCCGGGTATCCGGGCGGTCCGGAAAGCTCCAGCGCCCGGAATTGTCGGTGGCGGCGCATACCGTCGGACCGGCAGCAGAGATACATGGCCGGAAGATGGCACAGGCCGAAGACGGACGGCCCCGAAGATGGCACGGCCTGCAGTGCGGATCACGCATCCAGCGAGCGGCTCGGCGCAGCCCTCGATCCCGACGGGAGTTCCCATGGCACCGAACGACAAGGCCGGCAGCGGCAAGGCTGGCGACAGGGAGAAGTCCCTGGACACCGCGCTCGCCCAGATCGAGCGGCAGTTCGGCAAGGGCGCCATCATGCGGCTCGGCGACGATGCCCGCGCGCCGGTCGAGGTGATCCCGACCGGGTCCATCGCGCTGGACGTGGCGCTCGGCATCGGCGGTCTGCCCCGCGGCCGGATTGTGGAGATCTACGGGCCGGAGAGCAGCGGCAAGACGTCCATTGCGTTGCATGCAGCGGCAAATGCGCAGAGAGCGGGCGGCATTGCCGCCTTCATCGACGCCGAGCACGCGCTCGACCCCGACTACGCCAAGAAGCTCGGCGTCGATACCGACGCGCTGCTCGTCTCCCAGCCCGACACCGGCGAGCAGGCGCTGGAGATCGCCGACATGCTCATCCGGTCCGGGGCCATCGACATCGTCGTCATCGACTCGGTGGCTGCTCTCGTGCCGCGAGCGGAGATCGAGGGCGAGATGGGGGACAGCCATGTCGGGCTGCAGGCCCGTCTCATGTCCCAGGCGCTGCGTAAGATCGCGGGCGCACTGAATCAGACCAAGACTACCGCAATCTTTATTAACCAATTGCGGGAAAAAATAGGTATTATGTTCGGTTGCATGACATACGACACGAAAGTTACCCTTGCCGACGGCACGCAGGAGAAGATCGGCAAGATCGTAAATCAGCGGCTGGACGTCGAGGTTCTCTCGTATGACCCCGAGTCAGCCGAGATCGTCCCGCGCCGGATCGTCAACTGGTTCAGCAACGGCCGCGCTGAGCGGTTCCTTCAGTTCACCGTCGCGAAGCCGGGCGGTAACGGCAGAGCCCGGTTCGCGGCGACCGAGAATCACCTGATTCAGGGACCGGGGGGGTGGCGTCCCGCGGGCGAGCTGATCGCCGGCGACCGGGTCCTCATCGCCGCGCCCAAGCGCCTGGGCCGTCAGCAGGAGCAGCTGGTCCTCGGCTCCCTGATGGGCGGCGGAAGCCTTTCGCCAGACCGTCGCGGCAGGCCAGGTACCCGCTTCCGGATGGGGCACGGCACAGCGCAGGCGGCCTACCTGGAATGGAAGGTCTCGCTTCTGGGCAACATCGGATGCGCGCGGGCCGTGAACTCCAGGGGAGCGGTCTTCGCCGACTTCACGCCGCTGCCCGAACTGGCTGAAGTGCATGAGGCCGTCTACTTCGGGGATGGCAAGAAGCACCTGAGCTGGGACTACCTGAAGGGGCTAACCCCGTTCGCGCTGGCCGTCTGGTACATGGACGGCGGCGGATTCACCGTCGGGTCGAAGGGCCCCCGGCGGGGAACGCAAGGCGGAGCCGGCCGGATCGAGATCTGCGTCGAGGCGATGAGCCCTGGCTCACGGGATCGGCTTGCGCAGTATCTGCGGGACACCCACGGGCTGAACGTCGAGCTCCGCGCCAGCGGTGCCCGGCGAGTCTCCGTCCTGCGGTTCACCGCGTCGGCATCGGAGAAATTCCAGCAGCTCGTGGCTCCCTATATTCATCCGTCCATGGAGTACAAGCTGCTGCCGCGTCTCCGGCAGCGGTTCAGCGTCCAGGCCGAGTTCGCGCCGGCCGGTCTGCGGCTGATGCCCGCGAGAGTCCTGGACATCCACGTCAAACCGCCTGCTCGGTCAATGAGCAAGTTTGATATCGAGGTAGCGGGAACCCATAACTACTTCGTGGATGGGGTCATGGTCCATAACAGCCCGGAAACGACTACCGGCGGGAAAGCGCTGAAGTTCTACGCTTCGGTGCGCCTAGACATACGGCGTATCGAAACCCTCAAGGATGGTACAGATGCTGTGGGCAACCGCACTCGGGTAAAAGTCGTCAAGAATAAGCTAGCGCCGCCATTCAAATCTGCCGAATTCGACATTCTGTATGGAATCGGGATAAGCCGGGAAGGCAGTCTGATCGATCTTGGTGTGGAGCAGTCGATCGTGCGCAAGGCCGGGGCCTGGTACACCTACGACGGCGAGCAGCTCGGCCAGGGCAAGGAGAACGCCAGGAACTTCCTGCGCGAAAACCCGGACCGGGCCAACGAGATCGAGAAGAAGCTCAAGGAGAAGCTCGGCGTGGGACCCCGGCTTGACGCAGACGCCTCGGCGGCTGCAGCCGGTGGCGCGGATGCCGCGGCCGGCCTGGCCAACGTAAGAAACCTGCGGGGTGCTGAGTAGCGGCGGGCACCGAGTGGGAACGACGCCGGGCTGGCAGCGCCGGCTATGACGGTACCGAGCGGGAAGCGGAGCGCGAGGCCCTGCAGGCTCGGACGCCCCGCTGGGCCCGATACCGGACCGGCGGCAGCGGCCGATCGCGAGGCGGCCGATCGCGAGGCGGCCGATCCCGAGGCGGCCGATCCCGAGGCGGCCGCGCGGCAGATCTGCCTGCGGATGTTGACGGCCGCCCCCAGGACACGGGCGCAGCTCGCCAGCGCCCTGACCCGCCGCGGAGTGCCCGCCGACGCCGCCGAGGCCATGCTGGGGCGGTTTGCCGAAGCCGGCCTGATCGATGACACGATCTTCGCGAGCGCCTGGGTCGAGTCCCGCCACCACGGCCGCGGCCTGGCTGGCCGGGCGCTGGCAGCCGAGTTGCGGCACCGGGGAGTGCCTGAGGACGATCTCCAGGCGGCTCTCAGCCGGCTGGATCCCGAGCAGGAGGTCGCCACTGCCCGGGCTCTGGCGGCCCGGAGGCTGGCGGCCACCGCCGGCCAGCCGCTCCCGGCCCGGATCCGCCGGCTGGCGGGCGTGCTGGCCAGGAAGGGCTACTCGCAGGCGCTGGCGTATCGCGTCGTGCGCGAGGCCCTGCAGGAGCAGGGTCTTGATCCCGCCGCGGCCGGAATCGATCTTTCCGACGCTCCGGAGTCCGAGCAGGACATGATGCCCGGCAGCTGACGAGCACGGTGGCCGGCAGCTGACGAGTGGCCGGCAGCTGACGAGTGGCCGGCAGCTGACGAGTGGCCGGCAGCTGACGAGCACGGTGCCCGGCAGCGGATGAAACTGCGGGAGGGCGCCGTCATGTCGCCAACGTCGCCCTCGTCTGTTTGCCCAAAACGTTATCTCCGCTTAACCTCGCGGCAGCGAGTGTTTTCCGCGCAGGCGGATCGACGAAGTGACGAAGAGCAGTTATTTCGCCGGGCACAGCACGGCCTGCGCAGCGGGCTGCTGGCCGGAGGCTGTGGATGTCGTGCACGACCGGTGTCGTTTACTGGTATCGCGTCTGGACGGCGGAATGCTGGGCCGGTCAGCGAAACTGGTTCGAGAGGCGAAGGGAGTCGGAGCGGGAGCGGCCCGGGGCCCGGCCGAGCCTGCCGCTATGGCGGCGGGCCGCGAGCGCGGGTACGGCGGCGCGCGGCGAAGGCAGGCGACATGAGCGCCGTGCCTTCGCGGTTACGGCCATCCGGGCCGGGCATGCGATCCGGTTGTGCTGAGGCTGACCGCCGGCTGCGGCGGAATTCCCCCGCTGCAGGGCATGTCCCTGGCACCGCGCGGCGGTGCCGCGGAGCCCGTGAGCGGGAAGGGGTAGGCCATGGTCATCGGCGTTGCGCTTGGCGTGGCGATTGCCGCGTGCGTTGCAGCCTTGGTCGCGCTCGTGGTGGTAGTCCGGAAGGCGCCCGGCCGGGCCCCGGCGGCGCCTGATCCGGTCCCGGATAGCAGCGGGCAGGCTGACGCGCAGCTTGCGGCGGCTGGGCTGGAGGCCGAGCAGCTGCGTGCCAAAGCCGAGCAGATGCGCGCGCAGGCGCAGACTGAGGCTGCCGCGATCGTCCGTCAGGCCGAGCTTTCCGCCCAGCAGGCCGCCCAGTCCCGGCAGGAGGTAGATGACGAGATCCGCGCGGTCAAGGACGAGATGCGCCAGCTTCGCGGTGACCTGGAGCGTCGCGAGAGCAGGCTGGCGGAGCGGGAGCAGCGGCTTGACCATGACGCCCGCAAGCTGGACCAGCGGTCGGCGGACCTGGACGAGACGCGCCGGGAACTCGACCGTCGGGGCAGTGCGCTGGACCGCATGGATGAGGAGCGCCGCGAGGTTCTCGAGCGGGTAGCCGGACTGACCTGCGACCAGGCCAGGGCCGAGCTCGTCGGGGTGATCGAGCATCAGGCGAAGCGCGAGGCTGCGCTGATCGTGCGGGATATCGAGAACGAAGCGCGCAAAGACGGGCAGCGGCGCGCCCGCAAGATCGTCACGCTGGCTATCCAGCGGGTCGCCAGCGAGCAGACCAGCGAGTCTGTCGTCTCGGTCCTGCACCTTCCCGGTGATGAGATGAAGGGCCGCATCATCGGCCGCGAGGGCCGGAACATCCGCGCGTTCGAAACCGTGACCGGCGTCAACCTGATCATCGACGACACGCCCGAGGCAGTACTGCTGTCATGTTTCGACCCGGTTCGCCGCGAGGTGGGCAGGCTGACCCTGGAACGGCTCGTGCTCGACGGGCGGATTCACCCCCAGCGCATCGAGGAGGCCTACGACCGGAGCAAGGCGGAGATCGAGCAGCTGTGCGTCCGGGCAGGTGAGGACGCCCTGGTGGACGTCGGAATCACCGACATGCATCCCGAGCTCACCAGCCTGCTCGGCCGGCTCCGCTACCGCACTTCTTATGGGCAGAACGTCCTTAAGCACCTGGTCGAGTCCGCGCATATCGCGGGCATGATGGCCAGCGAGCTCGGCATGGATCCGGCGCTGCTCAAGCGCTGTACGGTCCTGCACGACATTGGCAAGGCGCTGACCCACGAGGTGCAGGGCAGTCATGCGCTGATCGGCGCGGAAATCGCCCGCCGTTACGGCGAACCAGAAGATGTGGTGCATGCCATCGAGGCGCACCACAACGAGGTCGAGGTCCGCACGGTCGAGGCCGTCCTGACGCAGGCCGCTGATGCGATCAGCGGCGGACGGCCGGGGGCGCGCCGGGAATCTCTCGAGGCCTACATCAGGCGGCTGGAGCGGCTCGAGCAGATCGCCCTGGCCCAGGATGGCGTGGAGAAGGTATTCGCCATGCAAGCGGGCCGGGAGATCCGGGTGATGGTCAAGCCCGAGAACGTCGACGACATCCAGGCCCAGGTGATCGCGCGGGATGTGGCCAAGCAGGTCGAGGAGGAACTGACCTACCCCGGTCAGATCCGGGTGACCGTGATACGCGAGTCGCGTGCTATCGAATTCGCGCGCTAGGCTCGGCCGACAGGCTGGCGCAGATGGCGGCCAGCCGGGCTGATCTCGGCCGACCGGGCCTCAGGTGCTGCCGCTGGTCAGGGTGATGGGCGCTATGCCGGGCGGCGTGAAGCCGAGAATCTGGCCGTAAAACGAGATCTCGGCGTCGAGCGCGGCCATGATCGTCTCGGCCTTGCGGAAACCGTGGGACTCTCCATCGAAGGCGATGTAGGCGTGCGCGATGCCGCGCGCCGCGAGATCGCGCGCGATGCTCTCCGACTGCTCGGCCGGCACGACCGGATCATCAAGGCCCTGCAGCAGCAGTACCGGGCAGGTGAGCTCGGTCACGTGGCCGACTGGCGCGCGCTCTGCGTAGACGATCTCGAACCCCGGCAGCGGCCCGATCAGCCCGTCCAGGTAGCGCGACTCGAAGTCGTGCGTTTGCGCCGCGAAGTTGCTCAGGTCGGCCACCCCGTAGTACGAGGTGGCCGCGCTGAAAACGCGGTCGCGGACCGCTCCGGTGGTGACCGCGACCAGGGCCGTCCAGCCGCCTGCCGAGCCGCCGCGGATGGCTAGGCGCCCGGGGTCCGCCTCGCCTGCCTCGGCCAGGGACCGCGCTGCCGCCATCACGTCTTCGACGTCGACGACGCCCCACTGGCGGCGCAGCCTCTCCCGGTAGTGCCGGCCGTACCCGGTCGACCCTCCGTAGTTCACGTCAATGATTCCGATTCCGCGGCTGGTGAAGAATGCCTTCTCCAGGTCCAGCAGCGCTGTGACATTCGCAGTCGGGCCGCCGTGCACCCACACGACGTACGGGGGCTTGCCGCCCGGCGGCCCGGTCGCCCGGGGGTTGGACGGCGGGTACACCAGCGCATGCACGACGCGGCCGAATCGTCCGTCAAGGTCGGCGTGCCGCGGGACGGGCAGGTAGCTGGCGTCAGGCAGCTCGTCCAGCTCCCGGCGCAGGATTTCCTGCCGGGACGTGGCAGCGTCGATTCGCACCACCGCCAGTGCCTGCGCCGGGCCGCCCGCCACGCCTGCGATCGCGGTGCCGTCGGCCGTCAGCGCGGGCGCGAACTCCGGCAGCGGAAGATCAGGCTCGGAAAGCTCCATCGTCTCCGGATCCAGCAGGCCGAGCCGCATGCTGCCCCTGCCATGCAGGACGGCCAGCCGGCCATCACCGAGCATCGCGAACGGCCGCGCCCCGAGCTGCCACAGCGGCCCGCCGAATTCCTCGTCTGCCGGATAGAGCGCCTGAGCCGGCTCACCGGACAATCCGATCTGGTAGACATTCCACCAGCCCGGCCAGTCCGACACCACGTACAGGCTGGCGTTGTCCCGCCAGACAGGCGCCAGCACCGACTCCCGGAGGCTGCCCTTGACCAGCCTGCCCCTCGCGGGCACGCCGCCCTCGATCGGCGCCACCCGCAGCTCGGTGCCGTCCCAGGGCATGTGCGGGTGATTCCAGCATATCCAGGCCAGAGTGCTGCCGTCGGGCGACGGCGTCGGGTAGGCGAAGAAATCCGAGCCTGAGACCAGCTCGCGGACGGCCTCCGGCTGCTGCACAGCAGAACCGTCCAGCGGAACCGCGACGATTGACCGGGTAACTTTGCCGCCGGCGTGCCGTTCCTGCACGCACCAGAGTTCGCTGCGGTCGGGTGACAGGACGAAATCGGCGTAGCGCAGCGCCGCGGCTCCCAGCGGGCCGCCGCCTGAATAGCCCTCGGCGGCCGGATCGGGCGTCAGCGGCCGTGGCGCCTCGTGCCCGTCTGCTGTCTGCGGGCCGGCCAGGTACAGGCGCTGATCGGAGTAGTTGGCGAAGACGATCTCGTGACCGCGCGGAGCGCCCGCGGCCGGGCCGGGGGGAGCGGCGCGGGGAACGGGAAGATAGGACAGTCCGCCGTACTCGTGCACCCGGCTGCGGGCATTCCACGGTGCCGGCAGCAGCTCAGCGAGGCTGCCGCCGGGGCCGCAGTGCATGATCGTCAGCCGGCCGCCCTCTTCGGGCCGTCCTTCCTGCCACCAGGTATCGCCGCCGATCACGGTCGGGAAGGAGAGCCTGAGCCGCGCCCTGGCCACGTCGGCCGCCGTGATGGGTGAGGGCCAGGCGCCGAACGGGATAGCCGGGACCGCGCCCTCGGTCATCACCGTGGTGCCCGCTGTCGTGGCCGTCGCCTCGCTCGTCGCTCCAGCACGCTGTCTGTCATAGGCATATCGTGCCCTACGGACTGGCCGACCTGCCGCAGATCCCGGCACTGCTTGATGCCTGCGCCATCCGCCGGCCGGCGGTGCCTGCAGCCCTGAAAGGCAGTGGCCTCGGCCGTTGCGCGGGTACCGTCCGCGGCCCGCGCGGGCGGGCCGGCTGGCGGCCGCGCGCCGCCGGTGCGTCTACCCTGGTGGCATGCCGGGCGCCGACGGTCTGCGAAGCTTCGAGGTCCGCACCTACGGGTGCCAGATGAACATGCACGATTCCGAGCGGCTGGCCGGCCAGCTGGAGGCGGCCGGATACCGGCCCGCCAGGGCGGGGGCAGTCCCCGACGTGGTGGTGTTCAATACCTGCGCCGTGCGGGAGAACGCCGACAACCGGCTGTACGGGAATCTCGGCCATCTGCTGCCGGTCAAGAACGCCCATCCCGGAATGCAGATCGCCGTCGGCGGCTGCCTGGCACAGAAGGACCGGTCGGCGATCACCAGGCGGGCGCCGTGGGTCGACGTGGTGTTCGGCACCCACAACATCGGCTCGCTGCCGGCGCTGCTGGACCGGGCCAGGGTGCAGCAGCAGGCTCAGGTGGAGATCCTGGAGTCCCTGGAGCGCTTCCCGTCCGTGCTGCCCGCCAGGCGTGAGCTGCCGTACTCGGCCTGGGTTGCCATCTCGGTGGGCTGCAACAACACGTGCACGTTCTGCATCGTGCCGAGCCTGCGCGGCCGAGAAGAGGATCGCCGGCCTGGCGACGTGCTGTCCGAGATCCGCGCCCTCGCCGCCGATGGCGTGCTCGAGGTGACCTTGCTCGGGCAGAACGTCAACTCCTACGGGGCGGGGTTCGGCGACCGCCGTGCGTTCGGCAAGCTGCTGCGCGCCTGCGGCGACATCGAGGGCCTGGAGCGGGTCCGCTTCACCTCGCCGCATCCGCGGGATTTTACCGACGACGTGATCGAGGCTATGGCGCAGACGCCGAACGTCATGCCGCAGCTGCATATGCCGCTCCAGTCGGGCTCCGACGCGGTGCTGCGGGCCATGCGGCGCGCCTATCGCCGGGACTCCTACCTGGCGATCCTGGACCGGGTGCGAGCGGCCATGCCCGGCGCGGCCATCACAACCGACATCATCGTCGGCTTTCCCGGCGAGAGAGAGCAGGACTTCTGCGACACCCTCGACGTCGTCCGCCAGGCCCGCTTCGCCGGCGCCTTCACCTTCAAGTATTCAGTCCGGCCGGGCACTCCCGCCGCGGCGATGGTGCCCCAGGTGCCGGCCGAGGTCACGGCGGAGCGGTATGAGCGGCTGGCCGATCTGGTCGCGGAGACGGCCTGGCAGGAGAACAGGAAGCTGGCCGGCCGGGCTGTGCAGATCCTGGTAGCCGACGGTGAGGGCCGCAAGGACGAGGCCACCCGCCGGATGTCCGGCCGCGCCCGCGACAACCGGCTCGTGCACTTCGCCCCGGCTGGCACCTCGCCGCGGCCGGGTGACCTGGTCACCACGGTCGTTACCAGGGGCGCTCCGCACTACCTGATCGCCGACGGGCCGCCGCTAGCGGTCAGCCGCACCCGCGGCGGCGACGCGTGGGAGGCCAGCCGCGAGGCCGCGCTCGCCGGGGACCCGGCCGGACGCGGCGCTGCTGGCGCTGCGCCGGGCGGCGCCGCGGGGCCGGGGGGCGTCCTGCTCGGCATGCCTGCCCGCCGCGGCCCCGCTTGAGCGTGCTGGTCGCCGCCGCCGTCTGCCCGCATCCGCCGCTGCTGGTCCCCGAGGCGATGGGCGCCAGCGGGAGGTCGGCCAGCCGGTGCCACCAGGCCGGGCAGCATGTCGATGCCCAGCTACGCGCGCTTCGTTCGGCCTGCCAGGGCGCGGCCGCCGCGCTGGCTGCCGCGCGGCCCGACGTGATCGCGGTGGTCGGCGCCGCCGACCGCGCCGCGGTGTACCCGGACACGGCGGCGGGCAGCCTGCAGACCCTCGGCATACCGTTCGTGACCGGATACGGCGACCCGGTCCTGCCGCTGGCCCTGACGGTCGGCGCGTGGCTGATCCGCGCACTGCCGGCGGCCCGGCCCGCCACCGGGCCGCCGTGGCGGCTGCACCTGCAGGCCGTGCAGCGGTCCCTGTCCGCGGGCGATTGCCTGCACGTCGGCGCGGTGCTGGCAGGCCAGGCGCCAAGGGTCGCACTGCTGGCGATGGGCGATGGCCCCGCCCGCCGGGCCATCGGGATGCCCGGCGCCCCTGACCGGCCAGCCGATGACTACGCGGCGGAAGTGGCGGCGGCGCTCGCCGACGCCGATCCGGCGCGGCTGGCCGGGCTCGACCCTGCCCGCGATGCTGAGCTGGTGGCGACCGGCCGGCCTGCCTGGCAGGTGCTGGCGGGCGCTGCTGACGGCGGCCGGCTGCGCGGGCGGGTTGAGTTCGCGGCAGCCCCCCTGGGCGTCAGTTACCTGGTCGCAGTCTGGGAGCGCTGATGCAGTCCGCGGCGCGTCTGCTGCTGCTGGCGCGCAGGAATGACTGCGCCGCGTAGCGGATCAGCTACAGCTGGTGGTCCTGGTCATGACTGGCCCCCTCCCCTGGTGCCGGCGCGGATGGCGGGTTGCGGCTCAGTTCCAGCTGGTCGTCCTGGTCATGACGGGCCCCCTCCCCTGGTGTCGGCGTGTGCCTGGCAGGCGCCACCCCTGGCGCGTCCCGCCAAGGGTAATTTCACCGTATGCAAAACGCGAACAGCATGTTGCACGCGGAGTGGCGCGTGGCCGGCCCGCCCCCGCCCTTCCTGGCGCCTCAGCCTTCCCGCGGAGCAGGCCCGGCCATTGTTTGTCGCGTAGGACAAACGGGACAAGCGGTCTACTTGGTTGCGCTGCGTATCCAGCGCTTGACATTGAGCTAATAGGTCCTGAAACAATGCAAGGCGTCAGGCTGGGCCGTACCGAGGGCCGAGGCAGACGCCGGCGCGCTCGCATGAAGCCCGCAGGAGACGATGTGAAGCGAAAATGGTGCCATGAACTGCACCGGCGTGTCAGGTCAATGAGCACGAGGCCGTTACCGGGCCTGCCCCGCTGGCTAGTGATCTTCGTTGCGCTCGTCGTCGCGGCCGATACGGCGGCTGTTGTCATCGCGTGCTGCGCAGCAGAGGCGACGCGGGGCGATCTGCTGCTTTTTGGTGCACTGGTGACCTGCGGCGCCGTGACGGTGGAGATGACAAGGCGCTGGCGCGAGCCGGCCTTGCTGGCCAAGGATGTCTGCGGGGTCTGGGAACTGCCGATGGTGATCTTGCTGCCGCCGCTGTTCGCATTGATCGCGCCGATCCTGCGGATCACCCTGCAGCAGTGGCGGGTCCGGAAGGTCGCCGTGCACCGCCGGGTGTTCACCGCGGCGGTGATCAGCCTGTCCTACGGAGCTGCGTTTCTCGCGTTCCAGGGCTTGCGGAGGATCGCGGCGCTGTCGCCCTCGGGAGCTGACGGCGGGACTGCCGCCCGGGTCCTGGTCGTGGCTGCGTGCTTCGCGGTGGCATGGGCGGTAAACAACTGCCTGATCCTTCCTGCCGTTAAGAGTTCGGACCGGGGGATGAAGATCAGCGAGCTGGTGTTCGCGCGCGAAAGCATCCTGAACGACCTCACGGAAGCAAGCGTCGCGACGGTGGTGACGCTGGCCATCGCTGCCGCGCCCGTTGCCATCGTTTTCGCCTTGCCGTTCGTCACCTTGCTGCAGCGCTCGTCCCGGCATGCCCAGCTGGTCGACGCCTCCCGCGTCGACGCCATGACCGGCCTGCTCAACGCCATGACGTGGCGGCGCGAGAGCGAGTCGGAGGTGGCCCGCGCGGCGCGGACCGGTTCCGCTCTGGCCGTGGCCCTCATCGACGTCGACTACTTCAAGGCGGTCAACGACACTTACGGGCACCAGGCGGGTGATGCCGCACTGGGCGCCATCGCCCGGACGCTTCAGGCGCTCGTCCGCGAGTGCGACCTGGTCGGCCGGCTCGGCGGAGAGGAGTTCGGCCTGTTCCTGCCGCAGACCGACGGGGCGAGTGCCTGCATCATCGCCGACCGCGTCTGTACCAGCATCGCCGGCCTGCGCATTGACCCGACGGTCGGCGCTGCGGACCTAGAGCCGATCGCGCTGACCGTCTCGGTCGGCGTAGCGGTACTGGGCGGCACCGGGAAGCAGCTGACCGAGCTGGTCGCGGCAGCCGACGCGGCGCTTTACCGAGCCAAGGGCGCGGGCCGGAACCAGGCCTGGGTAACGACTGATACTGCATCCTTCAGCGTGACCGGCCAGGCGAGCGAGCATTAGCCGGCCAGCCGCTGCGGCCCGCCTTGTGCTGAGGCGGCACCCGCACGGATCTTAACGGCCTGCGCGGGTCAGGACTCCATGCCGGCAGCCGGTCAGTCAGCCAGATCGCAGGCATCGGCATGCCACAGCCGCGTCGTCCAGGGCCGGGCGGGGCCGTGCGCGGGGTGGTCGACGTAATCCAGCCGGAGCGCGCCGGGCCGTGCGGCGATGAACTGGCCGAACACGGTCTCGTAGCTGTCCGCATCCACCGGTCGCCGAACGAGCAGATCGGCAGGATCACTGCTCGGAACCGCGGCATCGAGGACCGCCAGCCACTCCGCCCAGACTTCCCCGGCCGGCGCCGCCGACTCCGGATCCGGCCGGATGCTTCGGGACGCGAACCGGTGATCAAGCACCGCCGGGAGAAGCCCGTGCGGCGTGAACATGTGCGTCCCGCCGGACAGGGCCTGACGGCGGAGGTGCCGACCGTCAAAGGACCACCAGCGCAGCGCGCCGGGCGAAACCAGCACCAGATTGAAGCCAGCCATCTCAGTCACGTCCACGAAACCCGGCCAGCGGTCTTTGTGCCGGATGGCCAGCAGGGGAAGGACACCGCGGCTGGGCGCACCTGGTTCCCCGGCCGGCCGTTCCGGCCGGTTCAGAATGACTGCTGTCGCTGCGGTGGCGATGTCACTGACGCACCAGCTGCCTCCGCCGCGCCGGTCGCGTCCGCCGATCACGGCTGGCTGATCATGCCACCAGGCATCCGGGAGATCGAATGCCCGGCTTGCCAGCTCGTCTCGGAGCGCCAGCATCTGCACGGGCACGGCCTCGCCCGGATCCCATCGACACACGACCGTGCACACGCATCAGACTCTAATGAGCTGATCGCGATGCGGGATATCGTGATGGCCCGGCACCACGTTGCAACGCGCAGCGCGACGTGGGTCACACCTCAGGCTCCAGCACCTGGCGCAGCGCCGACATGGCCCTGGCGGTGTGGCTCTTGACGGCGCCCCGGCTGATGCCCATCGCGGCGGCTATCTGGGCCTCCGACAGATCGCCGTAATACCGCAGCACCAGCGCCTCGCGCTGCCGCGGCGGCAGCGTCCGCAGCGCGGCGACCACGGCCGAGCGCTCCAGCAGCGCGATCGCGCAATGCTCGGCACTGGGCATGTCCGGCAGCGGCTTCGGCGCGTTCCGGTCCGCCACCACGCGGTGCCGCAGCACCGAGCGGGACCGGTTCACCACGGACTGCCGCAGATAGGACAGTGCCATGTCGCCGTCCCTCAGCCGACGCCAGCCGTGGTGCATCGCGACGAACGATTCCTGTACCACTTCCTCCGCCGTCGCGACGTCGCGCACCAGCAGTGCCGCCAGGCGCACCAGGGACCGGTAGTGCGCGGTGTAGAGCGCGGTCACTGCACGGTCTGCGTCCCAGCCGGCCGG
>DATJZH010000371.1:0-13232 GCA_035499215.1 Streptosporangiaceae bacterium | reverse complement strand
GCAGGCGCGGCGCAGTTTCCGCAGCGACGTGCGCAACGGCTTCGGCCCGCCAACCGTGAATACGCGGCCGTCGCTGTCTGCGCCGGTCAGCAGGGCCCTGACGCCGAGGTCCACGCCGACGGCCGAACCCGGCCGGGCGTGCCGCTGCGGGACGGCGCGGTCAACTTCGCAGGTGAACGACACGAACCATCGCTGCGCGGTCCGGGTCACCGTGGCGGACAGGATACGTGCGGTTCCGTTTTCCAGCCGCCGGGCCAGCTTGCGGGTGTTCTCATGCGTGGCGATCATGCCGAGCTTCGGCAGGGTGACGGTGGTCCCGGCACAACGGAGCGCCCCGGTGCTGAACCGGAACGAGTCCCGGCACTTCCCCCGCTTCTTGAACCGGGGGAACCCCAGCCGCGTGCCTGCGCGCTCGCCTTTCCGGGACCTGACGAAATCGCGGAGCGCCCGGTCCAGGTCCCGGAAAGCCTCCTGGTAGGCGCACTTGGAGTTCTCACCCCACCAGCCGAGCGCAGGATCGGCTTTCTTCGCAGCGTTCCACATCTTGTGCAGGTCAACGCCGCTATACCACTTACCTTCGGCGGCGTACCGCTCTTTGCACCTGGCCAGGCCCCAGTTCCACGCGAACCGGGCCGCCCCGGCGTGCGACCACAGTGCCCGCTCCTGCGCTGGGGCGGGGTCGAGCGCGAACCTGTACGCCTGGCTGACTTTCATCAAGCCGCCCGGATCGCGGACATCGCCGCCGCAACCTTGTTCTTCGCTGCGCGGCGCCCGTACAGCCGGGCGCAGAAGCTGGTCAGCAACTCGGTCATGTCGCGCACCAGGTCGTCCTGTAGTTCGGCTTCTTCAGCTACCAGTAGCTTGCGGTCCTGCGCCGACAGTGCTGCCTCGATGTATTCAGCGCCGAACCGGGCGAACCTGTCCCGGTGCTCAACAACGATCGTGGTCACGGACGGGTCCCCGAGGAGCGCCAGGAACTTCTTGCGCTTGCCGTTCAGGGCCGAGCCGACCTCGGTCACCACGCGGTCAATGCTCATCCCGTTGCCGGTGGCCCAGCTCGTCACTCGCGCCACCTGCCGGTCAAGGTCCGTCCTCTGGCCGGCGGATGATACGCGGGCGTACACCACGACAGCGTGTTGCGCGGGGCGTTCCTCCTGGCTGACGAGAATCAGGCCGCCGACCTTCCGTGCAGGCACGGGAAGCTTTCCCGCAGCGAACCAGCGACGCGCCGTCACGTACGCCACGCCTTCCTGGCCCGCCCACTCCTTAAGGTTCACATGAACAGTATAGGTGATCAGAGAGCGCCAAAGAGCGCTCCTGCGTCAACAGAAAAGACCCCGGCCGGGGCGGTGCGGGTGGACAGGATCTGCACTGGCGAGTCATAGCGCAGCAGTTCCTCCACCGCCGCCGCGGCGAGCCCCGCCTCGGTGCGCAGCCGCGCGGCTTGGCCGGGATGGGCGAGCAGGGCCACCAGGCCGTTGGACAGCAGCCCGGTGGTGGTCTCGAAACCGGCCGCCAGTAGCAGCGCGGCCATGGTCACGAGTTCCTCCCGGGTCAGCGTGTCACCGGCCTCGGCGGCGGCGGCGAGCGCCGAGATCAGGTCGCCGGCGGGATGGGCGCGCCGGTGCTCGGCCAGGTCGGCCAGGTACGCCCCGAGCGCTGACGCGGCCGCGTCCGCCCGGTCCACGGCCACGGGGCTGAGTTTCTCGAGGACCGCCGTCCAGTCCCGGGCGAGGTCCTGGAACATCGGCCGGTCGGCCGCGGGGATGCCGAGCAGTTCCCCGATAACGGTGACCGGCAGCGGGTAGGCGAAGCCGGCGACGAAATCGGTCTCCCCGGCGATCTGCTCGCACGCCTCCGCCACGATCCGCGCCACGGCCGGCCGCAGCTCTTCTACCCGGCGGACAGTGAAGGCCGCCGAGACCAGCCGCCGCAGCCGGGTGTGAGCCGGCGGGTTGAGCACCAGGATGCTGGTGTACATCAGCCGCAGCGACGGCCGGTCCCGCCAGGCCGGATAGCCAGCGGCAGTCAGCAGCAGCTCCGGTGCCTTGCGCAGCCGGTGGTCGCGCACCAGCGCCGAGCATTGCCGGTATCCGGTGACGACCAGCGTCCCGTCGGGGCCGACCACCGCGGGGCCCAGGGCACGCAGCCGGTCATACAGCGGGTAAGGGTCGGCCCGGCCCTCAGGCCCGGCCAGCGCGGCGAGTAACTCCCCGGCAGATCCGGCAGCGCTCGTCACCGGCTCATCGGCACTCACCAGCCAGTTATGCCCGGCCCGCGGCCATCCACTCCAGCCATGCGGCGCCGGGGTGGGCGAGCGCGAGCAGCGCGCCGTCGCGGCTCCCGCCTCGGTAGGCGAGGCGCGCGAATACGCCGAAGACGCCGTCGCGCCGGTTGCGTTCGATCAGGCCCGGCGGCGCCGGGAGGCCGGGCACGCTGTGGGTGGCGTCCCCGCCCATGGGCACGAGCGGGTCGACGGAAATCCAGTCCATGTCGCGCTGCGCTCCGGCCGCGTCGATCAGCGCACGGAAGCGGCGCAGCGCCGCGGGCGGGAAGAACACGCCGGCGTAACTGTCGACGACGCACACCAGCGCGCCCGGGTCGCAGCCTGCCAGGATCGCGGGGAGCACCTCGCAGGCATCACCGCGGACCGTCCGGGCCGGATGGCCGGCGGCGATCCCGGCGGCCCGCTCGAACCGCGTGACCGCCGCGGCTTCCTGCGGGACGCAGGCCGCCAGCCACCCGCGGACAGCGGGGTCGGACAGGTCCAGCGGCTCGGTGTCGATGCCGACGCGATCGGCGACGGCCGGGAGCTCCGGCGGCAGGGCCGGCCCGCGCTCGCCGCGGACCTCGACCTCGATGGTGAGCGGGGATCCGGGATCGCCGACCGAGCAGCGGCGGCCGCCGGGTCCCCGGTACAGGTAGTGGTAGCGGTCCAGGTGCAGCCCGAGGCCGGCGCCGGTCCCTATATCGACAAGGACGATGTCCCGCCCGTCCGGCACCGGCGGCGCCAGGGCCGGGACCACGTCGGCGGACCGGCCCGCCTCGTTCATCTGGTAACGGTGCCGCGAGCACAGTTCCAGCAGCCGGTCGCGGTGGTCGAGGCAGAACTGGCGGTACTCGCCGGGGAACGCCGCACCGAGCGGCGGCTGAGGCTCGCCCGCTGTGGGGAACCAGCCCGCCAGCGGCTCCGGCCGCAGCTCGAGGACGAGGTACGTCGCGGCGGCGCTGAACAGCAACGGCGGCAGTTTCTCCGCCGGGATGGCCGCGGCGACGGCGAGCAGCTCCGCATCGCCGCGGAGCGTCTCGAACTGAGCGGCCGTGAGCCGCCACGACAGCGGGGCGCCGGCCGGCGACCAGGCGGCGGCAAGCAGGCCGGCCTGATCCGCGACCACGCGAGGATCGGTGGCGAAGGCCACGACCGCAGCCTAGCCCGGACCGCGCCCGGGCCGGCGGCCGGGCCAGCCTCATGCTGACGGCGAGTCATTTCGGGCGCCTGGCGGGGGCGCCGGTCCGTGTCATCCAGGGCGCCGGTGGCATAGCTGGAATCCCGCCCGCGCGGCGGGCGGAGGCTGGGCGGCGGTTCTTCTCGTCCGGCCACGACATCGCTTCCGCCTGGGCGCCGGGCAGGATCCGCGCCTGGACGCCCCGGGTATGATCAGGGCGGGCGGCTGGGGGCGCGCGAGGACGTAATGGCGGGTATCGACTGGACGAAGCTCGGGACGTCAGTCTCCGCGGTCGTGCTGACCGTCATCGGTGACCAGTTCAGGCTCTATGGCCGCGTCCTGCCGCCAGGCACGGATCTGGTCGCTGACCTGGGCCTGGACGACGTCGACAAGCTGGAAGTCCTGATGACCATGGAGGAGCTGTTCAGTCTCCGCTTCGACCCTGGCGTGAGCATGTCGGTCAGGACCGTCGGGGATGTCGTTGCCCTGGTGCAGGAAGAGCTTGCTCTCCAGCCAGCCTCCGGCCAGTCCCCGCTGGTCCTGTAACGTATCGTCCGGCCTGCGGCCAGTCTCCGCCGGTCTCAGGAGCGGAGTCCGAGCCTGCGGCCAGTAACACGTGTATCGTACGTCCGAAGCACCTCCGCGTTTCCTCGCGATGCACCCTGCGTAAAACACGCAATGGCTGGCCGTGGGCGGCCTCATGGCCATTTGGGTGCCTTATCCGCGAGTAGCGCAGTTTAGTGCCTGTGAGTAAATATCTGGCGGATCGGCCGCCAGCATCATCGACGCCAGGAAAGTTGAGAATGAGCGAGTCTGGTGCTGGCGGACAGCCATCCGGCGGGTCCTTGTCGTCCTACGTGGCGGAACTCTACGACACCTGCGGCCAGCGGAAGGCGATGGGCCAGTCCAGTCCGGAATTTGCCCGGCCGCATTTCTTTCTCTTGCGGACCTTCCTTGCCGAGAATGACCTTCTGGTGATCCTCAACACAAAACGTTGCCGATACCAGTGCGCCTTCTGCCGGCTCCCGGCGAAATCGATTCGCTCCTGGGTTCCCGACAGTGACGTCCTGGCTCAGTTCCGTTTCGTGGCCACCGAAGTCCGGCACGCCCTGAGCGTCGTCGACCGGGTCACGCTGAGCAATGAGGGCTCAGTTCTCGACGAGTCCACGCTGGGCGGCGGCGCCCTCCGCGAGATCATGTCCGCCATCGGCGCGATGCGCCGAGTGCGCCGGATAGACCTGGAGTCCCGACTCGGATTTGTCCGCCCGGACTGGCTGCGCCGGCTCCGCGCTGAAGTCCCGCGGGCGACTCTGGGTGTTCTCACTGGCTTCGAGACCCTGAATGAGCACATCCGGGACGAGGTCCTGGTGAAACGCGAGACGCTGGCCGAGTTCCTGGCTGGCCTGGACAACGTCGCGCTGGCCGGCGCGGCCCTGACCGCGCACGTTTTATTCAAGCCGGATCCGCAGATGAGCGACAATGCAGCGGGCATCGAGGCGATGGAGACAATTCAGTTCCTGACCGCAGAGTGCGGCGGCAGAGATATCGAGCTGACGATACGCCTGAATCCGATGTACCGGGCCGCCGGATCCAGCTGGGCGGCGGCAGCGGACGCGACCGCGGGATACGCGCCGCCAAGGCTCACCGATGTCATCCGGGTGGCCGAGCAGGCGGCGAAGGCGGGCATTCGCGTGTACATCGGGCTGTCGGCCGAGGGACTTGCCGGAGACGGCGGGACCTACCGGGCGCGCGAGGACTACAGCCCCGCTCTCATCAAGCGCGTGAAGCTGTTCAACGACGGGCCCGGCGCGGGAATCGGGCGGGCGGACAGTGCGGCCGCCAGGGTGCCCTCCCTGGTGTCCTGATGGCGGCCGAGAGTCTCGCCGCCCTCGAGCGTGGCGGCTGCGCGCTCGCGAGGGGCCCGAGGCTGCACGTGCGGGTGCCGGCCGACTGGCCGGCCGACGGCGAGAAAAGGATCGGGTACGTCAGCATCCTGCGCCTCATCGAATCCGTGCGAGAACTGCACTGGCGCCGTGACGTCGGGCCGCACGCGGACCCGGCCAGGGTGGACTCGATCACCAGGGCTCTGACCGCCGACTTCGTGGGCCCGGTTCTCGGCGGCACGCAAGTCGTCGGTGACTACGCCCTGACCTGGGTCAAAAGCCGCTCGTACGGATTACGGGTCACGATCGCCGATGCGGGGGGACATGACCTGGCCCGGGTCGACCTCGCCAGTGTCTTTGTTGACCCGGGCACGCTGCGGCCAGTCGTCCCTGATCCGCAGCTGCCGGCGGCACTCCGGGACTTCCTCCCGCCGCCCGGGCCAGGCGTGGCCGGTGATCCCCGAGCCAGCTCGCCCTAGGCTAGCGGCCGCGGATCGTCATTGAGCCCGGTGACCGGGCACCCGGACCGGCCGGAAACCTACGCTGAGGTAGCCGTAGTCCTGCAGGATCCTGCTCCGGTAGGTGGGGCGGCACAGCCGGGAGAACCTGATGCACGACCCGCCGCGGACGACTCGCTTGGCGGCCGGCGCCGCGCCGCGGGCGGGACTCCCGGCTGCCAGCCGCACGACCGCGATGCCTGCGGTCGCTGGACGGGCAGCGCGAGCGCTGCTCTGCTCAGGCCAGATGTCCATGCACCATTCCTCGACGTTGCCGAACAGATCGGCCACGCCGTCATCGGTGGTCGATGCGGGGAAAATCCCGACGGGCGTCTTATGACGCAGGAAGGCGCCCGCCCAGTTGGCCTCCGCCTCATCTCCGCTGTGCATCCGGTTACCCCAGCGGAACTGCGCGGAAGAAATGTCCCGCTTGGCGGCGTACTCCCATTCGCGCTCGTAGGGGAGCCGGTAAACGTTGCCCCGCTCATCCTGGTCGGTCAGCCAGCCGCAATAGGCCATGCACTCGTACCAGGTGACGCCGGAAACGGGAGCATTCGGCACTGACAGCTGGCTGTCCCAGTCGGCCGGGGCCTCGGCGTCCGTCCGGGCGCGCCACTGCCAGCCTTCGGCCGGCCAGTACCGTTGTGCGCCGTCGCGATATCCGCCGGCGGCGACAAAGGCCTGGTACTCGCCCACCGTGATGGGAAACTTCCGGATGGCGAACGCGGCCACCTCGACCCGGATGACGGGCGACTCCCACGGAGCGGCGTCCGGATCGTAGTTATGCGAACGCGGCGTCATTGCCTGCGCGCCCATCCAGAAACGGCCGGCCGGCAGCGGCGCCCAGGTGCTTTCGAAGTCGGCGAGCCGGTCGTCTCCCATCATGCCGTAGGCGACAGCCGCGCCGCACCGGACCGCCAGCGGGACTTCGCTCGGATCATCGAGCAGCTCCCGGACAGACCTGACCGCATCGACCCACCTCGGCGCCCTGGAGAGCCGGTATCCCGACAGGCCCAGTTCCCGCAGAATGCGCCCTCCCAGCGAGACCCGGGCCGCCCTAATGCTCAGCCGCTGGCCGGCGCAGCTGGCTCCCAGGCGATCAAAGAACAGGTCCACCCGTTCGCTGCCGCTCAGCAGCAGGGCGCCCGGCACCAGCGTCACGACGCTCTGCCATTCCGGGTCATCGAGGTGAGCGGCCAGCTCGCTCCACCAGCCGGACGCCGCGTCGTCGGTCTTGGCGGCAATGCGGCTGGCAGCGAGGTAATCGCGGAAAGCATTGTGCATCCCCAGGTCACCAGGACCGCGCGGGATGAGAAGCCCGCCGGCGGACACGGCCGCGTCGAGGAAGTCACGGACATCGCGGGTGTAACAATCGAGGGGCCTGAGCCGGTCAGCTGCCCAGGCTATGCCGACTCTGCTCAGCGGTATCTCTTCCGACGCCATCATCTGGAACGCGAGTTCAGCGAAGATCATCTTGAAATCATGGCTGCTGCGGACATAGGGACGCAGCAGCGGGGCCTTCTTATGGATCAGCCAGGACACCGCGCCGCGCAGCAGATCCGCCCGGCTGTCGGGCAGGTGGCCCCCGCGCAGGTACGCGAGGGTCATGGCCGTCAGGCGCAGCGGGCTCTTCGCCATGTCCCGCAGGTCAGCGGAGTCACGGACTGCCGTCGCCAGCGGCCCCCAGATCTGTCTTCGCTGCTCGCCGGTGAGCGAGCTGTCATGGTCACGGGTGAACGCGTCCAGGAAGAAGTCCACGTCGTCCGGGCTGAATTCATCCACGTCCGCTCGCTGGAAGCCCGGCGGAGTGCCGTGACTCGACAGGGCCGTCTCGGTCGTGGTGACGACGAACTGGGCCTTCGGCCAGCGGCGCGCGCAGACGCTGATCGCGTCGGCGAGCGCCGACCTGATCTCGGGCGAGGAGACTTCGTTCAGGCCGTCCACCAGCCACACCACCCGGCTGTTGCGGGCCAGGACGTCCAGGTCCCGGATCGAGGCCTCCACGCCGAGGTCGGCGAAGCGGGAGCTGAACAGGTCGGGCAGGACCTGCCAGGGCAGGCGGCCGTGCTGATCAAGCCGGTCCTCGGAGATGGGCCTCGACGCCCCGAGATCGATGAAAAGCGGAGTGCCCACGGACTTGTCATCGAGATGGGCGGTACACAGATGCAGCAGAAACGTGGACTTGCCTGACCCTGACTCGCCGACGATCAGGTTGGCCCTGGTGTGGCCCACCACGGTTTCCAGGAGCGGGCGCCGCGCCTCAGTCCGCTGCTCCGGGGGCGGTTTCTCGGGACTGCGGGGCTTGGCGTAGAGCGCCGTGTACACCGCCGCCAGCGACGACGAGCTCAGGATCTCTATGCTGAAGCCGCGCAGGTCGACTGAGGCCGCGAGCTCCCGCAGGCACTCGCGGTATCTCGGCAGCCAGGAGAAGTCGCTCAGCCCCCCCGCGAGGGCGTCGAGTGAGCCGGGTCTGGCGGGGGGCGGGATGGACGGCGAGAATGCCCGGATCGCCCGCTGGAGCTCGCCGACTTCCGGATGGGACCGGTTGCGCGCCCGGATCTGCTCGGCCAATCGCGCGGCCGTGTCAAGATCAGCGGGATCCCCGCGTCGGATCAGTGCCCGCGCATACCACCGCTGCACGTCAGCGAGCCAGTCGGAGAACTGCTTCAGCGCGACTTGGTCGTGGAAGTACGGATGAGCCGCGAGCGGATCCCCGCCCCACAGCTGAAGAGCCTCCGCCGCTTTCGCGATAAGCAGGTCATCTTGTTCATCGCTGTGCCCGGCGCTCAGCCGCCTCAGGTCCCGGTAAAGGTCCTCGAAGCGCAACGCGTCGACCTGTGAGCGGCGCAGGCCCGCAAGGCGGTATATCCCTGCTCGATGACCGACGAGCAGGCCCGTCCGGCGGACCGCGCTCAGATGGGTCTGCAGGGCCAGGGGCGTCTCCGGCCGGCCCTCCATGGCTTCTCCCAGCTGGGCGGGGGAGCGGCCGCTCTTGACGTTGAGCACGAGCGCGATGAAGGCCGCCTTGGCCATCGGCCCGAATCCCTTGACGGCGGCAAGCTCGAGTTCCTGCTCTAACGGTCGCTGCGCGGCCTGCCCGTCTGCGTCCGCGGCCCTGGGCAGGTCACAAAGGACGTCGATTTCCAGGGTGCCGAGCAGCCGGATAGCGCTCACCCGCCAGGGGACGGCTATCGGACGGCCAGCCCGCCGTGCTGGCCTCTCCGCCTCTAACCCGGCGCCCGTGCTCCGGCGCGGCAGGTCCGCGTCCTTGTCCCGGCGCGGCAGGTCCGCGCCCTTGTCCCGGCGCGGCAGGCCCGCGTCCCGCTGAAGACCGGCTGGAGGCGTCCCCAGGTTGCTCAGCCTTTCTCCACCGCCCTCCAGCTTCCTCCGCTGACCCGCTCCACACCCCCGTGATCCGCTTGTCGCAGAGAGCAGTACCGGCATCCAGGCCGGAACTGCAGGACCCGGAGGGGAAGCCGCAAGCGTCGTAGGCCGATGGTATGGCCCAGCACCGCCTCGCATCAATAGGAGTGCGTTGTGAAGAAATCCAGCAGAACGAGTTGCCGCCCCCGATATGTCGGCGTCGCACACACCGGCAGGCCATTAGATACCGAGCCGCATTGGCGGGCGAAACAGCCAGCCGCCAATGCAATAGTCGAAGGAGCGAGTTCGTCATGATCGAGATCTGCGTGGCCGCCGCGGGACTGGCCGCTGGTTTCATGATCGGCGTCATCGCGGTCGTCGCGCTGGGAGTGCGCCGGGAGGAGCGCCGCTTCAGCCTTCTTACCGGCACCAAGAGCCGGGTGGCCCAGGGCGCGCGCCACGTGACGGGCTTCTCCACCCGCTTCCCGGAACTGGCTCGCCAGGACCGCCGGTCCGGCCGGCCGGCCGAGCCGCCGATCCACAGCCGGCTGCCGGGCAGCTGACCCACCACGGCCTGCTGGCCGACCTGACCAGTGGCAGGTGCGAACCATCGGCGGCGACCCCGCACGCTGCGGCGGGCGCCTGCGCTGCGGCAGTCTCCGCAGGCAGTGGGAGACTGAGCGCATGTCCGACCGGCCAGTACCCGCCAGCACGGCGCCCAGCTTTCCGGCAGCTGCCGCCATCTTGTCCGCGCGGGACCCGGTCCTGCGGCGCCTCGTCGAGGAGGCCGGCCCGGCCGAGGTGCGGCCGCCGGCCGAGACGCATTTCGCGGCTCTGCTCCGCGCGGTCGTCTACCAGCAGCTAGCCGGCGCCGCGGCCGCGGCCATCCATGGGCGGCTGATTGCCGCGCTCGGCGGCGAGGTCACCCCCGAACGGCTGCTGTCGCTATCTGCCGACACGCTGCGCGCTGCCGGGCTGTCCGCCAGCAAGACAGCGTCCCTGCGGGACCTGGCGGCCAAGGTGCTGGACGGGACTGTCGTGCTCGACCCGTCCGGGCTGCGGGCCGAGAGCGACGCCGAGGTGGTCGCCCGGCTCTCGGCGGTCCGGGGCATCGGCAGATGGACAGCGGAGATGTTCCTCATTTTCCAGCTGCGGCGCCTGGACGTGTGGCCGACAGGCGATCTCGGGGTCCGGAAGGGGTTCGGGCTGGCATGGGGGATCCCGACGCCGACGGCGAAACAGCTCGAGCCGCTCGGCGACCCGTACCGGCCGTACCGGTCGGTCGTGGCCTGGTACTGCTGGCGGGCCGCCGAGATCTACGGGGGCGCAGCGGACAGCGCCGTGACCCGCTGAACCGCCGCGGGCAGCGGGCACGCCTGCGACCCGCCGGGACCCGAAAATGATGTGCGTAGCTCACTCAACGGCCTTTCTACCGGGGCGGCCGTGGTGCTCCTGCGCCCGGCGGGCTCCCGACGGGCCGCGGCGAGCTCCGCGGCTACCCAGCGGGCTAGGAGACGCGCGCGGGCGCGCGGCCGCTGACGTCGATGTCGAGCTGGATAGGCAGGTCGGGCTTGCCGAGGGCGCGCCGGGCGTGGCTGAGGGCTTCCGACTCGATGCGGTTGCGGAGCGCGGCCAGGTCAGCGGAGCGGGAGGCGGTGACAGTGACGGCGAGAACGGGGCTCGCGGGGTCGCCCAGGACGCGGGCTTTGGCTGAGCCGGCGCCGTGGTAGGTCTCGATCTCGCGGGTGACCGCGCCGGTGAGCGCGGCCGGGCGCATGATCGTGGTGCCCTCCCGGCTGCTGCGGGTGATGGTGATGTCGCCGGCCCGGTCAGTGGACAGCAGCAGTGCCACGATCCAGCGCAGCGAAAGGAGAGCGATCAGCAGGCAGACCGCGGCAGCGGCTGGCCAGAACCAGCTTCCGTGCGCGCCGATGAAGGTGCTGGCCTGGTTGGCAACCAGGGCGCGGTTGGCATAGGCCTTGCCGAAGCCGCCTGCGGAGGCGGTGAGTCCGAAAGCGCCGGCCAGGAGAAGGATCAGGCCAAACAGGGTCAGGACGACGCGGTTGGTACGGTCGGCGTGCATCAGCGGCTCCGGGGAGTGACGCGTACCCGCAGGCGCGGCGGGTCGCGTAGCTGGAGGTCATCGAGACGGCGGCGGCACGCCTCGGTGACGGGTTCTTTCAGCGCATCGGCCGCGGGCCGGTCGCGGACCGTTGATTTCGCCGTCACCCGGGCGCGTCGGCGGCGGGCCGTGACGGCTGCCGTGCTGACGCCGTCGATGTCCAGTGCCGCCGCGCGCAGGGCCCCGGCCACGCCGCGACGGGTCATGGCCGCGTCGGTGGCGTCCTGGCCGGATCGCAGTTTCAGCCGGGTGACCCTCCGGGGCTTGAGCTCGAGGCCCAGCACGAGGACTCCGGCGACGATCAGGATGATCGACCACAGCCTGATCACCGAGGCGTTCCAGTGTGTTCTGCCTGCCTGCCGGTACCATGCCGGCCAGTGCACGATGACCGCGCTGGCGTGCACAGCGAAGGCGATGACCTCGGCAATGAGGATGACGCTGGCCGCTGCCAGGGCGACAGCAAGCACGAGCGCCAGCGGCCTGTTGATCACGCGCATGCCGGTCCTCCTAGCGGACGCGGGGCGGGGGTGTGATGTCGGTGACCAGGTCGGCGACCACGATGTGCACTTCTTCGACGGCGAGCCCGGTCAGCTCTGGTATCCGGCTGCGGAGGTGGCTGCGGATCTGGTCGGTGACTTCCGCTACCGGTGCGGGCCAGCGGACGCTGATCTCCAGGGTCAGGAAGGCCCTCGACCCGTCGACATCCACGGATGTCTTCGGCAGGCCGGCCAGGTCGGTGGCCCGCATGCCGAAGCGCCCGGCCCGGGGAGCCGCGCGGCCCAGCAGCCGGGCCGCGGCGGCGCCGGCGTCGGGGTTCTCGGCCGCCGCGCGGGCCGCGATCTTGGCGACGACACCGTCGGCGATGGTGATGGTCCCGAAGTCGGTGCGGCCTGCGCTGGCGATTGCCCCGGCCTCGGCGGGGAGGGCGGTCATCGGCTGCTGCGGCTGCGCGCCAGCCAGCCGGGCACGTCCACGTCGCCGTCGAGGATCTTGGCGATGCCGTAGCCGATCGCGCCGAAGAGCGCCACGATCAGCATGTCCCCGAAGCTGCCGAAGACCAGGGCCAGGCCGAGGATGAGGCCGGTAAGGGTTGCAAGCGCGGTGCGGTTCATCTGTACTCACATCCGGAAGTGAATAAGGTCGGGAAGAGCGGTACGGCCGGGGGTCACCGCTCACACCGGTCCTGGCGGCCCGGGGACCGCACCGGGAAGCGTGGCGGACGAGGCTGCCCCGGCCGTCGGCGGCAGGCGATCCGGTACGGACGGGTCATCGATGTCGCCGATCACCACCTCGACCTGGCGGCCCCCGGCGAAGGGCGTCACCGCGCCGGTGATCTGGCTGAGGAGATCGGCAGCTGGCACTCCCCACCGCGACCGGACCTGGACCAGGACCGACTCCTCGCGGACGACCACGCCAGGCACCCGATGGCCGGGCAGGTACGAGGCGACCTCGCCGAACCGGCCGCTGTCGAGTGCGCAGACACCAGCGCAGCCCAGCACGGCCGCCGCGACGGCCTCGACATTGATCCCGTCGATGACCGCAGCCGTCTGCGGTGCCGGCGGCGCACCGGCCGGGTTCGGGCCGGTCATGACACTCGCACTGGCTTGGTGTCCGGTTCGTCGGCGGCGGGGAGGTAGACGTCATCAACGGCGACGTTGACCTCGACGACCCGCAGCCCGGTCATCCGCTCCACGGCCTGCTTCACGTTCCGCTGGATGCTGCGGCCCAGCTCGGCGATGCTCACGCCGTACTCGACGACGATGTCCAGGTCGATCGCGGCCTCGGTTTCACCGACCTCGACCCCGACGCCCTGGGCGACGTTGGGGCCCGAGCTGCCGGGGATGCGCTCCCGCATCGCGCCGAACGCCCGCGCCGAGCCGGTGCCCATGGAGTGCACACCGGATATCTCCCGGCATGCCTT
>DATJZH010000370.1:0-2532 GCA_035499215.1 Streptosporangiaceae bacterium | reverse complement strand
GGTCCCCCGCGGCGGGCGGCGGGCCCACGAAGAACAGCTCGCGATGGATGCGCGTCTCGGCGGCGCCGCGGGCGAGGAGGACCTCGCGGGCGACGTCAGTCATCGGCAGCGGGCCGCACAGGAACCACTCGTCGACGTCATCCGGCAGGACCAGGGTGTCCAGGATGCGCCCAAGCCGACCGCCGTCGAGCCGGCCGGAGAGGATCTCGACGTCCAGCGGCTCCTCGTCGAGCACATGGATCAGCTGGAACCGGTCCGGGTAACGGTTCTTCAGGTCTTCAAGATCCTCGAGGAACATGATGTTGAGGGTGGTGCGGTTAACGTAGACCAGGACGGCGCTGCTGCCGGGCTCGATCTCCAGGGCGGTGCTGAGGATCGACAGCACCGGGGTGATGCCCGAGCCCGCCGCGATGGCGCCGTACCGCTTGCGCTGACCGGGGTCCAGGGCGGTGGAGAAGCTGCCGGTCGGCGTCATGATGTCGAGGGTGTCGCCCGGCCGGAGCCGTTCGGCCACATAGCTGGAGAAGACGCCACCGGGAATGCGCTTGACGCCGATCCGCAGGCGTCCTGAGGTGGCCGGGGCGCAGATAGAGTAGTTGCGCCGCACGTCGTCGCCCACTACCGGGGACCGTATCGAAACGTGCTGCCCGGCGCGGAAGCGGAACTCCTCGCGAAGTTCGGGAGGGACGTCGAAGGTGACGGCCACGGCGTCATCGGTGAGCCGATCCACGGACGCCACGCGGAGAGGGTGGAAGACGGAGTGCCGACGCGCGCCGGGCATCAGATCGCCTTGAAGGAGTCGAACGGCTCCGCACAGGACCGGCAGGTCCACAGCGACTTGCACGGAGTCGAGCCGAAGCGGCTGATCTCGCGGGTATCGATCGAGCCGCAGTGCGGGCAGCGGACCGAGAAGGCCAGCCGGACCGGGCCGGCGGCGTGCGCGGCAGGCTCGGGCGGCGCGATCCCGAACCCACGCAGCTTGCTCCGGCCCGACTCGCTCATCCAGTCGGTCGTCCACGGCGGGGACAGCACGATCTGGACCCGGACCTGGTCCGCGCCGGCCCGCTGCAGTGCCGCCTGCACGTCGGACGCGATGACCGCCGTCGCAGGGCAGCCGGTGTAGGTGGGGGTGATATCGACCTCGACGGCGCCGTCGCCAGCCGCCCGCACATCGCGGATCACCCCGAGGTCGCCAAGTGTGAGCACGGGGATCTCCGGATCAGGCACAGCCCGGGCGGCCGCCAGGAGCGCGGTGAGGTTTTCGGCGGCCTGCGTGGTCACCACGATGCCCCCGGGTGCGAGCGGTGCAGGTGCTGCATCTCGGCCAGCAGGTGCCCGAGGTGCTCGGTGTGCAGCCCGCTGCGGCCGCCGCGGGAGCGCCAGCGCGGCTCCGGCCGCCGGAGCGTGGCCTCGTCCAGCACCCGGGTCACGTAGCGTTCCCAGGTCGGGCGGAGCGCGGCCGGGCCCGCCGCGACGCCGGCCAGGCCGGTCGCGTCGGCGGGGTCGAATAGCTCGTCCATGTAGGGCCAGACCTGGTCGAGTCCGGCTTGCATGCGCGCCCGGGACAGCTCCGTGCCGTCGCCCAGCCGCAGCACCCACTGGGTGGCGTGGTCGCGGTGGTAGTCGACTTCCTTGACCGCCTTGCCGGCCAGCCCGGCCAGGGTCGGGTCGCCGCTGTCAAGCAGGGCAGTGTAGAGCTCGTACTGGTAGGCGGAGAAGATCAGCTGGCGCGCCATCGTGACGGCGAAGTCACCATTGGGGATCTCGACCAGCTGGACGTTCCGGAAGTCGCGGTCGTCGCGCAGATAGGCCAGGTCGTCCTCGTCCCGGCCGGCGCCCTCGACCGCGCCGGCGTAGCTGAGCAGGGTCCGCGCCTGGCCGAGCAGGTCGAGCCCGATGTTGGCCAGCGCGATGTCCTCCTCCATCTGCGGCGCGTAGGACACCCACTCGCCGAGCCGCTGGGCCAGGATGAGCGCGTCGTCCCCGAGCGCCAGCGCGTAGCCGACCAGCGGCGGCAGCGTCCGGACGCCGGTCACAGGTGCTTCGCCCCCTCGGGGACGTCGTAGAAGGTGGGGTGCCGGTAGACCTTGTCGACCGCGGGGTCGAAGAACCGGTCCTTCTCGTCGGGGCTGTTGGCGACGATCGCGGACGAGGGAACTACCCAGATGGACACGCCTTCGCCGCGCCGGGTGTAGACGTCGCGCGCGTTACGCAGGGCCATGGCGGCGTCGGGGGCGTGCAGGCTGCCGACGTGCTGGTGGGACAGGCCGCGCCGGGCCCGGACGAACACCTCCCACAGGGGCCAGCCGCGCGTGCTGTTCTCGGCTTGCGGGCTGCTCATGACGCGCGCGCCTCGGCGAGTTCACGCGGAGCGTGCTTGTCCGCGTAGGCCTGGGCCGCCTCGCGGACCCAGGCGCCGTCCTCGTGAGCCTGGCGGCGGCGGCGCATGCGTTCGGCGTTGCAGGGCCCGTCGCCGCGGATGACGCGGGCGAACTCGTCCCAGTCGATCGCGCCGAAGTCGTAGTGACCGCG
>DATJZH010000369.1:0-3078 GCA_035499215.1 Streptosporangiaceae bacterium | reverse complement strand
AGTGAGCATCGAGCGCTGGCCGGAGCTCGCGAATCAGGCACGGCGGAATCTTGCCCGGCACGGCATCCGCAATGCGGACGTCCTCGCCGGTGACGGCAGCCGCGGGCTGCCTGACCGTGCCCCCTACGACGCCATCCTGGTATCGGCCGCGTTCCCGGAGGTCCCCGCGCCGCTGGCGGCGCAGCTCCGGGTCGGCGGCCGCCTCGTGCAGCCAATCGGGCCGGGCGGCCAGGAGCAGGTGGTGCTGTTCGAGCGCTCCGCGGCCGGGCTGCGGCCGCTGCAGGTGCTCACCCTGGCCAGATTCGTCCGGCTGTATGGCCGCCACGGGTTCCGGTCCCGGTCCTGACCAGGATCCGGCTGTCCCCAGAGCTGCCGCCCGGCCGGGAATCATCAGTGCCGGCGGCAAGGCTGAGCAGCTGCCTAGATGAGGTCGGGAAAGAAGATCTTGATTTCCCGCTCTGCGGACTCGCTTGAGTCAGATCCGTGCACAATGTTCTGCTGTATCTCCAGTGCATGATCTCCGCGGATGGTGCCCATCGAAGCGCGAATCGGGTCGGTGGAGCCAGCCAGGACGCGGAACGCCTCGATCGCCCGCGGCCCTTCGGCGACCAGAGCCACCAGGGGCCCTGACACGGTGAAGTCGACGAGCTGGCCGAAGAACGGTCTGACCGCGTGCTCCGCGTAGTGGGCCTCTGCCGTATTCCTGTCGACGTTTCGCAGGTCCATCGCCACGATCTGCAGCCCCTTCGCTTCGATCCGGGACAGGACGTCGCCGATCAGCCCCCGCCGCACGCCAGCGGGTTTTACCAGGATCAAGGTGCGTTCAACCACGGATTGCTCCTCCTCGCGGCGACACGGCGAGCGGATCACGAAGAGATCACGAAGAGATCACGGACGGAACCGCTCCGGCGACAATCCCATGGATACTGTCATGCCTGGATCCTGAGGCCTGGCCCAGCACGCCTGCGCATTGCGGATGCTGGCCACCAGCCCCGTCATCCCGGCAGGACCGCGGCTCACGCAATGATGGGCAGATGCCGCGTATTTCCGGCAGTTACCTGCATGGTCACCACGATAGCGTGCTGCGGTCGCACCGATGGCGGACTGCGGAGAACTCAGCCGGGTACCTGCTGGCGCGGCTGCCGGCCACGGGACGCGTTCTGGATGTCGGCTGCGGCCCTGGCACGATCACCGTCGGTCTCGCGGCGAGGATTCCAGCGGGCCAGGTAGTCGGAGTGGACGCGGCCGCTGATGTTCTGGCCGTCGCACGGCGGGAAGCAGACGGCCGGCCCAATGTCCGCTTCGAGGTCGGCGATGCGTACCACCTGGCCTTCGACGATGGCGCCTTCGATGTCGTACACGCTCACCAGGTGCTCCAGCACCTGTCCGACCCGGCTGCCGCGCTAGCTGAGATGCGGCGAGTTTGCCGGCCCGGCGGCTTGATCGCCGCCCGCGACGCCGACTACGGCGGGATGTTCTGGTTCCCCGAGTATGCGGAACTGGCGGACTGGCGGAATCTGCACCAGCGTGTGGCGCGGGCGCTCGGCGGCGAGCCAGACGCCGGCCGGCGCATGCTGTCCTGGGCACGGGCGGCCGGCTTCACCGACATCGAGACGTCGGCGAGCACATGGTGCTACGCCATGACCAGCGACCGGTCGTGGTGGGGCAAGCTGTGGGCCGAGCGCCTGACCGAGTCGCGGTTCGGAGCCCAGGCTGTCGAGCGGGGACTGGCGACCCGGCAGGACCTTGAGCGCCTTGCGGAAGCGTGGCTGCGATGGGCAGCCAGCGACGACGGATGGTTCCTCATTCCGCATGGCGAGATCCTGTGCCGGGCGGCCCCATGACGTGACCGGGGCAAGGCGTGATCAGCGCGCGCTACCTCGTTCCGCCAGCGCGAATCTCAGCCGCAGGACCCGGGATCAGCCATCGGATACCGGAGCGTCAGCCGCGGTAGCACTGGCGCGCGCTCCCTGTTCCCCGCCCCTAGCAGCGTGACCACCCCCGTTCCCGGGACACCGGCACGCCGCCCACGGCCGTGTCGTAGCCCATGCGGCTGGTGAACTGGACGGGCGAGCCGAAGCGCAATACTTCCTCGACGATGCTCAAAGACGCAAGGCCAGATCCCGCGCAACTGGCCGGAATCCCTCGCGGTCTGCCTCTGGATCCCAGTCCGGCGACGCGCCGAGCAGTGAAAGCGCGGGCCAACGGGCTCCTGATCCGCGAATGCCGCGGCGGGTTCAGGTTCAGGATCCAGTCGGCACCCTGGAGAAACATCGGATTCGCCCGCCAGCCAGGGAAATCCGTGTCAAAACCGGCTGCTCTCAGACCCGGCAGCCGGGATCGCGCAGGACGCAGTTAATGGCGTCGTAACCGACCACCAGCACGTCGCCTGTGACGTCATGCGTGATTCTGCTCGCCGCGGAGGCCGCCAGCAGGCACCGGACCCCGCGTAACCCGGGCAAAGACCAGGCCGTCCTCCGCACTGCTCAGCAGGCGTGCCCCCCCACGATCAGCTCAGGCTAAGTGGCATTGGAGTATAATGGCACGCGAAGGTGGGAGGTGAGGACGATGACCGCCACCGAGACCACGATGCCAGAGCGCGTCCACATCGCGGAAGACCGCGATGGCCACTGGGCCGTTGACCAGTGTGGCCCGCTAGGCGATCTGCCGTCTTGTATTCACAGTTCGCTGATATTCAGCACGCGGCGCGAGGCACAAGAGGTCGCGAACGCCGTTAACGAAGCCTATCGCACGGGCATGGCGGAGCCAGCGCGATACGGACTGTTCGGGCGAGGCGCACTGGCGGATGGGCCGGAACGGCCACCACTGAGGCACTGGCGAGTTATGCGCCGCAGAAGCCTGACGGGCGATCACTGGCTGATTCGGGACTCCGCTGGTGATGTCGCGCTGGTAATGTCATCCGAGGCAAGCGCCATGGCGACATGTGCCGCAATCGAAGCGGCCTACGGTGCCGGAATAGCGAGACGGGCCCTGAGCCTCATTCATCAATCGCAAGAGGATGCCATAGACGCGACGTATGGCCCGCGACTGGTGCAGCCATGACGCCTGTGTGGCGGC
>DATJZH010000368.1:0-14525 GCA_035499215.1 Streptosporangiaceae bacterium | reverse complement strand
GCGCGGGACGCCTCGCCAGCCGCAGGGCCGCTCGATCTACGAGACGAGGCATTCCTGCATGATGGATCAGCATATTACGTCGCGGCTCGAGGCCGACCTCTTCTTGCTGCACGCGCCCAGCGTCTATGACTTCCGCGAGCGTGACGACATGCTGTTCGCCTATCTGAGCGACAGCGACAGCGTCAATGTCACCTCGGTCTACGAGATGTACCCCATCGGCTGGCTCTCGATCAAGCAGCGGCTGGCTGATCACGGATTCGACGCGAAGATCGTGAACGTCGCCTCGCTGATGCTCATGCATCCTGACCTGGATGTCAAACAGCTGCTCGGCCGCCTGGAAGCGCCAATCTTCGGGTTCGACCTGCACTGGATGACGCAATGTCACGGCGCCATCGAGCTTGCAACCGTCCTGAAGGAGGTGCACCCCGACGCGCTTACCATCTTTGGCGGTATCTCGGCGACCTACTATGCCAGCCAGCTGATCGGCTACCCGGGCGTCGATGTCGTCGTTCAGGGTTACGACACCCTCGAACCGCTCACCGAGCTGGTCACCAGGGTCCGGCAGGGCAGCCGGGACTTCCGTTCCCTCCCGAACCTGCTGTACAAGGCCGACGGCGAGGTTCAGGCCACCGGCTTCACTCACAAGCCAGCCACGCATTACAACGACGCGCGCAACGACTGGTCGTATTACCAGGAGACGGCCAGCGCCGGGCCGTCGGCATCCAAGCTCATCATGACCTTGCCTAACACCGGGTGCGCGCATGACTGCGGCTGGTGCGGCGGATCACGGTTTGCCTACCGCAACATCATGGGTGTCCGCAAGACCCTGATCCAGAAGGACAACGACCTCATCATCGAAGAGCTCCGCACCATGGGAGAGGCGGCGAAACACACCTCGATATACGCGCTTCAGTGTTATTCCGAGAACAAGGGGCGGATGCACCGGTATCTGGACGCCGTGAAGGAGGTCGGCTACAGCAGCGTCTTCTTCGAGCAGTTCAACCTGACGCAGCCGGACACGCTGAAGAAGATGGGTGAGTCAACGGCTGCTTATATCATGCTCTCCCCGGAGTCGCACGACCCGAAGATAAGCGCGGCTGCCGGCCGCGGGACCTACACCATGGAGCAAATGGAAGACTGGATTCCCCGTGCCCTGGACGCCGGGGTGAAAGGCATTATGATCTGGTTCTTCATCGGCATGCCGTATCAGGACCGGCAGTCAGTTCTGGACACCGTCGCGTACTCCGAGCGGCTGATACGCAAGTTCGGAGGGTGGGACGCCCTTCCGCTTATTTGCCCGATGGTGCCGTTCCTTGACCCCGGGTGCCGGTTCTTCGAAGAGCCCGACCAGCATGGTTACCGTATCTTCCACCGCACGCTGGAAGAACACCGCCAGGCCATGGTGGAGCCGCTGTGGTACCGGCGGCTGAACTATGAGACGCACTGGCTGGACAGGCGCCAGCTGCAGGACGTCTCCTACGAGGCAATTGCCCGCCTGGTGGAGATCAAGGGCGAGTACGGGGTGCTGCCATCCGAGTTCTGCCAGGCTATCCTCGAGACCATCGACGAGACACGCCAGCTGCTCGGGGAAATGGAAAGAGCTCTGCTGCTCGACGGGACGCTGCCAGCCGCTCTCCGGAACGAGATGCGTTCCTACAACCGCAAGATCCTTGCCTATTCGAGCGACCAGATCATTCCGGTGCGGCGTCCTTTCGGCGGCCGCTGGTTCGACGACGCCACTGTCCCGCGGCAGATGATCGAGGATATCTTGGCGATCCCGGCCGGCCGGTGATCCGGTTCGCTGACGCCGTGGTCTGCCCCGTCCGCCGTGACAGCGTCCAAGCACAGCGGATCTGGCCAGAGCCGCCTGATGCCCTGGTGCTGGCCGGCGCGCACCACGCGAGGGCGCAGACGGCTACCCCCGGCGGATGCGGAGCGGAAGCGTGCGCGGGCCGCGGACCTGGCCGGTGGACCAGGCCACCGCTGACGGGTCGGCGAGGCTGAACTCCGGGATCCGCTCCAGCCAGGCTTCGAGGGCGACCCGGAGTTCCATCCGGGCCAGGTGGGAGCCCAGGCAGCGGTGGATGCCGAGGCCGAACGCAGCGTGCCGGTTGATCTGGCGGTCGATGATGGCCTGGTCCGCGCGGTCGAACTGCGCCGGGTCGCGGTTGGCTGCCGGGTACGACAGCAGGATCCAGTCGCCGGCTTTCATCTCCACGCCACGGAAGTGCATATCTTCCTTGACCAGCCGGGCCATGGTGACCGGGGCGTAGGCGCGGAGAAACTCCTCCATCGCGGTCGGCAGCAGCTGGGGCTCGGCGACGAGGCGCCTGCGGTCCCCCGGGTTTCTGGCCAGGTGCCACAAGGAGGCGCCGATCGCGCTCCACGTCGTGTCGATGCCGGCGATGAGCAGCAGGGTCATCGTGCCGACGACATGCGATACCTCGAGCTTGCGGCCGTCCAGCTCGGCGTTGATCAGGAACGTGGTCAGGTCGTCGCGCGGGTTGTCGAGGTGGTCGTGAACCTGCGCGAGCAGGTAGTAGAACAGCGCTGACATCCGGGTGACGCGCTCCTCCCGCGGAAGGTTGATGCCTTCGAGCGTGTTCTTGGCGAACTCGCGGAACTGCGGCCCGTCCTGCGGGGGGAAGCCGAGCATGTCGGCGATGACCCGCATCGGGATGTGCTGCGCGTAGTCAGCGGCGGCGTCCACGACGTCCCGCCCCTCGAAGGCGTCGATGAGCGAGTGGCAGAACTCCTTCGTCGCAGGCTGCAGCCTGCTCACCGCGGTCTTGGTGAACGCGGGGAGCAGCAGCTTGCGCGCGTCGTGGTGGAACGGCGGGTCGGAGGTGATGGGCGGCGAGCCGCCGATCGGCGCGATCTCCACGGGCGGCCGGAAGTTGCCCATGATGATCGACCGGGAAGAGAAATGCTCGGTGTCGGCGGCGATCGCCGCGATGTCCTCATAGCGCGTCGGCAGCCAGCCCCCGCCAAACCGGTCCGTGTGCGCGATCGGGCAGCGCTGCCGCAGGTCGTCCTGGATCGGGTACGGGTCGGCGGACCACTCCGGTTCCATGTGGGAGAAATCGGCCGTCCAGTCCGAGACCGGGCCCGTGACAATCTCGCTGCGGATCCCGGCGGACTCCCCGTCGCGCTTCTCCCAGTGGTCCTGGGCGAAGCGGTTATCGACAGCCATGTCACGTCCCCTCGATCAGCCCGATCGCGTGCTCTGGGCAGTTGAGCGCCGCGCGGCGGGCGTCGTCCTCCTTCTCTGGCGGCACGACGCCGTCGCCCAGCACCTTCCCGTAACCCTCCTCGTCGTCACCGAACAGGCCGGGGGCGAGGTCGTAGCAGCGTCCGTGCCCTTGGCAGAAGCCGACGTCGATCTGCACTTTCACCCGAACGTTCCTCTCTGCTGAGACGATGGCAGGAGCGAGAGCGGCAGCGACGCGAGCAGGCGGTGCGGCTCACTATCCCCCGCCAGCCGCGCGGCCGCGTGACGAGCCCGCTGCCCACGGCGGACAGCAGGGCGCAGGCCCGCGAGCGCGCCAGGGAACAGGCGCCGTTGCTCGCGCCCGCCAGCGCGGCGATGCCGGCCGCGCGGCTGCCGTCATACCCATGTTCGGCGAAAACATCCGCGGCCACCCGCGGCAGCCGCATCCGGTTCCGGGCGGCGGTGATCCCGGCTGCGATCGGGGGCGCCGGCCTCGCCCCGCGTCCCGGAGACAAACCCACCCCGGCCATTCCATAAACCACATCTCTATGCCAGGATCTCAGCGGCTAGGCCAGTCATTGCCGGCATTTTAGTAAGTCATTAATAGATCGCCGTTTACCGATCGCCGGCCACGGAAATGGTCGCTGACACCGCAATACAGTACTCTTGAGAGTTGTATTCCCGGACTGAGAGGAGTTCCCATCCATGGGACCGCCTATCCCTTCTGGCGCCGCTTGCCGCCTTGGCGGCTACAGCACTATTCCCTCGCCGTTCTCGATGGACGACATGACCTTCCGCGGCCTGGGTCATCGGCTTGTGGACACGCTGGCCGCGCACCTGGACAAACTTCCGCGAGAGCCAGTTTACCGTCCCTTGCCGGCGGAAGTGCGGCAAGAGCTGGAGAAAATGGATATCCCAGCCGAGGGACTAGCTGCCGAGGATGTCATCGAAGGCTTTCTCCGGCTGGTGCTGCCATACGGCCGCGGCCAGAATCACCCGTGTTTCGCTGCATTCGTTGATCCGGCCGCAACCAAGCTGAGCATGCTCGCGGCATTTGCCTCAGCGGTTACCAACACGAGCGGGGCCGGGGGTAATTACGCGGCTATATACGTGGAGCGAGCAGTCATCCGGTGGCTTATGGAGCTCATCGGCTTCCCCCAGGACGGGAGTGACGGGGTCCTCCTCGGCGGGGGATCGGACGCGAACCGGCACTGCCTGGAAGTTGCACGATACTGGGGTGCCCAGGTCAACGGCTGGGACATCCGGGCGGAGGGCCTCCACGGGCATCCCCGGCTCACCATGTACATGTCGGCAGAGGGCCATTCCTGCCTGGAGAAGGCTGCCTTCACGCTCGGGCTCGGCGCCCCCCGCAAGGTAATGGCCGGGGAGGACTTCCGCATGGACCTAGCCGACCTGCGGGCAGCCATCGCGGCTGACCGCCGGGCCGGCCACCGTCCCTTCCTCGTCGTGGCGAACGCCGGAAGCGTGAAGACCGGTGCCATCGACCCGCTCGGCGATCTCTCTAAGTTCTGCCGTCAGGAGGGCCTCTGGCTGCACGTGGATGGCGCCTATGGCGGCTTCGGGGTACTCGACCCCCGCCTCGCGCACTGGTACGCGGGCCTGGAGCGCGCCGACTCGGTCGCCCTGGACCCGCACAAGTGGCTGGCCGTGGCCATCGGCTGCAGCTGCGCCATCGTGCGGGAGGGCCCGCTGCTGCAGGACACCTACAAGCTCATCCCCTCCTATCTCAGCCTCCCGCCGGGACAGGGATTCGCCGGCGAGGTCTGGTACTCCCATCGCAGCGCCGAGCAAACCAGGGATTCCGGGCGAGCCCTCAAGACCTTCTGGAACATCCAGCAGGCGGGGAAGGCCGGGCTGGTCGATCACGTCCGGCGGCACATCGACCTGGCGCGCTACCTGGAGGAGGTCATCGATGCCAGCCCTGACCTGGAACTGCTGGCGGCCGGGCCGCTGACCGCGGTGTGCTTCCGCTACGTCCCGGCAAGCATGCGCGGCCACGACCAAAGCCTGAATCTACTGAACCAGGCGATCATGGAGGACCTCCAGGTCGGGGGGCGGGCGTTCCTGGCCGGCACGGACATCCGCGGCCGCTTCGCCCTGCGGTCGTGTGCCCTCCACTACGCCCTCGACGAAGGGCACGTGCAAGCCGTCGCGGACGCCGTCCGGGATGCCGGGCACCGCCGCGTCCTGGCAGGGGCACCACTGCGGGCCGGGGATGAGCTAACGGCCCCGATGCCACGCCGCACACGGATAGAGGAGGCCGCCAGGTGCGTATCATGACCAGCCGCCCGTCGGCCAGGTCCTTGGAAGGCAAGGCGCCCGTCTCGCCTGCAGCGCAGGCGCGCTTCACGCTCGCACTGGTGGCGGGCAAGGCCGCGGGGACCGCGTCCAGGGTGCTGCGGGTCGGCGGCGGGACAAGCTTCCCCGGTGCCGTTGCCCGCCGGATCGATCCCCGCGTCCTGCAGAAGGCCGCGGCCGCGGGCAATGCTCGCAATGTGGTCGTCACGGGAAGCAACGGCAAGACGACGACCTGCCGCATGCTCGCTGCCCTGGCACACGCCGGCGGCCTCAGGGTCACCCAGAATCGTTCTGGCTCCAACCTCTTGCAGGGAGTGACCTCGGCCACCGTGCGGGGAACGGACCTGCGGGGCCGGATGGACGCGCAACTGCTCCTGCTGGAGGTCGACGAAGCCACGGTACGGCTAGTGACGCCGGAGGTGCGGACCGACACGTTCCTGGTCACGAACATCTTCCGCGATCAGCTGGACCGCTTCGGGGAGCTGTACTCGATGGCGAGCGGGCTGGAGGCCGTCATCGAGGCGCTGCCCGCGTCTGCCATCGTGGTACTCAACGGCGACGATCCCCTGGTGGCCAGCCTCGCCCCCGGGGCAGCCGCTCGCCGCCTGTACTACGGCATCCGGACCGACGGCGCTGGCACGCAGGTGCCCGAGCATGCCGCGGACACCATCCGCTGCGTGCGCTGCCAGCACCTGCTGAGCTACCGCGTCGTACACCTCTCCCACCTGGGGGATTACCAGTGCCCGGAGTGCGGGAACGCCCGGCCTGGCCTGGACGTCGCGGTGACCGCGGTCCGGCCCTCGCCGGAAGCAGGGTCCGAGATCACCGTCGAAACGCCCGCGGGAACCTTTCCGCTGCAGGTGCCCCTGCCCGGGCTGCACAACGTTTACAACGCGGCTGCCGCGCTCGCCGGCGCGATGGCGCTGTCACTTCCGCGGCCGCTGGAGCCTGCCGAGGCGCGGCGCGCCATGGCCGGCCTGCGCCCGGCATTCGGCCGCCTCGAGGAGATCCAGGCAGGCGAGCGGCAGGTGGTACTCGCCTTCGTCAAGAACCCCACGGCTTACAACGCCACCCTCCGGGAGGTCCTGCGGCGGCCAGGCCGGAAGCACGTCCTGGCCGCGCACAGCAACACCGCGGTCGACGGGGAAGATTTCGCCTGGCTCTGGGATGTCGACCTCGAGCAGCTTGTGCCGCAGCTGGCGAGCCTGGTCATCAGCGGGACCAGGGCGGAGGAGGTCGCGCTGCGGTTCAAGTACGCCGGGGCTCGCCCCGCGGCCACGCAGGTGCTGCCCGGTCGCTCGGCTGCCCTGGACACGGCACTGAACGGGACGCCGCCAGGCGAGTCGCTGTACATCTTCGCTGGCTACACGCCCATGCGCGAGCTGCGCAGCATCATGCAGCGCCGCGGGTGGGTGCCGCCTTCCTGGAAGGAGTGACGATATGACAACGGCCCCGATAACGGTCCGCATCTGCCATCTCTATCCGAGTCTGCTCAGCGTGGCCGGTGACAGGGGAAACCTGTTCGCGCTCATGCAGCGCTGCACCTGGCGCGGCATCCGCCACAGCGTGACCGAGGCCGATGT
Organism: Streptosporangiaceae bacterium; assembly: GCA_035499215.1. Classification (GTDB taxonomy): domain Bacteria; phylum Actinomycetota; class Actinomycetes; order Streptosporangiales; family Streptosporangiaceae; genus DATJZH01. Next base: position 7,412 of record DATJZH010000368.1, on the reverse strand, counting down.
GGGAGTAATCCCTGACCTGGCCCAGTCCGACCTGATCCTGGTGCACGGCGGCCAGGACCGCGAGATGACCGCGGCCGCACTCGACCTCGCGGCGAAGGCCGGCCCTCTCCGGGAGGCGATCGAGGCCGACGCCGTTGTCTTCGCCGTGTGCGCCGGCTACCAGCTCCTGGGCCGCTCATATTCCCCGGCGGACGGGCCGCCGATACAGGGACTGGGAGTGCTGGACGCGGTCACGGAAGGCGGGCCGACTCGCTTCATCGGGCATGTGGCGGTGGAGTGTGATCTGGGCTCCGGCGAGCAGCGCCAGCTGACGGGGTTCGAGAACCACAGCGGGCGCACCCACCTGGGCAGCGGCGCCAAGCCGCTCGGGCGGGTGCTCGCCGGGGCTGGCAACAACGGGGAGGACGGCACCGAGGGCGCCCGATACCGGGAGGTGTACGCCACCTACCTGCACGGCCCGGTGCTGCCGAAGAACCCGTGGCTGGCCGACCACCTGCTGTCGCGGGCGCTGGCGCACCGCTACCGGGATTTCGGCCCGCTTGCCCCGCTCACGAACCAGGTGGAGGCGCAGGCGCACGCTGCCGCGCTCGGCCTTGCCCGGCGCCCGGCCGGGAAGTGGCGGGCGGCGGCGGCGGCCGCGTCCCGGATGAGGCGGTCATCGCGGGCGCCATCGACGGCTGACGGGACGGCCATGAGGACCGGGAAGGCCAGGATCGCGGGCAAGGAGACACGGTGGACTTCGCACTGAGCGCCGAGCAGCGCGAGCTGACGAAGGCCGCGGTCGCCTTCGCCCGGCGGGAGCTCAACCAGGACCTGATGAAACGTGAGGATGCGGGCGAGTTCCCGCGGGATGCGTGGCAGGCGTGTGCCAGGTTCGGGATCCAGGGCCTGCCGATCCCCGCCGAGCTGGGCGGCGCGGGCGGCGACGTCCTCACGACGGCCCTCGTCATGGAGGCCCTGGGATACGGGTGCCAGGACAACGGGCTTCTCTTCTCGCTCAACGCGCAGATGTGGAGCGTCGAGCTGCCGCTGGCGACGTTCGGCACCCCGGCGCAGCAGCAGGCGTACCTGCCCGGGATGGTGTCGGGGGACATCATCGGCGGCCACGCGATGACCGAGCCAGGCTCCGGCTCCGACGCGCTGCACATGCGCACCCGCGCCGAGCGGCGGGGTGACCACTATCTCCTGAACGGCGCCAAGCAGTACATCACCAACGCCCCGGTCGCCGATGTGCTGCTGGTCTACGCCTCGGTTCAGGGCCGCCCCGGTCTCCCCGGTCTCTCCGCATTCCTCGTCGACGCCGCGACACCGGGGCTCAAGGTGAGCAGCGGCTTCGAGAAGATGGGCCTGCGGACCTCGCCGACGGGCGAGATAGCGCTGACCGACTGCCTCGTTCCCGCGGAAAGCCGGCTGGGGCCGGAAGGGGCGGGGATGGCCATTTTCAACTCGTCCATGGAGTGGGAACGGAGCTGCCTTTTCGCCAGCGCAGTCGGCGCGATGCGGCGCCAGCTCGACGCGTGTGTGGCATATGCGCGCTCGCGCGAGCAGTTCGGCCAGCCGATCGGGAAGTTCCAGAGCGTGGCCGGCAAGCTGGCCGACATGTACGTGCGGCTGGAGGCGGCGAGGCTGCTGATCTACCGGGTCGCCTGGCTCAAACAGGAGGGCAGGTCCGCCCCGGCGGAGGCGGCCGCCGCGAAGCTGTTCACCAGCGAGGCATGGGTGCGGTCCAGCCAGGATGCGATCCAGACCCACGGGGGCTTCGGCTACCTGAAGGAGGCGGGGATCGAGCGCGACCTCCGGGACGCGATCGCCGGCACCATCTACTCGGGCACTTCGGAGATCCAGCGGGTGGTGCTCGCCAAGATGCTCGGCCTCTGAGTCACCGGCCAGGCGAGGCATCTCCAGCGGGGCAACCAGGAAAGGAAGCGTGATGGCGTACCTACTGCAGCGGCTGCTCACCGAGGCTGCGGCACGGCAGCCGCAGCGGCCGGCGGTAGCGTCCGGGGACTGCATGCTCACCTACCAGGAGCTGGACCGGCTGAGCAACAAGATGGCCCGGGCGCTGCTGCGCCTGGGCGTGGCGCGCGGCGACCGGGTGGCGATACTCGCCCCCAAGTCGGCCGCCGCGGTCATCGGGGTATACGGAGCACTGAAGGCCGGGGCCTGCTATGTACCGCTCGACCAGAAGGCGCCCGCGGAGCGACTCAGCCACATTGTGCGGGACAGCGGCGCCGCCGTGATCGTGGCGGACGAGGCGAGGACGGCCCAGGCAGCCGCCCTGATCGGCAGCGTTCCCCGGCCGCGCGGCGTGGTGGTGGCGAGCTCTCCCGGCCGCCCGGGGCGCGAGGAGGCGGCCGTTGCCCCGGCCCGGGGCGCGGCCATTCTGCCGTGGGCCGCGGTGGCCGGGGAGCCAGGAGAGCCACTGGCGGAGGAGCTTTCGATCGAGACCGACCTCGCGTACATCCTGTACACGTCGGGATCGACCGGCACCCCGAAGGGGGTGATGATCTCCCACCGCAGCTCGCTCACGTTTGTCGACTGGGCGGCAGCCGCGGCGGGGCTCGGCGAGCAGGACCGCGTCTGCAGCCCCGCGCCGCTCCACTTCGACCTGTCGGTCTTCGACGTCTTCGCCACCTGCCAGGCCGCCGCCTGCCTGACCGTGCTTCCCGACGGAGCAGCCACTTTCCCGGTCTCGATCGCGAAGTGGCTGGAAAGGGAACGGATCTCGGTCTGGTACTCCGTGCCCTCGGTCCTCACGCTGCTCGCCTGCTACGGCGGCCTGCGGCAGTTCGATCTGTCACGCCTGCGGGCGGTGATCTTCGCCGGGGAGGTGTTCCCCCCCAAGTACCTCGCCCGGCTGATGGCCGAGCTGCCGCACCCCCGCTACCTGAACTGGTACGGGCCGACCGAGACCAACGTATGCACGGCGTTCGAGGTGCCCGCGGGCGGTGCTGACGCCGGGCCGGTCCCCATCGGGAAGGCCTGCGCCAACACCGAGGTGTTCGCGGTTACGAGCGAAGGCCGCCGGGTGTCCCGGCCCGGCGAAGAGGGCGAGCTGTACGTGCGGGGTCCCTCGCTGATGCGCGGGTACTGGGGACAGCCGGCCAAGACCAGTGAGGCGCTGCTGCGGGCATCCTGCGATGACCTCGTGTACCGGACCGGTGACCTGGTAACCCTGGACCCGGCGGGGAATTACGCCTACCTCGGCCGCCGGGACAGCATGGTGAAGGTTCGCGGCTACCGGGTGGAGCTGGGCGAGGTGGAAGCCGCGCTGTACCGGCATCCGGCCATCCGCGAGGCGGCGGTGCTGCCGGTGCCCGATGAGCTGCTCGGCAGCCGCCTCCAGGCTGTCGTCACCGCGGACGGCGCGGGCAACCTCAGCCGCGAGGACGTGCTGGACCACTGCCGGCAGTGGCTGCCGGAATACATGGTGCCGGGCGTCGTCGAGTTCCGCGACTCGCTGCCGAGAACCTCTACCGGCAAGGTCGACCGGGCCGGCCTTGCCCGGCAGCAGCACGAGCTGCAGCTGGCCGGCAACGGCCGGCGGAACGAGCGCTAGCAGATACACACGGAAGAAAGGTACTCAGGTGGAGACGATCATCAATGACTACATCAGCCGGGAACTCGTCCAGGACCAGGCGCTGCTGCCGCTGACGGACGGGACATCACTACTGGAGAGCGGCATCCTCGATTCGCTGAGCCTGCTGCGGCTGGTGGTCTTCCTGGAGGAGCGGTTCGGGATCACGTTGGGCGACGCGGATCTGCTTCCGGAGAATTTCGGCAGCGTGACCGCTATCTGCGCCTACGTCCGCGCCAGGGAGCCCGGAAAGCAGGCGGCCGCGCATGGGTGACAGCCGCGCGGAGAGGCTGCTGCGCAGCGCAGAAGGCGTGGCCTACTGGGCGGCAGCCGCGCCGGCCCTGGCCCGCCTTCCGGCCGCCGTCGGCTACCGCATGGCATGCCGGCGCGGCGACTGGCTCTTCCGGCGCCAGGCCGGGAAGCGCATCGAGCTGGCACGCAACCTGCGGCTGGTGCTCGGGGACGAGCTCAGCCCGGCGGCGGCGCAGCAGGTGACCCGGGACTGGTTCCGGCTCGCCTCCTGCGAGGCGGTCGACGTGATGCGGCTGCGGCACAGGGCGCGGCCGCTGCGACGGCTGGTCGAGATCCGTGGGCGGGAACACCTGGAGGCCGCGCTGGCCGCGGGCAAGGGAGCCATCCTTTGCTCCGCCCACTTCGGCTCCTACGACAGCGGCTTCTCGGCACTGCACGCCAGCGGCTTCCCGGTCACCACCATCGGACGCTGGCAGCACAAGTACACGGCCAGCCTTTCATCCGCCGAGCGGCGGTTCTGGGACCGGGTCTACGCCAGGCCGGTGCAGCGCCACCGGCAGCGGCCGAACATCGAGCCATGGCCTGGCCGGTTCGAGGTCGCGGCGCTGGCAGCTGCGGCACTCCGCGCCAATGAGGTGGTGACAATCTCGATCGACGCGCCGCCGCTGGACAGCGACCGGGCCCGCGCCGTCGAGGTTCCCTTCCTCGGGCGCCGGGCCAGGCTCCTGCCAGGGATTGTGACCCTCGCCCAGATGACCGGCGCGCCGGTGCTCACGGGTTTCCTGTACCGCGCGGCTGACTACCGCCACCAGGTGCTGGAGATCTCCGCGCCGGTGCCGGTGGGAGGAGAGACGGCGACGGCATTCCGGCGCTGCGCCGCCGAGGTGAGCGCTGCTATCCAGAGGAGCCCAGCCCACTGGGCCTACTGGGCGAGCACGGCCGATCTAGCCAACCTCGGGCTGAACCCGCCGGAGCGGGACAGGTCACCAGCTGCGGAGGCGTTGCCACTACCAGAGAAGGGATTCCTGCATGATCGAACGGCAGATCACGTCGCGGCCCCAGGCTGACCTCCGGTGCGCCGGGACTCGTGCGGAGTTCTTGACCTGGGCGTCTACCAGGCCGGGCGTCACCGACCGCCGGGTAGCCCAGTGCATTGCTGCACCGGGGGCACGTCATTCTGTGCGGCCATACCTCCCGGGGAGCTCAGCCGCCCGGGCTACGCTCACTAGCTCGCGGCTCGCGGTGTCGAAGCGAGCAAGGGAGTCGGTGTCCGCCAGGCCAGGCACCGATACCACCACGCCGTCGGCCAGGTCGGCCAGACTTGCCTCCACGACCTGGCGGGGCTCCATCTGCGGGACAACGCTCATGTCCAGGCCCTGCCGGGAGTAGAACTCCGAGCGCACCACCCCGGGGCAGACAACCTGAACCCGGAGCCCGCTGTCGCGCACCTCAGCGGCCAGTACCTGGCTGAAGGTGACGAGAAATGACTTGGTGGCTGCGTAAACGGCCCGCCTGGGCAGGAACGCTGCCTGCACGGCGCCGCTGAACGCGAGCAGTGAGGCGACGTTGATGATCGTACCGCGCGACCGGGCCAGCATTCCGGTGAGTGCAGCCCGGGTCAGCAGCACCGGAGCCAGGACGTTGAGCTCCACGAGCTCTTCGGCCTGCGCTGGCAGGAGCTCCGCAAAGGGCATGTAATGTGCCAGGCCCGCGTTGTTGACCAGCACGTCGACGGGAACGACGCCGATTTCGCCGCAGACGCGCTGCACCTCATCGGAACGGGCCAGATCGGCCTGGATCGCCTGCACCGTCACCGCATGACGGTCTGTCAGGCGCGCCGCGAGTTCGCTGAGACGCTCTCGGCGCCGGGCCACCACGATCAGGTTCCACCCGTCGGCCGCCAGGCGTTCCGCGTACGCTTCGCCGATGCCCGAAGAGGCACCGGTCACTACTGCCAGACCGGGCATAGATCCTCCAGACTCCGCCGGGCTGCTGCCAGCGCTTGCGCCGGCTCGGGCGACTCCGTCCCGCTGGCCGCAACCTGCAGTACCGACTCTGTCATCGTGCATCATCCTCCTGTTCTGGCCATCCTGCGCCGGCGATGGGCCGGCTGCCGGCGCGGCGCCGGGCAGCACTTCCTCCAGAGCCCAGGCCGGCCAGGGTGAGGCCGTCGATGGGGACGGCAGCTCGGTGACCAGCTTGCGGCGAACCAGGCCGCCGAACGCGCCCTGGCCTCGCCGAGGCGGACCGGCTGGTCCTGCCGTTCGCGATCACCAACCTGTCCCGGCCCGAGATCGCCAGCGAACTCTCCGTCTCGGTGAACACCCCAACACGCACGTCGGCAGCAGGCCTCGACCTGGTCGAGGTCCGCCCGATCACACCGCGACGCAGATCACCAGAATCAGCTGACAGCCGCCCACCTTGATGGCCACTAACTTCGGGCCCACCCGGTTACGGAGCCGAAAGAAAGAACATCATTATGAGCAAGTCAGGATCCACCTCAATCGCCAGGCTCACTCATGACGGCGGCGGCGAGCATGCCGACCGGGAGAAGGGAGCGGGCTCCGTGACCGAGGATGCCAGCCGCGCCGGGTGGCTGCAGCAAGCGCGCTCCCACCTTCGCAACGCCGACCCCGTGCTGGCCCGGCTGATCCACGACCGGCCGGACTTCGACCCCCGGGCGTGGATCGCCCAGCTACCCCCGATGGATCTGTACGGTGCCCTGCTGTTCCAGGTCACCGGCCAGCAGCTGTCCGTCCCAGCGACCCGCCGGACCCTGGCCCGCATCGAGGCCCTGTTCGGCGGCCATCTCCCCACCCCTACCGAACTGCTGGGAGTCGGTCCCGGTAAGCTGCGCGAGGCCGGGCTTTCATGGCGGAAGATCAGCACACTCCGCGACCTCGCCGAGCGCATGTCGGACGGCCGGCTGAGCCCGGATACGTTGAGCGATCTTCCCGACGACGAACTAATGGCGGAGCTGACGGCGATTCCCGGGATAGGCCCGTGGACCGTCCAGGGCGCCCTCATCATCGCGCTCGGCCGCGAAGACGTCGTCCTGCCGGGCGATCTCGCGCTCCGCAAGGCCGTCCAGGCCGCGTATCAGCTCGACCACCTCCCCATCCAGCAGGAGGTCCTCGCCATCGCCGACAGATGGCGGCCCTACCGCAGCCTGGCGACCAGCTACCTGTTCTCCGCCGCCCTGGAACCAGCCGAGGCACCACCGGCCGCCCGGCGCGGAAGCACCTGAACATGGCGCTACATCCAGATCAAGCTGGGCGGCCTACCCGCGCAGGTCACCATCTTGGTGCCTTCTTCCCGTGGAAGAGCAGCTCGTAAAGATCATCTACCTGGCGGGCGGCCGACATGTTCGCGCGGCTGTGCGACGTCGATCCCGGCGGCCGGTCCTGGAACGTGTGCGACAGCCTGACCAGCCGTTTATCACGATCCGCACCACCCATCCGCGATCGTGCCGCCGGCCAAGGAGACAGCCGCGGCGTGATGCAGCGCCCTGCAACAGCCTTCGGCAGCCAGCGCCGCAGCACCAGGATCACCATGATTCCGGCGATCCGCCGCGGCGCGCAGT
>DATJZH010000367.1:0-2592 GCA_035499215.1 Streptosporangiaceae bacterium | reverse complement strand
TGGGCGAGCCGGTCACCACGAACGCGCTGGGCGGCTGGCTGGGCGTTACCGCGTCGTCGGCGTCGGGCATGCTCAAGAAGCTGGACGACCTGCGGCTCGTCGCCTACGTTCCCAACCGGGGCGTGCGGCTGAGCGAGGCCGGGCGGCAGGCGGCGCTGGCAGTCGTGCGCCGGCACCGCCTCCTCGAGGCATTCCTGGCCGAGACGCTGGGGCTGTCCTGGGACCGGGTTCACGACGAGGCCGAGGCACTCGAGCATGCCCTCTCGCCCGGGCTGTGCGAGGTCATAGCGGCCAGGCTGGGGGATCCGCGGACCGATCCGCACGGCGATCCCATCCCCACCCGGGACGGGCAGGTGGCCGAGACACCCAGCCGGAACCTGGGCTCGCTGCGGCCGGGCCAGCGGGGCCGGGTGGTGCGGGTCTCGGACCGCGACCCCGAGGTCCTGCGTTTCCTGACCGGCCGGGGAATCGGGCTGGGCGACACCCTAGAGATCAGGGAGGTCCATCCCAGCGGAGCGGTCACCGTTCAGGCGCGATCAGGGGCGCACCTGCTGGACGCCCGGGCGACCGCCGCCATCCGGGTGGAGGCCGGCCGGTGACCGTCACTCCCTCGTCCTTTCCGGCTGGGGACGTCCCCCCCTCGGAGCCGCGGCTGACCGAGGAGGACACCGCACGGTCGTGGGACCGGTCGCGAGTTCATCAGGCTCGCGGCCGCAGCAGGCGCTGGCTGCTGCTGTGGCTGCTCGCGGGTCCCGGGATCCTGGCCATGCTCGGCGAGAACGACGGGCCGAGCATGATCGCCTATGCCTCCGACGGCGCGCAGTACGGGCTCGGGTTCTTCGTGCCGCTCATCCCGGTGCTCTTCGCCATGGCCTTCAGCTGCCAGGAGATGTGCATGCGCGTCGGCGCGGTCACCCACCGTGGCTTTGGCGAGCTGGTCCTGCAGCGATACGGACGGGTCTGGGGCTGGTTCGGCGCCGGCGATCTCATCCTGACCAACCTGGTCACCCTCGTAGCCGAGTTCGTCTCCATCCGTGTCGGGCTGGCCTACTTCCATCTTGGCTCCGGTGTGGCCGTCGCGCTCGGACTGGCGCTGGTGGTTTTCACCATCAGCGGCGGGCGCTACTGGCGCTGGGAGCGCATCGTGCTCGGCCTGGCACTCTTCAACGGCCTGTTCCTGCTGGCAGCGGTCCTGGCGCGACCGCACCTGGGAGCCGTAGTGAGATCGTCTGGCTTGATGCCCTTTCCCGGCGGGAGCTTCAACACGCTGCTGCTGCTGCTGGCCTCCACGGTCGGCGCCACGGTGACGCCATGGATGATCTTCTTCCAGCAGAGCGCGTCCGCCGACAAGGGCATGACTCCCCGCGACGTCAAGCACGGCCGCTATGACACTGCGGCGGGCGCGGTTCTTGCCGCGATCTTCGGGGTCGGGGCGCTGATCGCCGGGGCGGCTCTGCTCACCCACAACGGATCGGGCATCCAGGGGTTCGCGGGCGCCGGGTTCCCCGAGGCCCTCAGGCACGTCGCGGGCGGTGCCGCCGGTACCGTCTTCGCGCTGGGGCTCATCGAGGCCGGAGCGGTGGCCATCCTGACCATATGTGCCAGCACCGCCTACGCCGCCGGAGAATGCGTCGGGGTCTCCCACAGCTTCAACACCTCGCCGCGCACCGCCGCTGTCTTTCACACGGCGAACATCGGGGTCGCGCTGCTCGCCGCGGTGGTCATCCTCATTCCGGGCGCGCCACTGCTCTCGATCGCGCTCAACGCCAACGTGCTGGCAACCGCGCTGCTCCCCGTCAGCCTGGTCTTCATGGTCATGCTCGCCAACGACGCCGGGCTGATGGGCCCGTGGGCGAACAAGCGCTCGACCAACGCGGTCGGGATCACGGTCATCGCGTTCGTCGGGCTCTGCGGAGCCGCGTACGGCATCGACTCCTTCCTGCAGGTAACCCATCTCATCGGGTGATGAGGACACAGGAACCCATCATGAACGACGCACACCAGAGCCCCGGCATCCGAGAGCAGGACCTGCAGCCGCAGGAGCGCTTCGAGGACGAGCTGATCATGCACCTCGAGCGCGACCAGTTCGTAGCCGAGACCTCCCGGCCGGTACCGCGAGCCGCGCTGAGCGCACGCGCCGCAGCCGGACTGTGGGCGCTTCGAGTCTTTGTCGTCCTCGTCAGCCTCATGGTTATCTACACCTTCATCGACCAGCTGCATTGACCAGCCGGTGGATGTCGCCGGCAGCGGAGAGCTCTGTCAGGAGGTCCGTGGCCCACGATGGCGTGGAGAACTGACGGGCCGCCTGTGTCATCTCGGCACCGTCGGGCCGCCCGGGAATCGGCAGGTGCCGCCGGGCGTTCACACCTAGGCGCTGGGTGATGACCTGGCCGGGAGTGCCAGCCGGGCAAAGGCATTTTCCGCCCGGCCAGCCGCCCGGTCGCCGTGCAGGCGCATCCAGCTACGATGCAGATCGGACGTTCGTCATGTTTGCGCGTGCGCTCGTGCGCCGCTTCCCCCTGCTGGCATTCCGTAATTTCCGGCTGCTGCTGGCCGAGCGCCTGCTCGCGCCGGCCGCGTTCGCGTTCTCGC
>DATJZH010000366.1:0-2225 GCA_035499215.1 Streptosporangiaceae bacterium | reverse complement strand
GGGGCACGGGGAAGTCCTCTGGCGTGAAACAGTTGACAGAGCCTGCAGGCGGCGGGTGCGCGGCATCGGCTAGCTCGGAAGAGGTCAGGTGGCGTCAGCGGTGAGGGTTATGACATGGAACGTATGGGGGCGCTTCGGGCCATGGCTGCCGCGCAGAGAAGCGATCGCGGCGACGCTGGCTGATGTCGGGCCAGATCTGTGTGGCTTGCAGGAAGTATGGTCCGCCGGTGAGCAGAACCTCGCCGCAGACCTCGCAGAGCGGCTCGGCATGTACTGGCGCTGGGAAATGGCGGCATGTACCCGCACGGAGAGGGACGAGGTGTGCATCGGCAACGCCATTTTGAGCCGCTGGCCCATCATCGCGAATGCGGAAGTGAGCCTTCCCACCGCAGGCACGGACGAGGGTCGGGTGGCTGTGCACGCCCGCGTCGAAACACCCGGCGGCTCGCTGCCGATGTTCACCACGCACCTGACCCACCACCCTGGCGCATCGCAGATCCGCCTCGCCCAGGTCCGGCGGCTGGCTGAGTTCGTCGCCACGCACGCGGCGGACTGCGCTTACCCGCCGGTGGTCACCGGCGACCTCAACGCCGAACCGGCCTCCGACGAACTTCGGCTGCTCGGCGGATTGCTGACCCCCGGCGGTACCGGGGCAGGTACTGGCCGACGCCTGGCGTTACGCGGACCCGGCGGACCACGGATTCACCTGGGACCGCAGCAACGGCTATCAAACCGCGAGCCTGATCCCCGACTCCCGAATAGATTACATCCTGGTCGGGCTGCCCAGGCAGGGCCGAGGCCGCGTGCGGTCTACACGACTGGCTGGCAACGTCCCGGTAGACGACGTGTGGCCGTCGGATCATTTCGCAGTCGTAGCCGATCTGCAGAGTTAGATCGCAGAGCGAGCGCGCCTTGCGCTCGGGCAGCAGTTCCTCAACATCGCGTCGGACCGGCCCTGTCGCAGCCGCCGGCGGACCGCGAGCGAGCTCACCTTCCGCGGGGACCGGAAACGAGCGAAGGCCGAGTACCCAGGGGAGCGTTAGACGAGGTCGTCCAGTGCGGCCGTTCCTGGCCGGGCTGCTTGTCACGGTGATTCTCGCAGCCTGCGGCTCGCTGAAGCCGTCGGCCCTGCCGGGATCGGCAGCTGCCGCAGCGTCGGCGAGATCCCCGAAGGCCGTTAAGCTGCCTGACACTCCCGCCGGGGCCCAGTTCCGGTGGCTCATCGCTGCGACGGCGCATCTGCCCATGTCCGATGCGCAGGCGCGCGCCCACTTCGACCCGGGCTTCCTCGCCCAGGTCAGCCCGGCCATGCTCAACCAAGGGCTGCAGGGAGCCACGGACGTCAAGCTGGTCTCGATCGAGGTCAGTCAACCGCGCACGCTTGTTGCTGTTGCCTCCACCGGCGGCGGCGTTCCGCGTGTTCGGGTTGCGCTCGCTGTCGACAGCCGCGGGCTGATCAGCGGGCCGAGAATCAGCCCGGCCAGACCGCCGCCCCCGCCTTCCTGACTTTGGCCTACCTGGCCACCACCCGGTCCGGGCAGAGCTACGTCGTCGCCGTGCTCGCCGAGAACCCGTCGGAGCCCATCAACGAGGCCACCGCGGCCCCGGTCAAGCTGTCGGCGGTCAAGGGGGCGTTCGCGCTGGCTGCGCAAAAGGGCCATCCGGCCCGGCCGGCCCCCGGGCCCACGGCCATGCCGCGCGGCCCGGCACCAGCGCGCAGCGCAGCCGGCGATGCCAGTGGCCGCGCCGTGGCGGCGCGGCCACCGGCTGCCGCCCGTCCTCAGACTGCGCCCGAGTTATGCGGACGCGGCGCCTGAAGCGGGGACCTCGCCTGCACTGCGGGAAGGGTATCCGGGCTAACGAACGTGCTGCCGCTCGGCCCGGCCACGACCGCCTCATGCAGCGCGCTCCCCCTCAGCAGCTGCTTCCAGGACAGGAACCATTCGGTCCAGCCGTCATCCCAGGTGCCAGCCTGCGGGCTGCCGGTTACGGTCACCGGATCGCCGGGAAGCTCCATCTTGTAGTAGATCTCGGCGTGCTCCGGCGAGGTGTTCAGGCAGCCATGGCTGACGTTGACGTAGCCTTGCTCGCCCACTGACCAGTACGCGTCGTGGATGTAGACGCCGCTCCAGGTGAATCGCACCGCCCACGGCACCTCCAGGCTGTACCCGGGGCCGACCATGAGGGTCGGATTGGCCTTCTCGATCGTCAGGTAGGTGCCGTTC
>DATJZH010000365.1:0-4916 GCA_035499215.1 Streptosporangiaceae bacterium | reverse complement strand
CCCTGCTCGCCAGGGCTGTCGGGCCTGATGTCGATCCGCCAGCCGGTAAGCCGGGCGGCGAGCCGCGCGTTCTGGCCCTCCTTGCCGATGGCCAGGGACAGCTGGTAGTCGGGCACGATCACCTGCGCCACCCTGGCCTGCTCGTCCACGACGATCACTTTCGACACCCGGGCGGGAGACAGGGCATGGGCCACGAACGCGGCCGGATCGGGCGAGAAGTCCACGATATCGATCTTCTCGCCGTGCAGTTCGGTCATCACATTGCGTACCCGGCTGCCCATGGGCCCGATGCAGGCGCCCTTGGCGTTCACACCCGGCTGACGCGAGATCACCGCGATCTTGCTGCGGTGACCCGCCTCGCGGGCGATGGCCGCGATCTCCACCGCCCCGGCGGCAATCTCCGGTACCTCGAGCGCAAACAGCTTCCGCACCAGGTTCGGATGAGTGCGCGACAGCGTGACGGACGGCCCGCGGTAGCCCTTGCGGACATGCAGCACGTAGCAGCGCAGCCGCTCGCCGTGCACGTAACGCTCGCCGGGAACCTGCTCGGTGGGCGGCAGGATCGCCTCGACCTTGCCCAGGTCCACGAGCACGGCGCGCGGGTCCCTGCCCTGCTGGATCACCCCGGCGACAACGTCGCCCTCGCGGCCGGCGTACTCGCCGAAGGTGAGCTCGTCTTCAGCGTCCCGCAGCCGCTGCAGGATCACCTGGCGGGCGGTGGTGGCCGCGATCCGGCCGAATCCTTCCGGGGTGTCGTCATACTCCCTGAGCATCTGGCCGTCCTCGCCGGACTCCATCGCCCAGACCGTGACATGGCCGCTGCCCCTGTTGACCTCGACCCGCGCCGACGCCGCCGTCGGGTTGCTGCGGTGGTACGCAACGAGCAGGGCATCCTCGATGGCCTTGATGGCCAGGTCCATGGAGATGTCCTTCTCGGCTTCCAGGCCGCGCAGGACGCTCAGGTCAATATCCATGGGGCTCCTCCTCCTCCGCGCCCTCGCCCGCCTCCTGGTCGTATGCGTCAGGCGCCGGCTCGCCGCCAGTGTCCGGGAGATCGTCCAGGCGCGCGAACTCGACCTGAACCCTTCCCGCTCCGAGCTCGCCGTAGCCGAACTCCCGGCTGACTCCCGCGATGTCCAGCGTGACCCCGTGCTCGCCCGCGTCGGTGATCCGGCCAACGATGCCGGCAGCGCCGGCTGGCTGCCCGGCCAGCGGCACCGTCACCAGACGACCCCTGGCGCGGCGCCAGTGCCGCGGTTCCCGCAGCGGGCGGTCCACCCCCGGCGAGGAGACTTCCAGCGTGTAGGGCGCCTCGCCCATCGCATCCGCGGCGTCCAGCTCGGCCGAGAAGTCGCTGCTGGCCAGGGCGATGTCAGCAAGACTGACACCGCCGTCGGCGTCCACGATCACGCGCAGCAGCCGCCGCCGCCCCGCGGACGTGATCCGGACGCCCTCAAGGTCCATGCCCATCGCCGCCGCCGCGGGCGTCAGCAGGCGCACCAGCCGGTCTGGGTCCGGGCCGGCCTGGCCCGCGCCGCGGCCGCGGGCCGACGCAGGCCGCGCCGCAGCGTGACGGAAGCTAGCGTTCATCACGACCTCCTCGCCCGCGACCTGTGCTGTTGTTCCGCCCACCTAGCCTAACGGGCCAGCCGGGCTGACGTGGCAGGCCGTGATCGCGGCTGTGCTGCATCGCTATCCTGCAACGCAGTCCTGCATCGCTGGCCAGTCGCGGCCGCCAGCCTCATGACACGATGGGGCTGGGGGCGATCGCGCGCATCGGGCGCGCACCTGAGCAGCGCGCACCCCGGCGGGAGGCACGGTGGCGGGGGACCCGACGCGGCGAGCGGTGCTCGCCGCGACCGCGACGCTGCCGCTCCTGGCCGCCGCATGCGGCGGCGTCGGCGCGCTGGCCGCGCCGCCGAAGCCGGCCCCGGACGTGGCGCTGCTGCGGGATGCCATCTCAGCCGAGGAACTGATGACTGTCCGCTACCAGGCCGCGATCAGCCTGGTGGCGGGCCAGGCCACCGCCAGCAGCGCCGCGGCGGCAGCCGGCCGCAGCCATGGCACGGCAGCTGGCGGCAGCACCGACCTTGCGGCGGTCCTGCGCTCGCTGCTCGGCGAGCATCAGGAGCACCTGGCGCAGCTGCGCTCGCGGCTGAGCGTGCCCGCCGGAAGCCCGTACCCGCCGGCGCAGGGCCAGCGCAGTGTGCCGGGCCTGCGGCTGCCATCGGCGCCGCGTCAGCTCGTGGCCGATCTGGCTGCGGCCGAGCGCATGGCGTCGGCACGGCTGGCCCGCCAGCTGCTCGGCGTGTCGCCGTCGCTGGCTCAGCTGCTCGCGAGCATCTCGGCTGCCGAGGCGACGCACGTCCCGGTCCTGGTCGCCCGGTGAGCCTGATGAGCCCTCCTGGCGTACCCGCCGGTGCTGCAGACAAGGCTCTTCAGACTGCTCTGGCGGCCGAGCAGGCGGCCGCTTATGGCTATGGCGTGATCGGCGCGCACCTGACCGGCGCTGAGCGAGCGGCGGCTGCGGCTGACTGGATTGCGCACCAGGTGTCCAGGGACCAGCTGGCGGGGCTGCTGCGCTCGCGCGGCGCCGATCCCGCCGCGGCCGCGGTCGCCTACCGGCTGCCCGTCCCGGTGCAGACGGCGGGCCAGGCCATGGCGCTCGCGGTGATCCTGGAGGAACGGGTCTGCGCTGGTTACCTCAGCCTCGTGGCGATCAGTGACCGGGCGCTCAGGACACTCGGCGCGCAGCAGATCAGACAGTCAGCACTACGGGCTGCTGCCTGGCGCGGGGCCACCGTCGCCTTCCCCGGCCTGCCTGCCAGCGCCCTGGAGCGCAGGCCAGCTGCCGTTACCCGCGGGCCGCGAGCACGCGGCTGATCAGCAGCGCTGCGTCCGCCGGGTCGTCTCCGGCGGCGATCCGCTCTGCCCAGGGCCACCAGAACCACCAGACGCCGTCCTGGCCAGGGCACGCGTAGACATCCTCGGCCAGAGCCGTCGCGGCCGGGTTGACCACGTGCAGGCTGGGAACCCGCCCGGCCGGACTCATCAGCCGGGTCCGGAAGCCGTGAGCTGCCAGCGCTTCCCCGAGCCCTTCCAGCCGGTCGAGGCAGCCGGGTCCGGTCTCGGCGGCGGCGCGGGTCTGGTGGGCTTCGACGGTCATCTAGTCACCTCTGGTAGCTCGACAGAAGCACAAAGTAACCACATGCCGTATAGCATGCCCCCGCAGACGTGCCAGATGCAACATGCAGGGTAAAATCTCGCCTTGTCATGCTCACGCCAGCTTCACCGGCCCGGATAGCGCGGCCGGCGCCCCGGACCGCCGCATCGGCCGTCATACCGGCCTGAGCATGTGCTCCGTTACTGTCCGCCCGTAATCGGGACGTTCGTGTACGATGCGCAAAAGAAACTTCTCGCTCATGTGCACCATCCCGTAGCGAGATTACCCGCCCCAGGTCCAAGCGGGCCTGTGCCCGGAGCAGCTTGTGCTGGAGTAGGGGGTGGCGACTATTCAGTGCGGACGCCCGTTGCCAGCAGGGCTACCCAGAGTCGCCCGCCCGACCCGACAGCCTGATGGGCCATGCTGAGCCCGACGGTTCGCCGCCGCAGGCTGGCGCTGGAGCTCAGGAGGCTCCGCGAGGCCGCCAGGCTCACGTGCGAGGAAGTGGCCGAGCACCTGGAGTGCTCCGCCTCGAAGATCAGCCGGGTGGAGACCGGGCGGGTGTCGGTCTCGCCGCGCGATGTGCGCGACATGCTCGCCCTGTACGGGGTGCCCGAGGCCCAGCGGGAGGATCTCGTGCAGCTGGCCAGGGACTCGCGCCAGAAAGGCTGGTGGCACGCCTACAGCGACACCATCCAGCCCCAGTTCGCCGTTTACATCGGCCTGGAGAGCGCGGCGTCTGAGATCCGGATCTACGAGGTCAGCCTCATCCCCGCCCTGCTGCAGACTGAGGACTACGCGCGCACGGTGATCAGCGCCGGGATGGTGAGCGGACGGCACGAGGACATCAGCCGCAATGTTGAACTGCGGATGGCCCGCCAGCCAGCCCTCACCAGGGACGACCCGCCGAAACTCTGGGCGGTCCTGGACGAGGCGGCGCTGCGGCGCCGGGTCGGCGGGGCCGCGCTCATGCGGCTGCAGCTCGAGCATCTCCTCAACATGGCAGCGCTGCCCAACGTCGCAGTCCAGGTGATTCCCTTCGGCGGTGGCGCTCATCCCGCGATGGGCCGGCCCTTCGTGGTCCTCGTCTTCCCTGAGCTGATCGATCCTGACGTGGTCTACCTCGAGGACCTGACCCGTGCCATGTACCTGGAGGACGTGGATGAGGTCGACCGCTACAACATGTTCTTCAATCATCTCCGCGCGACAGCGCTGTCGTTCGAGGAGTCGGCGGCACTGATCGTTTCTGTGCTCAAGGAGATGTGAGCGGTCCGGGCGGCGGCTCGGCATGCAGCACGGCGAGCCGCGGCACCGTCCGGGCGAGCGCTACGTACGGCTGGTGCAGGCCGCGCGGCTCACCGGCAGCGATCCTGGCCGGCTCAGCGACGATCACCCGGCCGAATTCCAGGCCCTTGGCCAGCGTGACACGGGCCGCCGCGGGCACGGCAGCGCCGCCGGCACGGGCGCCGTCAGAACAGTACGGACGTGAAGGTCCCGGCCTCACTGAAGCCCACCCGCCGGTAGGCGGCTCGAGCCGGTGCGTTGAAGTCGTTCACGTACAAGGTGACCACCGGCGCGATCGAGCGCAGCGCCTCGGCGACCAGGGCGGCCATGCCCGCGACGGCATGACCGCGGCCGCGCCGCCCCGGCGGTACCCAGACGCCCTGGACCTGGCAGGCCAGGGGGGTGACCGCGCCGATCTCCGCCTTGAATACCACTTCGCCCTCGTCGATCCTGGCGAACGACCGGCCGG
>DATJZH010000364.1:0-3080 GCA_035499215.1 Streptosporangiaceae bacterium | reverse complement strand
ACAGAAAGGTGATCGCACCCGCAGTTGCGGCGACCGGGAGCGCGAGCAGCAGCGGCCCCGAGATCACAAGGTGCTCGATCCCGCCGCTGCTCATCCACGCTCCCTCCGCATTCGGATGGGCTCTAACTTATCCGCCGGCAGTTTCTTGCTCGACAGATGGGAGCACCGGCAGCATGCGCCGTGGTGGTGGTGGTTGTGGAAGCCGCTGCGGTGGAACGAGTCTGCAGGCCGGCCTGGAATCAGCCGGCAGCGCCGCGTGGACCAGTCGGGCCCCGGCGGAAGCAAAGCAACCCAGGCCGACCACGGCAAGATGACTGGGTCGGCCACGGCAACACGGCTCAGCCTCGAGGCTGAGCCACTCGTGTGAGCAGGGCCATCATGCCGCGAACTCTGCTATGCCGGGGTCGGCGGCAGTGCTCAGAGTTATTGGCGTTACCTGCTTCCCCCAGGTCTCCCCCGTCTTGTCAGTGTTAATCGATAATATGAATCAAATAACGTCGTCACCAGCAGTTATAACTGACCAAGGAGGTGACACGATGCGAGCAGCCTCGGGCGACGACCAGAACTCGGATGAGGCAGAGACTCTCGGAAACCGACAGATCCCGCTGCTCCGCCGGGCATGGCTGACCCGCAGGGCATGTCGTTGTCATGGGAGATCGACTTAGATGCCATGCTCGACGCGCTAGCCGCCGACTCGTCGACGCCCGACAGCCGGCTGGCGGCCCGCCAGCAGGCCAAAGACCAAGAAGCAGTTCTGGACGCGGAGCTAACCGCGCATGACACTGGTGCGGTTCGCACGCTTCCGGCCGGGGAGGTCGCCGGGCGGGTTGCGGAGAGTCTGGCCCCCGGGCCTGGCCTGGCCGCGCTCCTGAGCGACGTCCCGGCATCAGTGCTCGCCGATCATGACCTGCCGGCGGTGGCGGTCGGCTTCCGGCGTATCGCGTCCTGGGCGCAGGCTGCCGAGCTTTCCGCGGTTGCCCAGAGCGCGTGCCGCACTGCGGCTGCCGATAAGAAGATCGGCGACCTGGAAGATGGCCGCCCGGCGCGCATCGGCGCGGGCGCCGCAGCACAAGTCTCCCTGGCACTGGCGATGTCGCAGCTCGGCGCGTCCTGGTGGACCGACCTGGCCGTCACGCTGACCTGGCGGCTGGCCGCTACCGGCGCCGCGCTGGCGGCAGGGGACATTGACCTGCCGCGGGCCCGGCTGATCGCCGAGGCGACCAGCGTTCTGAGCGACGAGGCCGCCCGCGCGGTGCAGGACAAGGTACTGCGGACCGCGGGTTGTCTGACGACCGGTAAGCTGCGTGCCGCTCTGCGCCGGGCGGTGATCGGCGCTGACCCGCAGGGTGCTGAGGAACGGCGGAAGGAGGCAGAGCGGCGAACCAAGGTAAGCCTGTATCCCGATGACGAGGGCACCGCGACCCTGATTGGGCAGAATCTGCCGGCCATCCTGGCCGCGGCAGCCTTCGCGCGTATCACGGCGCTCGCCAAGGCCCGTAAGGCTGCCGGTGCCGGTGGCGGCATCGACTTGCACCGCTCCCAGGTAATGCTCGGGCTGCTGCTGGGAACGTTGCCCTATATTCCGCCTGCCGAGGACGCGCCGCCGGACGTCCCGCCGCCCGACGTACCGCCGCCGGACGGGCTGCCGCCGGACGTCCCGCCGCCCGACGGACCGCCTCCGTTCGGCGATCCCGAGGGCCCTGGCTGGGACGGTCAGCCGGGCGGCGAGACAAATGGCTCGGACATGGCGTGGGAGGGAATGCCCGAGCCGTATGGGGAGGATGCTCCTGCCGGAGTCGCGCACGCGACCAGCGAGGCAGGCCGTCAGGACATCGCCATGGCCCGTCACGGCGACGGCGATGACTGGCGCGCCGGCGCTCTGCCGAGCCCGGCCTGGCCGACCCTCCCTGGAGTTATCCGGCCTGGCCTGATGCGCCCGGGGTTCGCGGACCTCGCGGTCAGGCAATCTGGCCAGGCGCGGCCCGGCCACACACAGTCAGGCCAGGTGCTTGCGCTTGCTGGTCCGGGCCTGCTGGACGTGACGCTGCCCTGGACCACCCTGGCCAGGCTCTCAGCTGATCCTGGGCTGCTGGGCCGCATCGGCCCGATCACCGGGCCGCAGGCACGCCAGCTCGCGGAGCATGCCGCCCGCGATCCAGCCACCGTGTGGCGGGTAGTCGTCACGAGTTCCGGCGGCGAGGCCGTCGCGGTTGGGCGCGTTCGTCGGCGCCGCTTGCGAGATGACTGCGGCCGCCGCGACAGATCTGACCCGAGTGCCGGGCTGGTTGGCCGGATGACCCTTGTTATCGGCGAAGACACCCTGGCCAGCCTGTCAGGCCACCGATCGAAGGGTCACAGCGGAGCCGACGTGCTCGTGGCTGCCTCCTGGCGTACCGCTGCAAGAGCGGCTGCCCGCGCAGCAGCGCAGGCGCAGGCCGATGCCGCAGCAGGCGGCTGCGCCCACCAGACCGAGTCTCATGGATACCGTCCCCCGCCACGGATACATGAATTTGTCGTCGCCAGGGACATGACATGCCGGTTTCCCACATGCAGGCAGCCAGCCTGGCGGGGCGACCTTGACCACACCATCCCGCACGACCACGGCGGGAGAACGTGTCGATGTAATCTCGGCGCTCTGTGCCGAACCCATCATTTGATTAAGCAGCTCTTTGGGTGGGCGCTCTGCCAGGTCCGGCCCGGTATATTCGAATGGATTACACCGGCTAACCGGGCCTATCAGGTTACTCCCGAAATCCACTAATCCGCTTCCGAGATCTGCCTAGCGTAACGTGCGGACAGGCTCCGCCCCTGCGGCATAGCGGTGGGGAAAGCACGTCATAGCCATCCAGCAGGCAGACGAGCGACGCGCGGCTTAGCTCAGGTCCCGGACCGCTTCCTGGACGGCGCGGTGAAACGTCGGATACGCATAGATCATCTCGTCCAGACGGCGGACCGGCACGGCGGCATGCACGGCAAGCGTGAGCATGCTCAGCACCTCACCGCCGGTAGGCCCGGCCGAGGTGGCACCGACCAGTATGCCGCGGTCGGCGTCGGCCACCAGCTTGATGAAGCCGTCGTTG
>DATJZH010000363.1:0-4352 GCA_035499215.1 Streptosporangiaceae bacterium | reverse complement strand
CCTTCTCCTAGGGTCCTCAGCCTGTCGCGTGACGTTGCATGAACCGGTCATCTGACGGGTTGTGCGGCGTGTCTTGCGGGGTGTTGCGCTCGTGGCTGGTAGTTGTTCATGCAGCCCAGCACGAGACCGAGGGGATCACAGGATGCGGGCGTTCCCGGTGAGGTTGCCGTCCGGCGCGAGGTACTGGACGGTTCTGGATGAGGATCTGGCCGTCGTGCCGGTCGCGGATGGGTTCCTGCGGCAGGTGCGGTTCGGCCGCGACGGCGCGGAGTCGACGACGAAGAGCTATGCGCATTCGATCGCGTTGTTCCTGCGCTGGTGTGCCCGGACGGGCCGTACCTGGCAGGCGGGCGCGGGGCAGCTCGGGTTGTTCATGACCTGGCTGGCGCATGCCGGGCCGACTGTCTCGGGGGCCTGTGCCGCCGCGGAGGGGATGGTGCTCGCCGGGCCCGGGAGCATGCCGGCCCGTGGTGCCCGCCGGGTCAACGGCGTACTGACCGCGGTGCGCGGGATGGTGGTGCACGCGGTCGCGGCCGGGCAGGCGGGCGGGGATCTGGTGGCGCTGGTGTATGAGGTCGCCGATGACCGGGACCTGCCCGGGGCCGCGTGCGGCGAGGACGGGCGGATGGGCTGGCGGATGCGGGCCCGGCACCGGCTGCACGAGCCGCAGACGCCGGTGGACCGGGTATCGGACGCCGAGATCGTGGCGCTGCTGCGGGCGTGCTTGTCTGCGCGGGACCGGCTGATCGTGCTGCTGATGGCCCGGGCCGGGCTGCGCCGCGGCGAGCTGTGCGGCCTGCGCCGCTCCGATGTGCACCTGCTGGCCGATTCCCGCCCGCTGGGGTGCGAGATCGCCCGGGCGCACCTGCACGTGGTCCGCCGCGACGACAATCCGAACGGCGCTTGGGCCAAGTCGCGGCGGCAGCGCGTGGTGCCGCTGGACTTCCTGGCGGTGCGGGCGCTCGACACCTACGCATTCGAACGGATGGCTGTCTCTGCAGCGGCCGGCAGCGACTTCCTGCTGGTGAACTTGTTCCGCGGGCGCATCGGCGCCCCGGTGCGCCCGGGCGCGATCGGTGACCTGCTTGCCGCGGCTTCCCGCCGGGCGGGCCTGGCGGCGGCCGTGACGCCCCATCAGCTGCGGCACGCCTTCGGGAGCAACGCCGCCGATGCCGGGTGCGGCATCGACGTGGTCGCTGACCTGCTCGGCCACGCCTCAGTGTCGTCGTCACAGGTATACCTCCACCCCGATCCGGCCCGGCTGCGGGCGGCCGTGGACGCGGTGCCCAGCCCCCGGGAGCAGGCGGGGGTGACGTCGTGACCGGAGCGGCGGTCGTGCGAGCGCTGCCGGCCACCGGGGGCGCCGCCGATTATGGCCACGTGCTGGCCGGGGTGGAACTGGACGGCCCGGCGCAGCGGCTGGCCGCCCTGCTCGACCCGTCATTCCTTTCCGAGGCCGGCTGGGATCCGGCGGGCCGGGTGCTGTCCCTGCCCGCGGGGCACCGGCTGCTGGGCCGCGCGGTATGCCGGGCCGGCGGATGCGCCACGACGGAGCACACAGGGCTCGGCGGAGTGTGTCATCGCTGCTTCACCCGGCTGACCGGGCAGGGGATGACCGCGGAGCAGATCGCCGGGTCGCCGCAGTTGCCGGCACTGCCGGCCCGCGTGACGCGGTGCGAGGTGCCCGGATGCCAGCGCGAGGCCACAGTGACACAGGCGATCATGTGTCAGTCGCACGTCCGGCAGTTCCGCCAGCGGGCGGGCGGGCCGACGATCGGGCAGTTCCTCGCCGATCCCCGGGTCCGGCCGCTGCCGCCGTTCAGCCCGTGCGCGGTCGCAGCGTGCACCCGCGCCGCCGACAGCGCACGCGGCTACTGCAACACCCACTACCAGCGGTGGCGGGTGGCCACCAAGACCGATCATGATCTTGACGCCGGGCAATGGCGGCAGGCCGAGCCTGCGGTCGCCGAGGACGGGCAGGTCAGCCTGCACGGGCTGCCGCCGCTGGTGGTCGTGCAGGTCCTGTTCGGGATCTGCCAGCGCGCTCGCAGCGGCGCGAAGATCACCGACACTGACCTGCGGGTTGCCTGCCGCGCGCTGGTCCGCCAGCAGGTCACCTCGATCGAGGAGTGCGATTCCGGCAGCGTCCCCGGCAAGCCGGTCCGGAAGCTGCTGAACGCGCTGGCGTGTCACGTCCGGCGGGCGCTGGCCGATCCGGCCACTGAGCAGGCTAAGGACATCTGGGACCTGTCGGTCTTCGGTCATCCCGGGCGGCTGACCTTCGCTGGCATCACGCAGCAGTGGCTGCGCCAGGGCGCCAAACGGTGGGCGTCTGAGGATCTGCCGCGTCATCGCGGCAAAGGCGCCACCAACGTCCAGGCGAAGATCCACGCGCTGGCCCGGCTGTCAGAAAGCCTGCGAGCTAGGCCCGATCACGGCGAGCTGCCGGCCGCATTGGGCCGCGCCGACATCGAAGCATTCCTTAACCGTCTCGGCTACCTGGATTCAGCGGGGACGATCAGCCGGTATCACCGCAACGTCATCTGCCGGGGCGCTCGCACCGTGCTGGCCGGCATCCGGGGCATGGGCCTGACCCGGCCCGGGCAGGTCGCCGCCGGACTGCCCGGCGACTTCGTCATCGGCGCTACCGACATTCCCGCCGAGCCGGTGCGCGGCGAGCCCGGCCGTGACCTGCCACCGGAGATCATGACCGTGCTGTGCGCCAGTCTGGACACCTTGCAGCCAGCTGAGGTCCAGGCCGCCACCCAGATCGCCATCGACACCGGACGGCGACCCGAGGACATCCTTAGCCTGCCGCTGGACTGCCTGGCCCGCGATAAAGACGGCGCGCCGGTCCTGGTCTATGACAACGCCAAGGCCCACCGGCTGGGCCGCCGCCTGCCGGTCAGCGAGGCCACCGCCACGGTGATCACCGGCCAGCAGGCCCGTGTCCGGGCCCGGTTCCCCGGCACACCGCCCGCCGAGCTGAAGCTGCTGCCTGCCGCGCGGCGCAACCCCGACGGGCGCAGGCCCATGACCATCGACATGCTGGAAGGACGGCACCGCGAGTGGGCAGACCGGCTCGGGCCCCTGCGCACCCGCGACGGCGCCGAGTTCAGCGCGACCAGGATCGTCCCCTATGCCTACCGGCACACCTATGCCCAGCGGCACGCCGACGCCGGCGTGCCGATCGATGTCCTGGCCGAGCTCCTCGATCACCGCAACCTGAACGTCACCCGGTGCTACTACCGGGTCGGCGAAGACCGCCGCCGCGAGGCCGTCGACAAGGTCACCGCGCTCAGCTTCGACCGGCACGGCAACCGGATCTGGCGCGACGCCGCCGCCCTGCTGGAATCCGCGCACGCCCGCTATCAGGTCGGCGAGGTCGCCGTCCCCTACGGCCGCTGCACCGAGCCATCCAACGTGCAAGCCGGCGGAGGCGCCTGCCCGGTCCGGTTCCGCTGCGCCGGCTGCGACCACTTCCGCACCGACGTCTCCTACCTCCCCGACCTGACCGCCTACCTCGATGACCTGCTGCGCACCCGCGAGCGGCTCGCCGCCGCCATCGACGGCGTCGATGACTGGGCCCGCGCTGATGCCATCCCCGCCGAAGAAGAGATCACCCGCATCCGCCGGCTCATCGGCTGCGTCAAGGGCGACATGACCAGGCTCAGCGACCCCGAACGCGCCCGGATCGACGAAGCTGTCACCGTGATCCGCAAGCACCGCGCGGTGGCCCTGGGCATGCCGTCCGTCCGCATCATCCCGCCCTCACCCGCAAGCGAGGCCCCCGCATGACACCCCCTGCGCCTGCCCAGCCCACGGCGGCGAGCCCACGAACCGAAGCGATGAGGAAAGGACGCCAGGCCGACTCCGCCCGCCGCCGGCAACGCGTCATCGCAACGCTCAACCGCGCCGCCGCCGACGGCACGGAGATCACCGTGGCCGGGATCGCCCGCGCCGCCGCCGTGGACCGGGCCTTCCTCTACCGGCACCGCGACCTGCTCGGCAAGATCCACGCCCTCGAAGCCGCGCCGCCCGCGGCCGGCGGCACCGCCGGCCCGGCCGTCACCTGCGCCTCACTGCAAGCCGACCTGCTCGCCGCCCATGAGCGCGCCGTCCGGCTCGACGCCCGCGTCCGTCAGCTCGAGAAACGCCTGTCCGAGGCACTCGGTGAGCAGGCCTGGCGCGAGTCCGGGCTCGGCGTCCCCGCCGACATCGATGCCCTCAGCCAGACGGTCACCCATCTCGAGCAGCAGGCCATCGACCTGCGTCTCCAGCTCGAGGAACGCGACCAGGACCTCGCCGCGGCCCGGGCAGCCAACCGTGAGCTCATGGCCCAGCTCAACGCC
>DATJZH010000362.1:0-3428 GCA_035499215.1 Streptosporangiaceae bacterium | reverse complement strand
TCGAAGTTCCCGAGTCGACGGTCGCCGTCCTCGACGAGTCCGGCTACCATCACCAGCCGTTCCTGGCCGACGAGCCGTAGCTCCTCAGCGTCGCTGTGGCATCCCGATCCGCACGCTCGGTCATGGCGCGGGGGCAGCCTGATGATTCATGCGTGCCGCCGGAGTGCCGGGCGACAGGACTCCGGTCATCACCCTATTGATAGTGATCTAAGTCCCATTGAGGCGATCTGGGACTTTCGGCCGTGGCCGGCGATCATACTGGGCCTCACAGTGAGGAAATTGCACCGCCTTGGCCATTGCTGTGTCGGGGGCTGGAGGGGGAATATCGTGGCGCAGGGGCCGGAGACCGCGGACAGCACCTCACGTAACCCGCGGTTCGCGCTGGCGAAGTTCCGGCCGATGACGCTGCCCGCCACGCTGGTTCCGAGGTCGGGGCTGCGGGACCGGCTGATGTCAGGGGCCGGCCAGCGGCTGACAGTGGTGGTGGGGTCGGTCGGCGCGGGCAAGAGCGTGCTGCTATCGAGCTGGGCCGCGGAACGTCCGCCGGGCCTTACTTCCTGGCTGTCCTGCGATGGGGCCGATGCTAACCCAGTCCGGTTCTGGGCCGGGTTCACCGAAGCCCGCCGGGTTATGTCGCCGGGGTTCGGCGCCGATGCCGCCGACCTGCTGGTGATGGACGGCGGCGTTTCCGCTGATGTAATCGCGTCGATCGCCAACGATGCCGCGAAGCTGCCTGCGGGCTCGGCGATCATTGTGGACGACTTCCATCACGCGGCGCCCGCGGCGTCCGCGAGCATGGCCGACCTGATCGAGCGCTGGCCCGCCGAGACCGCCCAGCTGGTGCTGTCCAGCCGCCTCGACCCTCCGCTGCGGCTGCACCGGCTGCGGATGTCGGGCGAGCTGTGCGAGCTCCGCGACCGTGACCTGTACTTTTCGCTGACCGAAACCCGCGATCTGCTGGCGAACTTCGATGTTGAGCTGGCCGACGCTGACCTGGCTCAGCTGCACGAGCGCAGCGAGGGGTGGGCGGCGGCGCTGCAGATGGCGGCGCTGTCGCTGCGCTCCGCTCAGGACCCGGCGCGGGCAGCACGGGCGCTGGAAATCCGCAGCCACGCGATCGCCGAGTACTTCATCGCCGAGGTTCTCGACCAGCAGCCAGCTGAGGTGGCCCGGTTCATGTTTGACATCTCCGTCCTCGGCGAGCTGAGGGCGGACGCGTGCGCAGCGCTCACTGGGCGGCAGGACGCGGCGCAGCTATTGCGCAGAATCGACGCGGCCAACCTCTTCCTGGTGGCACTTGATGATGAGCGGACGACCTTCCGCTATCACCATCTGGTGCGCCAGGTGCTGCGTGTTGAGCTGCGTAACAGGGACCGGGCGCGCGAGCAGACACTCCAGCTGCGGGCGGCCGAATGGTTCGAGTCCACCGGTGAGACGCGGCCGGCGATCCGCTATTACCTCGCGGCACGGCGGGCCGAACGGGCGCTGGCGCTGCTGCAGGACGGGATCGTGACCAGCTTCCTGCACGACCCGGCGCTGCCGCCGCCCCTGGATCTGAGCATGGTCGATCCGTCGCTGCTGACGGATGCGCCTGACCGGCTGCTGGCCCTGGCCGCTGATCTGCTGCTGTCAGGTGACGTGATGCGCGGCGGCCAGTACCTGGACCTGCTGGACCGCGTCCGGCCGTCAATCCCGCCCGAGTCGAGGCTGGCGGCCCGGCTCGCGGCGCTTCGGTCAGTGCGCCACGCGCTGGCCGGCGAGCTGAAGCAGGCCGTGGCTGAGGCCGTCGCGGCGCGCGATATCCAGCAGCGGACCCAGCTCAGGGACGAGTGGACCGCTGCCGCCGTGTCGATGATCCTCCTGCGTTGCGCTACGTGGCTGGAAGACTTCCAGGCCGTTGACCGGGAGGCAGCCGCGGCCCGTGCGGCGCCGGAACTCACCGAGCCGGTCACGCAGATTGTGGTGCCCGGTGCGCAGGCGCTGGCATGGTTCGAGTCCGGCCGCCTGGCGGACGCCGCCGATGCCGCCGCGACCGCCTATGAGGAGGCCATGCGGCTGGGATTCGACCGGCATTTCTTCGCCGTGGATTGCCTGCGCACGCTGGCCGGCTTGGCGCTGGAACGGCGCGACCTCGATACCGCCGAGCAGCTCACCGAGCAGGCCCTGTCGATATCCGAGCACGGACGGCCCGCCTTTGAGTTCCTCGCGCTGCTCGACCGGGCCACGGTCTGGGCCGCCCGCGGGCAGGCCACCGAGGCGCTGGCGACCGTCGAGGCGGCCCGCCTGGTCCTGGCCGGGACCCAGTCGGCACTGCTGGCACGGGCCGACGAGCTGGAAGCGCTGGTCCGCCTGTCACTCGGCGACCTGCACGCCCCTGCTGAGCTGGCCAGCAGGCTGTCCCCCATCCCCGCCAGCCTGCTGCTAGCCAGGATCGCGCTCGCCGCGGGCGACCATTCTGCCGCGGTGGAACGCCTGCAGGCGGCGCCGCTGGGTGACCTGGCGCCGCGGCGGGCGCTGGTGCGTCAGCTGGTCCTGGCCGGCGCCGCGATCGAGCGCGATGACCCGGCAGCCGCCGGCATCCTGGCTGACGCGCTGGGCACGGCCCGCCGCGGGGACTTCCTGCACACCGTCGTCACCACCACTCCCCCGGTGACCAGCTATCTGATCAGGCAATCGACCCATATGCGGCCGGATCCTTTCACCCGGCAGCTGATCGCCGCGGCGCTCAAGGCGCGCGCCGCCCAGCCGGACGCCTGCGGCTGCGGGCATGTGCTTATCGAGGCCCTGACCGCTGCCGAGCTGCGCATCCTCAGGCTCCTGCCGACCAGCACCTACTTGCAGATGGCAGCCACGCTCTACATTTCCCGCAACACGGTGAAAACCCATCTGCGGTCGGTCTACCGGAAGCTCGGCGTGGCATCACGCTCGGAGGCCATCGAGCGGGCCATCGACCTGCGCCTGCTCTGACATCACTCCGAGGCCGCCTGCTGCCGCGGCCTGCGCCAGCGCGCCGCCAGCGCGCCGCCTGCCGCGGCCCGCGCCTGCGCGCCGCGCCGGCCGGCCCGCCGGAAGCAGGCAAGGATCACCCCCGGAAGGATGACGACATCGATCGACGGCGACGGCAGGATCGGGTATGAGCGCGCCCGTCAGTCTCCGGCGAGCGTAGAGAATCTGGCATTGGAGGCCAACAATGACGTCGGCAACCACTACTTCAGCGACCGGCAGGGGCGGGCGGCACGCGGAAGGCCACGGCTACGGCCTGGTCCTGTTCGCGTCGATCCTGCTCCTCGTGATCGCCTGCTTCAACCTGATCGACGGCATCGCCGCGATCGCCAGCTCACACGTCTTCGTCGCCAACGCGCATTACGTATTCGCCAGCCTGCGCACCTGGGGCTGGATCACCCTCATCCTCGCCATCCTCCAGCTGG
>DATJZH010000361.1:0-4596 GCA_035499215.1 Streptosporangiaceae bacterium | reverse complement strand
GTCGCCAACCTGAACCTGGCCGTGGCCAACGTGGCGCTGCCTGACATCGGCAGGGCCTTTGATTCCTCCCAGTCCGCCATCGACCTCATCGCCGTCGGTTACTCGCTCGGCCTTGCCTGCTCGGTGCTCTACCTGGGTGCCCTGGGGGACCGCTACGGCCGGAAGATGATGCTCGTCCTGGGCGTCACGCTGTCGGTCCCCTCGTGCCTGCTTGCCGCCTACGCGCCGACCGACGGCGTGCTCGTCGCCGCCCGCATTCTGGGCGGGCTCTCGGCGGGCATGGCTTACCCGACAACGCTCGCCATCATCACCGCGCTGTGGTCGGGCCCGGCCCGGACGAAGGCGAACGCCCTGTGGGCCGGCCTCGGCAGCGCCATCACCGTGGTCGGACCGCTGGTCGCCGGCGCATTGCTGCTGAGATTCTGGTGGGGTTCGGTGTTCCTGATCACCCTGCCGCTGGCCGCTCTGGCCCTGGTCATGGCGCTCGTGTTCGTCCCCGCGCACGTCAACGAGTCGACCGGCCCGGTCGACAACCCTGGCGGCGTGCTGTCCGCGCTGCTGGTGGCGGCGCTGATCCTGGCGATCAATTACGCGCCCGTCCCGGGCAGGGGCGCCCTGGCCGCCGGGCTGGCGGTCGTCGCGGTCGCCGCGGCCATAGCCTTTCTCGTCCGCCAGCGGCGGGCCCGCAATCCGCTGTATGACCTGCACATTGCCGGGCGCCGGACGTTCTGGGTGGCGGCAGCGGGCGGCATCATCTTGTTCGGCGCGCTGATGGGTGCGCTCTTCGTGGGTCAGCAGTTCATGCAGAACGTGCTTGGCTATTCGACGCTGGACGCCGGCCTCGCGATCCTGCCCATGGCCGCGTTCATGGTGCTGGTAGCACCGGTCTCGGCCAGGGCGGTGACCGAGCGCGGTTCCCGGCTGGCCCTGCTGGCCGGCTTCGCGTTCTGCCTGCTGGGTTTCCTCGCGATGCTCCTGCTGTGGCAGCAGAACATCCCGTACTGGCGGGTCGGCCTGGCCTACGCGCTGATCGGGATCGGAGTCGGCTTCGCCGGGACCCCCGCATCGCATTCGCTGACCGCATCTGTCCCGGTCCAGCGCGTCGGGATGGCGTCGGGCACCGCCGACCTGCAGCGCGACCTGGGCGGTGCGATCATGCAGTCGATCTTGGGTGCGCTGCTGGCGGCGGGATACACGACCGCGATCTCGGCTGCGATCGCCATGGCACCGAACAAGCAGCAGATCACCGCCGGTGTCCAGAACGAGCTGACAAAGTCTTTCTCCAGCGCGGCCGACGTCGCCAGGCAGTTCCCGCGGTACGCCGGGCAGATCACCGCCGGAGCCAGGGCGTCGTTTCTTGCGGGCGACCAGCGGGCCTTTTCCGCAGCAATCACCGCGATCCTGGCGGGGGCCGCGGTTGTCTTCTTCCTGTTCCCCCGGAAGCGGGCGGAGGACCAGCTTCTCGCGCGCTATCAGGCCGAGGACGGCGGCGCGGCCATCGACTCGACGCTGGCTGGCGCGCCCCGGTAATCCGCCGGGTCGGGGGACGACCCAGCCGAAGTGTGGCGAAGCAGGCAGCGAGCCACGCTGCTCGCTAGTGGCCGCCCGGCGAATGCGTTCCGAACTCCTCGCGCGCCTTGCGGGTGGCCTCGGCCTCGGCGGCGGTGATGGGGGCGGGCGGCTTGAGCAGCACCCAGGCGAGGAAGATCAGGCCGATCACCAGCATCGGGACGCCCACCCACAGATTGAGGTTGATGCCGGCTGCCTGGTTGATCGCGGCCTTGCTCGCCATCAGGCCGGGAATGGTGAGGAGGACCCCGAAGATCACGAACAGTGACCCGATGAACGTGCGAAGATCGAAGAGCTTTGCGAGCCGCCAGTTGCGGGCTTCTTCGGGGCTGAGGTCTGGCCTGGCTGCCAAGTGACGTCTCCTTGCTCGTGGCGCATGCGCCGGCGCTGGCCAGCTCACACGATGCCGATGTAGACATACAGGAGCGCGCACAAGACCAGGACACCGCTGCCGAGCACGACTGGCGACTTGAACCACGGGTTCCGGCCAGTTGTCTGGACGTCGCGTTCCTGCAGCCCGAAGACCAGGCCGTTCAGCTCGGCGAGTGGCTTCGGCGTGCTGAACCTGGTTGCGATCAGCATCGCGACCAGTCCCGCGGCAAATCCGACGATGGCGCCCCACTGGGTCTCGGCGAGGTCGCTGCGGAACGACAGCACGCCCTGCTTGTAGAGCAGCCAGGTGCCGAAGGACGCCAGTGTTCCGACGATCATGCCCCAGAAACCTGACCCGCGACCGGCCTTGCGCCACAACATGCCCACGATGAAGGCGAGGAAGATGGGCACGTTGAAGAACGAGAAGAGGGTCTGCAGGTAGTTGGCGATGTTGGTATATCCCGCCGCGATGAACGCGGTCAGGATGCCGATGAACACGCCGACCACGGTCGTGACACGGCCGACCCGCAGGTAGTAGCTGTCCGGGCGGCCGGGCCGGAGGTAGTTCTGCCAGATGTCATAGGTCCACACGGCGTTGAAGGAAGAGACGTTCGCTGCCATGCCAGCCATGAACGCGGCGAGCAGGCCGGTGAGCGCCACCCCGAGCACGCCGCTCGGCAGGTACTTGTTCATCAGCGCCGGGATCGCGTCGTTGAACGGCAGGCCACCGCCCTCGCCGATGCCGGGAATCAGCAGGACCGCGGCCAGGCCGGGGATGACGATGCCGAGGGGGATGATGGCCTTCGCGTACGCACCGACGATCGGCGTCAGCCGGGCGGCGTTGTCGTCCTTGGCGGACATCGCCCGCTGAACCTCAGCGAAGTTAGTGGTCCAGTAGCCGAAGGACAGGCAGAAGGACAGGCCGAAAACGAGCGAGATCCAGTCCCCGATCGGGTTGTGTCCGCCGAGCCCGACTCCGGACCAGGCGGAGGTGAAGTCGTGCCCGTTCGTGCTGAGCTTGGCGAACAGCCCGCCAATGCCACCGGACTCCTTCAGCGCGATGATGACCACCGGGATGAGGCCGGCACAGATTACGAAGAACTGCATGACCTCGTTGTAGATGGCGCTCGACAACCCGCCCAGCAGAATGTAGGAAAGCACGAAGAGCGCCGACACGACAATGGCGACGGCCAGCGGGATCCCGAGCAGGGCCTGCAGGACCGCGGCCAGGGCGTACAGGTTCACGCCCGCGATAAGGACCGCGGCCAGGACGAAGATCAGGGCGTTGACCAGGTGGGTCTTCCGGTCGTAGCGGCGCAGCAGGTATTCGGGGACGCTCCGGACCCGCGAGCCGTAATAGAACGGCATCATGACGATGCCGAGGAACACCATCGCCGGCACGGCACCGATCCAGTAATAGTGCACGATGCTGATGCCGTACTGGGCACCGCTCGCGGACATGCCCAGGATCTCGATGGCCCCGAGGTTGGCGGAGATGAAGGCGATGCCGGTAATCCAGGCCGGCAGCGAACGGCCGGACAGGAAGAAGTCAGTCGAGGTTTTCACCAGCCTGCGCAGCGCGACGCCAATGCCGATGACGAAGCTGAAATAGATGACGAGCAGCGCCACGTCCAGGCCGCTGAGCGACAACTTCAGCGTAGCGGCCGCCTCGATTCTGGGAACTGCCGTCGCCGCAAATGTCATCGCCATCGCCACCTTCGTGTGCCATGCGGCACCGTGCAGGGTCCGGATCGAGCTGGCGAATCAGCGCCGGCAGGCAGCTCATTGCGGGTAGCCGCCCTGGAAAAGCGGGACGCCGGTATTCTTATACAGCTGCGCGATCTTGGCCGCGTTGGATTTCGTGACGAAACTGGGCCCGGTGTAGACCGGCTGGAAGGGGTGCTCGCCGTAACGAACCTGGAACGCGGCGACCTGCACCGCATCGTAGCCCTCCAGGAAAGGCTGCTGGTCGATCACGAACAGCAGCTGGCCGTTCCGGACGGCGGTAAGATCTGCGCTGGACACGTCAAACGTGCCGAACTTGATCCGGTCGAAGGCGTTCAGGGCCTTGATGGCGCCGCCGGCGGCTTGGAATCCGATGATTCCCGTGGCGAGGACCCCGTCGATGCCCGGGTTCCGCCTCAGCGCCTGCTCGATGGCGCTCTGCGCGCTATTGAGCTGGCTGCCGTTGACATGCAGGATCTGCACGGAGCCGCCGCTGGCACTGATCTGCTTGCTGAAGCCCGCGCACCGGTCGGTGAGCGCGACGTTCTGCGCCTCGTGGATGACGCACAGCGCCCGGCGCACTCCGGCCGCCGCCATCGCCTTGCCTGCCTCTTCCCCGGCCGTATAGTCCGGCTGGCCGACGAAGGTTATCGCGCCGACGCTCTGGTACGCCCCCTGGCCGACATTGACGACGACCACCGGGATGCCGGAGGACGAAACCTGCCGGATGGGACCCGACAGAACCGGCGGGTCGGGGATGGTCACCACCATGGCGTCGGGCTTGCCCCTGGCGGCATCCGTGATCATCGCGGCCTGCGCCTGCGGGTTCGTGACGCTTGGCGACTGATACTTCAGCGAGACATTGTAATCCGACGCCGCCTGCTCAGCGCCTTTCTTTACCAGTGCCCAGAACGGGTCAAACGCCTGCCC
>DATJZH010000360.1:0-4208 GCA_035499215.1 Streptosporangiaceae bacterium | reverse complement strand
ACACTGGCTTCAGAGCCGATCGATGTCGAGAATCAGGTCGCAGCGGTGACATCTGGGTGAGCGGCGCTGACGGGCGCCGCCTGACCGGGAAGGATGGAACGATGCGATTCATGCTGCTGCAGAACTACGGACAGGTCGAGTCGGACTGCGCGCCGATGACCGAGTGGACGCCCGCCGACATCAAGGCCCATATCCAGTTCCAGCAGGCGCTGAACACCGAGCTCACCGAGCGTGGTGAGCTGGTCGACGCCCAGGGGCTGGCCGGGCCGGAGCTGGCGAAGTTCGTGGTCTGGGATGGGGAAGGCGCCCCGGTGGTCACCGACGGCCCGTTCCCAGAGGCCAAGGAGCTGCTGGCGGGCTACCGGCTCGTGGACGTGGAGACGGCCGAGCGGGCGGTCGAGATCGCTGCAAGGGCGTCGGCGGCGCCCGGATCAAACGGGCTGCCGATCCGCCAGCCGATCGAGGTGCGCCAGGTGCTGAGCGCCCCCGACCCCGAGGTGTGACCACCCCGGTGAGCACCGAGGACCTGCTGCGCGATCTGGCGCCGCAGGTCCTCGGCGCGGTCGCGCGCCGTTACGGGGATTTCGCCGATGCCGAGGACGCCGTGCAAGAGGCTCTCCTTGCCGCCGTCACCTCGTGGCCCGCCGACGGGCAGCCTGACAACCCGCTCGGCTGGCTCATCCGGGTTGCCTCCCGGCGCATGGCCAGCCAGTACCGCAGCGACGATGCCCGCCGCCGCCGGGAGGAGCTGGCCGCCTCGTGGGCGCTGGTACCCCCCGTCCCGCCCTCGGGGCGCGACGACACGCTGATCCTGATGTTCATGTGCTGCCACCCCGCCCTCACGCCCGCGACGGCCATCCCGCTCACGCTGCGGGCGGTCGGCGGTCTGAGCACCCGTGAGATAGCGACCGCGTTCCTGGTTCCCGAGGCCACGATGGGCCAGCGGATCAGCCGGGCCAAGGCCAAGATCAGAGCGTCCGGCGAGCCGTTCAGGCTGCCGCCACCCGACGGCCGCCCCGAACGGCTCCGATCGGTGCTGCATACCCTCTACCTGCTCTTCAACGAGGGCTACACCACCAGCGGCGGTCCCGACCTGGCCCGCGCCGACCTCTCCGGCGAGGCCATCCGCCTGACTCGCGGCGTCCGCGCCGCGTTGCCCGAGGACCCTGAGGTGGCCGGCCTGCTGGCCCTCATGCTGCTCACCGACGCCCGGCGTCCTGCTCGCAGCGGCGCCGACGGCGAGCTGATCCCCCTCGCCGAACAGGACCGCACCCGCTGGGACCGGCCTGTCATCGCCGAGGGGACCGCCCTGATCAGCGAGGCACTGAGGCGAGGCCACGCCGGCGAATACCAGGTACAGGCAGCCATCGCGGCTTTGCACGACCAGGCCGGCCGTCACGAGGACACCGACTGGCTCCAGATCCTGTCCCTCTACGGCCTGCTCGAGGCGATGACCGGCAACCCGATGGTGACGCTCAACCGGGCTGCCGCCGCGGCAATGGCCCACGGGCCGGATACCGGCCTGGCGATGCTCGACGGTCTCGGCGAACGGCTCGGCGACCACCACCGCCTGCATTCCGTGCGCGCGCACCTCCTCGAGCTGGCCGGCGACAGCACCGGCGCCGTCGCCGAGTTCCGCGCCGCGGCCGCCCGCACCATCAACCTCCGCGAACAGCATTACCTCACCACCAGAGCGGCCCGCCTGGCGACCGAGCCCGGCAACTCAGCCCGGCGCGCCGCGGCGGGAGAGGACTGGCCCGCCGACCGGCCGGGACACACACATCATCACATCATCGAGGAAGACCACCATGAATCTTGAGAAGGTCACCGAGGTGCTGAACGACCCGCTCGCGCAGGAGCTGCTGCACTCGTCCATCCCGGCCCGGCTGGCGTATGCCGGATCCGACGGATCCCCGCGCGCGATCCCGATCGGCTTCCACTGGAACGGGACCCATTTCGTCGTGTGCACGGTTCCGCACGCGCCGAAGGTGCCCGCCCTGGCGGCACATCCGAAGGTAGCGCTGACGATCGATACCGACACCTGGCCACCGCATGTACTGCTGGTGCGCGGCACCGCCAGCGTCGAAGTGGTTGACGGGATACCGCCCGAGTACCTGGAAGGAGCCAGGAAGCTGGTTCCAGGCCAGCAGTGGGAAGTGTTCGAGGCGCAGGTACGCGGCTTGTACAAGCAGATGGCCCGCATTGCCATCGTCCCCAGCTGGGCAAAGCTCCTGGACTTCCAGACAAGGATCCCGAGTCCGATAGAACAACTGATCAGGGACACTGCCCGGAACGAGTGACCAGCTGCCAGCCCGGGAACGAACCGCTGGCCACAGCCAGCTCAGCCGGGCGTGCGGTACTGGTCACGCAGCTCTCGCTTCAGCACCTTGCCGGACGCGTTGCGGGGCAGGTCGCCGGCGAAGTGCACCCGCTTGGGGACCTTGAACGGCGCCAGGCGTCCGCGCACGTGGTCGATCAGCTCGTCCTCGGTGACGTCCCCGCCCGCCACCACGATGGCGGTCACCGCCTCTATCCACCGCTCGTCGGGAGTGCCGACGACGGCCGCTTCGCGCACGGCGGCGTGGGTGTACAGGGCGTCTTCCACTTCCCTCGAGGCGACGAGGACGCCGCCGGTGTTGATGACGTCCTTCTTCCGGTCGACGACGAAGATGTAGCCGGCCGCGTCGCGGCGCACCAGGTCACCGGAGTGGAACCAGCCGCCGGCGAACGCCTCCGCCGTCTCGTCCGGCTTGTCCCAGTAACCGGTGCACAGCTGAGGTGAACGGTAGACCACCTCACCGAGATCTCCTGCCGCCACGTCCTTCATCTCGTCGTCGACGACCCGCATCTCGACGAACAGGACCGGCCGGCCTGCCGAGTCGGGCCTGTCATCGTGGTCCTCGGGCCGCAGCACCGTCGCCAGCGGGCCGATCTCCGACTGGCCGAAGCAGTTGTAGAAGCCGATGCCGGGCAGCGCCGCCCGCAGCCTCTGCAGCACCGGCACCGGCATGATCGAGGCGCCGTAGTACGCCTTCTTCAGCGCGGCGAGGTCGCGGGAGCCGAAATCCGGGTGACCGGACAGCGCGATCCAGGCCGTCGGCGGGGCGAAGAAGCTGTCGACTCCCTGTTCCTCGATCCGGCGCAGCACATCGGCCGGGTCGGGGGCCGCCACGAGGATGTTGCGCGCGCCGAGCATGAGGTAGGGAAGCAGGAACACGTGCATCTGCGCCGAGTGGTACAGCGGCAGGGCATGCAGCGGCATGTCGTGCTCGGCGAGATCCAGTGCGACGATCGACGAGACGTACTCTGCGACCAGGGCCCGGTGGGTCATCATCGAGCCCTTCGGCGCCGCGGTCGTGCCCGAGGTGTAGAGCAGCTGGACGAGGTCGTCGCCGGATACGCCGGCGTCAACCTCGGGGACCGGCCCGTCGGCTGACCAGGCGAGCACGTCGCTGTCCGGCGGCCCGCCGCGGATCGTCACGAGCCGGACCGCCCCGATCAGGTCGCGCGCCGCGGCGACGACATCGGCCAGGGCCGGGTCATGCGCTAGCACCGCGCTGCCGGACTGCGTGACGAGGTAGGCCAGCTCGTCGCCGGTCAGGTTGTAATTGACCGGAACGTGCACGAGCCCGGCCCGAGCGCAGCCAAGGTAGAGCAGCAGGTAGGCGTCGGAGTTCCGGCCGAAGGCCGCCACGCGGTCGCCCTTGCGGCACCCGGCGGCAAGCAGCCGGGCCGCCACCCGCGAGACTGCCTCGTCGAGGTCACGGTAGGTCCAGCTGCGGTCGTCGAACGACAGCGCGGGACGGCCGGGGTAGCGGGCGGCGCTCCGGTGCACGACATCGTCGACTGTGCTGCTGGCCACGCGCATGTCAGCCTCCCCGTGCGGGTCGCCTCGGCGTCACTCAACCACGTAACCGTCGATTCCACCACCGGCGCCGGTCACCAGACGGCAGGCAGGCAGACAGACAGACAGACAGACAGACAGGTATCGCGTATCAGCATGCCGCACGCGCCAGTTGCACGCATCCGCCCGCCGTGCGTGCGTGCGCGACCGTGGCTGGCCTACACGGGGACGAGCTCGACGTGGATCTCGTCTGCCTCCGCCAGTGCGCGCAGGTCGCCCGGATCGGAGGTGAGGAGGTCGTCGCCGTCTGCCGCCAGGCACACCACGGTGGCGTCGATGGCGTCGCACTTGCCGCTGCGGGCCA
>DATJZH010000359.1:0-13927 GCA_035499215.1 Streptosporangiaceae bacterium | reverse complement strand
CCATGCCCGGCGGCGGCACCTTTTCCGAGCGGCTCGCGGAATGGGCCCGCGACCACGAACTCGGTCCCATTGTGACCCTCGGCGAGTGGCTCACTTACCAGTCACCCAAGCAGGGCGGCAAGCCGTCGTTCGCTTTGACCGGGCCCAGCGTGGCAGCGGGAAAGCGGAATTCCGGCAAGCCAGGGCCCGGCCACGGTAACCGGGCGCGGATGCTTCCTCTCGTCCCCCACCGGCTGGCGTCGCCGGCGGGCAAGCCGCTGAAGGGCGAGGGCGTCTGGCGGGCGGTCGCGGCAGTGCACGGCGTTCCCGCGATGTACGCGACTTACCTGCGCCCTTCGAAGGTGTATACGTCGTACGTCGCCGGCATCGTCTCGATGGATCAGCGGCTGCTGCGTTTCGAGCTGCGGCCAGGCGCGGAAGATCCGGGGCCCGGCAAGTGGAAGGCCCAGCCGACGATCGCGCCGGGGACCCGCAGGGGGCTGACGGCCACCTTCAATGGCGGGTTCAAGATCGCCTCGGCGGGCGGCGGCTTCTACCTGAACGGCGCCACTGCGGGCACCTTGCAGCCGGGGGCCGCCTCAGTCGTCTACTATCGCGACGGGCGTCTGGCCATAGGCGTCTGGGACCGCACCGTGTGGATGACCCCGCAGGTGATCGGCGTCCGGCAGAATTTGCGTCTCATCGTCGATCACCGCGTCGTGCCGAGCTCGGTGAGCCGGGATGTCCAGTCCAGCTGGGGCGCGACGCTCGGTGGCGGCTTTTACGTCTGGCGCTCGGGAATCGGGGTAACCGCGGACGGGCGGGTTATCTATGCTTACGGGCCGGCCCTGGACGTTCAGGAACTGGCCGGCCTGCTCGAGCGGG
Organism: Streptosporangiaceae bacterium; assembly: GCA_035499215.1. GTDB lineage: Bacteria > Actinomycetota > Actinomycetes > Streptosporangiales > Streptosporangiaceae > DATJZH01. Next base: position 13,063 of record DATJZH010000359.1, on the reverse strand, counting down.
CTGGCTGCGTCGAGGCTATGCAGCTCGATATCAATCCCGACTGGATGTCATTTATGTACTATCTGCCCGAGCGTCATCCTGCCGACCCCACGCCGGTAAACCTACTGCCTGACCAGATTCAGCCCGCTACCCGCTACTATTCAGTCTCCGGCCGCGACTTCACGGCGGTATACGCGAAATGACATTGCCCAGTCCGGCGACCGGGGCGACCCGGACCAGCCGAACCGATGTGACGCGCCTTCCCGGGCCATTGCGCTGGCTCAGGGCTGTCATCTATACCGCCAGGCCCCGGCAGTGGCCGAAGAACCTGCTGGTATTCGCCGCGCCGCTGGCCGGCGCGACGCTCGGCCGTGATGACGGCCTGGCCTACGCCCTCGTCGCGATGGGGGCGTTCATCGCCGCGTCGTCGGCCGTTTACTACGTCAACGATGTGGTCGACGCCGCAAGGGACCGCCAGCATCCCTACAAGCGCCATCGCCCGGTTGCCTCGGGTGAGCTGCCCGCGCCGCAGGCGCTCGTGCTGGCAGTCCTGTGCGTGGGCGCTGCCCTCGGCGCGGGCGTCTGGATTCACGAGCCCGGCCTGGTCGCGGCGGTCGGCGCCTATCTTGTGCTGAGTCTTCTCTACTCGCTGGTGCTCAAGCATGTGCCGGTCGTGGAGGTCGTGTTCGTTGCCTCCGGCTTCGTGCTGCGCGCGCTCGGCGGCGCGGCCGCGACGCACGTCGCGCCATCAGGCTGGTTCCTCCTGGTCTGCAGCCTGGGCGCCCTGCTGGTCGCGCTGGCCAAGCGCTACACCGAGCTGACGGTGCTCGGTGACCAGGCGGAAGATCACCGGCCAGTCATGCGCTGGTACTCGGCGCCGGCGTTGCGGATCGGCCAGCGCGTGGTCGCGATAGCGGTGATCGTTTCCTATGTGCTCTGGGCTCGCGGCCAGCACGACGCGTGGCACCTGGCCAGCGTCGTGCCGCTGGCCGCCGCCATCGTGCGCTTTGACAAGCTGACCGCGCGGGCGACGAGCAAGCCCGTGGAGGATCTGATCGCGCGCGACCCCATCATGGTCGCGTTCGAGCTCGCCTGGCTGGCGATGTTCGCGGTGGGGCTCTTCACGGCAGGCACGCCATGACGCCGCAGCGACGGCGGCCGCGGGTGCTGCTGCTGGGCGGGACCAGCGAGATCGGCCTGGCAATCCTGGCGGCGCTCGACGCGCCGGCGGCAACCGAGATGCTGCTGGCGGGCCGGGACGAGCAGCGGCTTGCCCTGGCCGGCAAGCAGCTGCCGTATGCGGTCAGGACGCTGTCCTATGACGCCACGGCCCTGGACACGCACGAGGCGCTGATCGATGCGGCGTTCGCCGACGGCCCGGTGGACGTGGTGATCTCTGCAGCGGGCGTGCTGATTCCGCAGCAGGTTCTCGACGCTGACCCGCGGCAGGCCGGGCTGCTGATCGAGACGAACTTCACCGGGCACGCGACAACGCTGCTGGCAGCGGCAGCCCGGATGCGCCGACAGGGTCACGGCACGATCGTGGTGCTCTCCTCGGTCGCCGCGATCCGTCCCCGCAAGGCCAACTTCGTCTACGGGTCGGCCAAGGCGGGCCTGGACGCGTTCGCCCGCGGTCTTGCCGACTCGCTGCACGGCACCGGAGTGCGGCTGCTGCTGGTCCGGCCGGGTTTCGTGACGGGCAAGATGACCGCGGGCATGGCACCGGCGCCGCTGGCCAGCACGCCTGCCGAGGTCGGCACCGCGGTGGCCGCTGCCCTGCGCGGGCGCCGCGGCCAGGTATGGGTGCCGCCGGCGCTCGGTCCGATGGCGGCAGTCCTGCGACTGGTGCCGCGGCCGCTGTGGCGCCGGATGCGGCGCTAGCGGCCGGTCCGGCAGTGCCGCCGCCGTTCGCCGCTGCCGTTGCCTGCTGCCGTTCGCCGCCGCCGCCGTTCGCCGGCTCGTCTGCGGCGGGACGCAGGCCCGGCATCGGAAGGTCATCTGACCTTCATGTTCGCCAGGTATACAGGTACCGATGAGACTGCTGGTAGCCGAGGACGATCCTGGCCTGCGCGAAGTGCTCGCGCGCGGCTTAAGGGAGAACGGCTATGCGGTCGACGCGGTGCCCGACGGCCAGCAGGCCATCAGCTTCCTGCGTGTGTATGAGTATGAGGTAGCGGTGCTCGACTGGCGCATGCCCGCGCTATCCGGCCTGGAGGTGCTGCAGCAGATGCGCCGCGAGACGATGCCGACTCCGGTGCTCATGCTGACCGCCCGCGACGCGCCGGCCGACCGGGTTACCGGTCTCGATCAGGGCGCCGACGATTACCTGATCAAGCCGTTCGATTTCGGCGAGCTGCTGGCGAGGATCCGGGCTCTGCAGCGGCGGCCAAGGACTGCCCCGGCCGCCCAGCTGTGCCTGGGCGATCTCGTGTTCGATCCCGTCTCCCGTGACGTGCGGATCGCCGGCCAGCGGCGCGCCCTGACCGTGACCGAGCTGGGCATCCTGGAGGCGCTGCTGCGCCGGTCGCCGGCTGTCGCACAGCGGCGCTCGATTGCGCAGCACGTCTGGGGCCACGAAGCCGACGCCATGGGCTCCAATACCATCGATGTCCACCTTGCCAGGCTCAGGGCCAAGCTGGCTGGCGGCCGGATCCGGATCGAGACCGTGCGGGGCATCGGCTACCGGATCGTCCAGGAATGAGGCCGCACCGATTCGCGCTGCCAGCGCAGCTCGCCGCGGCCGGCCGCGTCGCCGCGGCAGCGACCCTGGTGATCGCGGTGATATACGCCGGATGCATCCTGGCGCTGAACGACCTCGTCAGTGCCCGGCTCGTCGCCGCGGTCGACGCCCGCCTCAGCGAGCGGCTGGCCGACTTCAGCCCCGGCAACGTGGCGCAGCTGAGCGCCCGCCGCGACCATCACGATGACGACGACGACGATGCAGGCGGGGTTCCTGTTGTGCTGTGGTGGGTTGCTCACGGGAAGGCCCCGGCAAGCCTGAGCACGCCCGCACCGGCGCTTCCGGCGGATCTGCCGCTGGCCGCGGGCCGGACACTGACCGCGAACGTGGGCACCGTCAGCTTCCGGCTGATGGCCGCGCGCCGGGCCGGCTCACTTGTCGTCGCCGGTCAGAGCCTCGCCGTGCAGGATCACATCCAGGACCTGCTGCTCGGCGGGGAGGCGCTGGCGGCACCGGTGCTGCTGCTCGCGATGTTCGCCGGATCATTGATCATCGGGCTGCGGGCACTGTCCCCGGTGGAGCGGTCCCGCCGGCGGCAGCTGGAGTTCACCGCCGACGCCTCGCACGAGCTGCGCACCCCGCTCAGCGTCATCAGCGCCGAAACGAGCATTGCGCTCAGCAGCCCGCGGCAGCCAGCCGAGTACCGCGATGCCCTGCGCCGGATCACCGGCGAGAGCGAGCGGCTGCGCAAGATCGTCGAAGACATGCTCTGGCTGGCCCGCTTCGACTCCCGGCCGCCGACGCCCGGCAACGAGCCGCTCGACCTGTCGACGATCGCCGCGGCCTGCGCGGGCCGGTTCGGCCCCGTGGCGGCCGCTCAGTCGCTGGACATCTCGGTCGGGCCGGCTGGCCCCGCACCGGCCTGGATCAGCGCGCCGCCGGAATGGGTGGACCGGCTGGCCGGCGTGCTGATGGACAACGCCTGCCGGTACGCTGGGCCGGGCGGGAGCGTGCGGATCAGCGCGGTTTCCCGTGGCGGCTGGGTCAGCCTGGTCGTGGAGGACAGCGGGCCCGGCGTCCCGCCGCAGGAGCGGCCGCGGCTGTTCGACCGGTTCCACCGGGCGACCGAGCAGGGCGGCGGAGCCGGGCTGGGGCTGGCTATCGCCGACTCGGTCGCTGGCTCGACCGGCGGCCACTGGCGGATCGGCAAGTCGGCGCTCGGCGGGGCGCTCTTCGAGGTTTCCTGGCGGCGGGCATCGGTGCGCCAGCGCGGAGCGCCCGCCTGGCTGGGTACGCAAGACGGGAGCAGCGCGAATCGAGATCACCCTGCCAGGCCTGCCGGACGGCCCGGCAGCTGACCGGCGGGCGCCGGACCGGGCCGAGCGCAGGCGCGGGCTGGCTGGTCAGGCTGCGCGCGGCAGCGGCCAGGCACAGCCGTCATCGGGCGCCAGGCAGGCTCCGTCCCTGCTCCGCCGGGCCGCAGTGGCTGGTGCTCCTGCGCCCGAGCAGCTGCACGTCCAGTTCGGCGCGGATGCCGCAGCGCAGATCGCGGTTTCCTGGGCGGCCGCGGCAGCGGTGTCCGGGCCGCGGCTGCGGGCGGGACGAGCCGACGGCGGGCTCGGCATCGAGGTGCCCGCGCAGGAGCGGGTCTACGCGGACGCGCTGACCGGCGAGACCGTCTGGACCTATCATGCGCGGCTCGACGGGCTCGAGGCCGACACGGCATACGCCTACGAGGTCCTGCACGACGGCGCCGAGCCGGTTCCCGGCACCTTCCGAACCGGGCCGCGGGGCCGGTCGAAGGGCTTTCGGTTCACCAGCTTCGGAGATCAGTCCATTCCGGCGCCGGTCGGCCGCGGCCTCGGCCCGGCCAGCCCGAACGCCGGCTACGTCGTCGACGCGGTGGACGCGCTCGATCCGCTGTTCCACCTGGTGAACGGCGATCTGTGCTACGCGAACGTGACGGACGCCCCGGTGGCGACCTGGGCAGCCTTCTTCGCCAACAACATGCGGTCCGCCCGGCACCGGCCGTGGATGCCCGCGGCAGGAAACCACGAGAACGAGGCGGGAAACGGGCCGCAGGGGTATCTCGCCTACCAGACGAGGTTCGAGCTGCCGGACAACGGGTCGGGGCGATTCCGCGGCAACTGGTACGCCTTCACGGTGGGACCGGTACTGGTCCTGTCCATCAACAACGACGACGTCTGCCTGCAGGACGGCGGGTTCAGCGACTATCGCCGGGCGCATCTGCCCGGCTACGAGCGGAGCGGACTCGACTCCTACATCAGCGGGTACAGCGGGGGCCTGCAGCGCGCCTGGCTGCAGCAGCAGCTGGCCGCCGCGCGCGGCAGCGACGACATCGACTGGATCGTGGTCTGCATGCACCAGGTGGCCATGTCCTCGGCGCGCTTCAACGGCGCGGACCTGGGGATCCGGCAGGAATTCCTGCCGCTGTTCGACGCCTACGGCGTGGACCTGGTGGTGGCCGGCCACGAGCATCACTTCGAGCGGACCTTCCCGGTCCGCGGGATCCTGCCGGGCAGCGCGCTGCTCACCCCGGCGCCGCGGAGCTTCGACCCGTCGCAGATGGACACGAGGGACGGAACCGTCCACATGATCATCGGCGGCGGCGGCAACTCGACGCCCACGCCGGCCGCGAGTTTCGGCACCCCGCATGACGGCGTCCTGATCACCGGTGTCGGCGCGGGCGGCCCGGCGCGCGCGCGCCGCGCGGTCAAGATCACCGAACCCGCGCCCTGGTCGGCCTACCGGGACCTGACGAGCCCCTACGGGTTCGCCTCCTTCGACGTCGCCCCAGCCGAGCCGGGCGGCACCACGTCAATCACGATCACCCACTACGGCGCGGCGGCGGGCTCCGCCGACTACTGTCAGCTCGACCAGTTCGTCGTGCGCAAGCCGCTGCGCGGCAGCCGGCGCGCCGGTCTCGCGGCTGGCCGGCTGGCGCAGGCTCGCTGACGCCCGGCCGGGATGCCTGGCCAGCCGGGCTGTCGGGGTGACCGGCGGAGCCATGCGGCATTGTTTACCGTCCTGGTGGCATGAGCTAGTATGTGCCGGTAGCGAGATCATGGTCTCTGGCTGGCAACCGGACTATGATCTTGATCTGCGCCGTCGGGTAAGTTTTCGCGTCGGGTCGCTCGGCGCTCCTGGGGTCGCAGGTCAGGGGATGGCCGCTCGTGGGCGCAGGGTCGTGCGCTGGCTGGGGCCTAGCACGCCGAACCAGAGCGCTGCCCAGCCAGTCCCGAGCAGCAGGCCGGCGACGACGTCAGTCAGCCAGTGCGCGCTCAGGTAGGTACGGCTCACCGCAACCAGAACTGACCAGGCGGCGGCTGCGAGGGCAATCAGCCGGGATCTGCCGGGCCGGGTCAGAATGAGCGCCAGCGCGACGGCCGTCACCGCCGCGGTCAGGGCATGCCCGGAAGGCATCGACTGGCCGGTGACGGCGACCAGCGACCCGGCCGGGCGGGGCCGGTCCGCCAGCGCCTTGACCGGCCCGATGCATAGTTCTGCGGACAGCTCGGCGAGCGCGAACATCCGCGGGCAGCCTGCGGCAGGCGGCCGCCAGCCCGGTCAAGCTGGGCCTGCTGTTCGGCGGCTCGGCCCTGGTCAACCTTGCCTACATCGGCGCGCTGGCCGCCTCGGCGCGATCGAGGCGGCGCTGGTCGCCGGGCTGACCGGCGTCGGCATGCGGGCCGGTCCGGCCGTCTCGGCCGTGCTGCTGTACCGGCTGGCGACCTACTGGCTGCCGGTGCTGCCGGGCTGGCTGTCCTGGCGGTTCCTGCAGCATCGGGGGTATGTGTGAGCGCCGGCCCGCCGGCCCGGGGCGCGCCGGAGCGGACGCCGGTCTTGCCGGCCGGCCGGCAGCGCCGTCCGTCGGGGGCGCCGCCGCCGCTGCCGCGGCAGATCGAGCGCAGCGGGCTGGTCTGGCGGCGGTGGCGGTCGTGGCGACCGGCGCGGCGATCGCGCTGTTTTCCGGCGGCCTGAGCCGCTGGGCGGTGGATGTCACGGTGATCGACGATGCCGTGACCCGGTGGGTGGCCGGGCTGCCGGTGCCCGGGTTCACCGCGGCCTCCCGGGTGATCGCCGAGGCGGGTGTCCGTCCCGCGACGGCCGTCGCGGGATACGCGCTGCTGCTGGCGCTGATCGTGTTCCGCCGGTTCCGGCATCTGCTGGTGCTGGTGGTCAGCTACGAGGTGCTGACCCTGCTGACCACGATCTTCCTGCTCGTGGTGCACCGGCCGCTGCCGTTCGGCGTGCCGGTCCGGTTTCGCTGGGGTGGCTTCGCGCTGCCGTCGGTCGAGATCGAGGCGGCGTGCGCGGTGCTGACCGGCGCGCTGTACACGCTGGTGCCGGCCGGCCGCTGGCGGCGGCTGGGCGGCCGGGCCGCCGCCGTGATCGTCGTGCTGATCGGCCTGTCCCGGCTGCGCCTGGGCGTGGACGCGCCCACCGACGTGCTGCTCGGCGCGGTCCTCGGCGTTGCCGTGCCGCTGCTGGCCCTGCGGCTGTTCGCGCCGGAGGAGTCGTTCCCGGTGGTCTACGGCGGCGCGCGCGGAGCGCACCTGGACCTCGGCGGCGCACGCGGTGAGGCGATCAGGCGGGCGCTGAAGGATCAGATGGGCATCGAGGTGTCCGTCGTCGAGCCGTTCGGGCTGGCCGGTTCCGGCGGGTCCAGCCCGATGCGGTTGCGCCGGGCCGGCCAGCCGGGCGCATACCTGTTCGGGAAGCTGTATGCGCGCTCCCACGTGCGCGCGGACCGCTGGTACAAGCTCGGCCGGCAGCTGATGTACGGTCGGCTGGAGGACGAGCAGTCCTTCAAGGGAGTCCGCCGCCTCGTCCAGCAGGAGGACTACGCGCTGCGGCTGGCCAGGGACGCCGGGCTGCCGAGCCCGGAGCCGTACGGCTTCGTCGTGCTCACACCGGACCGGGAGTACCTGCTGATCACCGAGTTCTTCGCCGGCGCGGCGGAGCTGGGCGAGGCCACGGTCGACGACGGGGTCATCGATGACGGGCTGCTGATCGTCCGCCGGATGTGGGACGCCGGGCTGGCCCACCGCGACATCAAGCCGGCCAACCTGCTGGTCCGCGACGGCCGCCTGCTGCTGATCGACGTGGCGTTCGCCGAGGTCCGCCCCACGCCCTGGCGGGAGGCGGTCGACCTGGCCAACATGATGCTGTGCCTGGCGCTGCGCAGCAGCGCCGACCGGGTCTACCAGCGCGCGCTGCGGTTCTTCACGACGGAGGAGATCTCCGAGGCGTTCGCCGCGGCCCGCGGGCTGGCGCTGCCGTCCCAGCTGCGGCACGCGATCCGGGCGAGCGGCCGCGAGGTGCACGAGGAGTTCCTCCGGCTGCTGCCGGGCCGGCCCGCGCCGGTCCGGGTCCAGCGCTGGAGCGCGCGCCGGGCGGGCTCCTGGGCTGTCGTCCTTGTGGCGGTATTCCTGCTGGTCGTCACCCTGGCGAACGTCCTGGTCAACTCGGCCGCCCCGGCGCGGGAGCTGCTGGTCACCAGCATGGATTGCCGCGCCCTGGAGCCGCTGCTGGTCGAGGCGCAGTCGGTGCCGGCAGCCACCGAGGTGATGTGCGTCCGGTCGCTGCCAGTCGGCTGGACCCTGGGCAAGGTCGAGGCGTTCCGCGGCACGTCCGTCATCACCCTGGACAACGACCGGGCGGGTGCCGGCGCCCTGCAGCTGACCTTGACCCGGCGCTGCGCCGCCGGCGGTGCCGCGGCGGTCCGGACATCCCCGCCGGGAGTCACCCGGCTGCGCGCCCCGGCCGGGCCCGCCCGGTTCTCGGCCACCTGGTACGATCTCTTCCCCGGCGGCTGCGTCCGGATTGACCTTCGCCCGGCCACCCAGCAGGCAGCGGTCGACCGCGACCTCGCCGGGCAGGTCCCGGCCATCGTCGGGTACGTCTCCCGTGCCGCGCTGCGGCACGGGCTGGCGCAGCTGTCGGGCGGCCGGCTGCGGCTGAACTAGCGCCGCCCCGCATCCTCGGACGAGGCATGACGCCGGACTGTGGCGCCGCCGGGCGGAGGTCAGGGAACTGGAACGCCGGCCGGGCGGATACCCCGCGGCAGGGAGGGAACACCTCCAGGCGCTGACGGCGATGCAGACGCCGCGAGCCGAAAATTCCCCCCGGGGAGGGCCAGCGTGACTGAAGCGTGGGGTTACGGCGGCGGACCGCCGTCGCGGGCGGTCGGAGCAGGGACGGTGACGCTGGTCGAGGGCGTCACCTTCTGCATCTGCGACCGCAGCGGCGACATCGGTCCCGGCGGCGAACGGGGACTGTTCTACCGGGACACTCGCTTCCTGAGCCGTTTCGAGCTGGAGGTCGACGGCCAGCCCCTCGACTCGCTGACGCTGGCCTGTCCCACCCGCTACACGGGGATCTTCATCGGCCGCCGCCCGCCCTGTGCCGGGGCGGCTGACAGCACCGTGCTCGCGGTCCGCCGGCGCTACGTCGGCAACGGCATGCTGGAGGAGATCACCCTGCGCAATCTCGGCCGGGAGACCGCCGGAATCGTCGTGAGCCTGACCGTCGAGGCAGATTTCGCCGGGCTTTTCGAGGTCAAGGAGGACCGGGTCCGGGTCCGGGAGGACACCGAGCGCGCGGCAGACGGCTCTGCGCTGCGGCTGAGCTACCGCCGCGGGTCCGGTTCCCGCGCGGTCACCGTGGCCGGCACGGGCCAGCCGGCCATCACCGGCCAGCAGCTCATCTGGCAGCCGGTCCTGGCGCCCCGCACCGAGTGGACCGTGACCGTGCAGGTGCTGCCGGCCGTCGACGGCACCGACGTGCCGCCCCGCTACCCGCCGGGGCAGCCGGTCGAGGCCAGCGGGCCCGCCACCCGGCTGGCCGAATGGCGCCGGGTCACCCCGGCGGTCAGCACGCCCGATGCGCGGCTCACGACCATCCTCGCCGTCAGCACGGAAGACCTCGGCGCGCTGCGGATCTTCGACGGGGACCGCCCGGACCGCAGCGTGGTAGCTGCCGGCGCGCCATGGTTCATGACCCTGTTCGGCCGGGACGCGCTGCTCACCAGCTGGATGATGCTCCCGCTTGATCCCAGCCTCGCTCTCGGCACGCTGCACACCCTGGCCCGGCTGCAGGGCACCAAGGTCGACCCGCTGACCGAGGAGGAGCCGGGCAAGATCCTGCACGAGGTCCGCTCCGGCCTGGACAGCGGATACGCCCTGGGCGGCGGTGACGTCTACTACGGGAGCGTCGATGCCGCTCCGCTGTTCGTGATGCTGCTGGGCGAGCTGCGCCGCTGGGGGCTAGCCCACGTCGATGTCGACGCCCTGCTGCCGCACGCCGACCGGGCCCTCGCCTGGATCGAGGGCTACGGCGACCGGGACGGTGACGGCTTCGTCGAGTACCAGCGGGCCACCGACCGCGGCCTGGCCAACCAGGGCTGGAAGGACTCCTTCGACGCGATCAGCTTCGCCGCGGGCGCCCTGGCCGAGCCGCCGATCGCGCTGGCCGAGGTGCAGGGATACGTGTACGCCGCCTACCTCGCCAGGGCGCACTTCGCCAGGGAGGCGGGGGACGAGGACACCGCGCAGCTGTGGGCGGGCAAGGCCGACGCGCTGAAGCGCCGGTTCAATGAGGTGTTCTGGCTGCCCGACCTCGGTTACTACGCGCTCGCGCTGGACCGGGAAAAGCGGCCCGTCGATGCGCTGGCATCGAACATGGGACACTGCCTGTGGACCGGGATCGTCGACGAGGACAAGGCAGGCGCCGTCGCCGGGCACCTGCTCGGGCCGGGCATGTTCACCGGATTCGGGGTCCGCACGCTGGCTGAGCCGATGCGCGCCTACAACCCGATGAGCTATCACAACGGCTCGGTATGGCCGCACGACAACGCCATTCTCGCGGCGGGCCTGATGCGGTACGGGGTCGTGGCAGGCGCCCAGCGGGTTGCCACGGCGGTGTTCGATGCCGGCGAGATGTTCGGCGGCCGCCTGCCCGAGCTGTTCTGCGGCTTCGACCGCTCCGAGTTCGCCGAGCCGGTGCCCTATCCGACGGCGTGCTCGCCGCAGGCCTGGGCCGCGGCGGCCCCGCTCTACCTCCTCCGCACCCTGCTGCGGTTCGACCCGTGGATCCCGTTCGGCCGGGTCTGGTGCGCGCCCGCCGTGCCGGACAGGTACCTGCCGCTGCGGATCGCCTCAGTGCACCTGGCCGGTGCGGCCCTCACCCTGGACGTGCGCCCGGACGCCTGGGCCCTCACCGGGCTGCCTGACGGAGTCGAGCTGCACCGCAAGCCGCGTCGCCCGCTGACGGCCGCCACCCCGCCGCACGCCAGCGGCAATCCGAGGAACGTTTAGGCCGGAGATGTAAATGTATTCCGTAAAGCCGGATATGTTGCGGCCGGCCGCCAGTGAGGTAAAGGCCGGCGATGAGCAAGGTAAAGACCGGCAGGGTGCCAGGTAAAGACCAGCGGGCGGCGGGGTAGCCGGGGCGGGCAGCCGGGTAGGACCGGCACGCAATGACGTAAGACCGGCAACCAGTGACGCAAGGAGGCATCCGACGTGAACGCGCCAGCCTCGACGCTCTCCCGAACGCCAGAGGCGGCCGCCGCCCCCCAGCGGCTGCACGTAGCAATGATCGCCCCGCCTTACTTCGACGTCCCGCCAACGGCTTACGGCGGGGTAGAAGCGGTGGTGGCCGATCTGGTCGACGCCCTGGTCAATCGTGGTCATTACATAACGCTGATCGGCGCTGGCCGGCCCGGCACGCGTGCGCAGCGGTTCCTCACCAGCTACGACGTGGGGCCGGCCGACCGGCTCGGCGACCCGCTGCCCGAGGTTGTGCACGCCGCCAAGGCCGCCCGGCTGCTCGACGGGCTGGACGCGGACGTGGTGCACGACCACACGCTCACCGGCCCGCTGCTGGCCCGCGGCCGACGGGCCCCGACGGTCGTGACCATTCACGGCCCGACCTCCGACGATCCGGGCGAGTATTACCAGGCGCTCGGCGAGACAGTTCGGTTCGTCGCCATTTCCGATGCCCAGCGTGCGACTGCGCCGGGGCTGCCCTGGGCAGCGACCGTGCATAATGCGATCCGCGCGGACACATTCCCATTCCGGTCCGATAAGCAGGATTTTGCGCTTTTCCTCGGCCGGTTCAATCCCGACAAGGCGCCGCACCTGGCCATCGACGCGGCCAGGGCTGCCGGGCTGCCGATCGTGCTCGCCGGCAAATGCGCTGAGCTCGCCGAGCGCGCGTATTTCGGCCAGGAGATCGAGCCAAGGCTCGGCCCGGACACGACCGTGTACGGCGTCGCCGACGCGGGCGCCAAGCGGGATCTGCTGTCCCGCGCCTGCTGCCTGCTGTTCCCGATCCGCTGGGAAGAGCCATTCGGCCTGGTCGTGATCGAGGCGATGGCCTGCGGCACTCCGGTAGTGGCGCTGCGCCGCGGCGCGGTGCCTGAACTCATCGTGCCCGGCCAGACTGGCGTGCTCGTTGACCATCCGGACGAGCTCCCGGCGGCGATCAGCGCCGCCCGGCGGCTGGATCCTGCGCTGTGCCGCAAGCACGTGGAGGCCGGCTTCACCACCGAGGTGATGGCCGCCGGCTATGAGGCGGTCTACCGGCAGACGCTAGCCGAGGTCAGCGAACGCTGAGCCGCGCTGGCGGTCCGGCATCACGTCAGCCGGTGTCCCCTGATGCCGCGCCCGCATCGAGGGACACCGGCTGAGGCGTCCTGGCGGCCTGCGGGCGGCGACCGCTGAATGGACCCCATGCTCAAGTGCCTTTCCGCGTGCTGTCACCTCCGATCCGGGTGCCTCGGAACCGGGTCGCGTCCGGCTGGCAGCTACTGTCTGCCGGCCTGTGCGCGGTACTGGTACGCGACGATCTGATCGCGTAAGTCGATCAGATCCTCCCCGTGCACCATTACCGGCGGAGTGGCCCCGCGAATCCGCGCGTGCCAGAGCTGGTTGATGCCCTGCCATGCCTCCCAGCCAGGGAACTCCCTGGCGATCTCGGCTGCGTCGAGTTTCTCGTCCATGCCTTCGATTATAGAGGTATGTCAAGCCATGTTAAGCACTGTCTTGTCTGGTTTCCCCATGCCGGAGCCGGTTAGGTTACCGGCGTGAAGATCGACGAAAGCTCGCCGGAGCACAGCTACCTGCAGCTCGCGAGGCTGCTGCGGGAGCAGATCGTCTCCGGCGAGATCGTTTCCCTGCTGCCGTCGATCACCGAGCTGACTGAGGAAACTGGCCTGGCGGTCGGGACCGTCCGGCGTGCGATCCGGGTCCTGATCGAAGACGGCCTCGTGCGCACCGTGCCCGGCCGGGGGACCTACGTCGCGGAACCACGCACGCCGCCCTCCGGCGGCCGCAAAGACCGGCAGAGTCCGCCGAATCCAGGGCGGACCCGCCCGGCCGA
>DATJZH010000358.1:0-2575 GCA_035499215.1 Streptosporangiaceae bacterium | reverse complement strand
GCTACGCCAGCCCTTGGCCGGCCAAGTCTGCAGCGACTCAGCAGCCGTCATAGGGAGCCCATGGCGAGGCTCCGAACTTGGCGTAGGCCGTGGCGAAGGCCCGGTTCTGCTCAGCCACGGATGCGTGCCCGAAGTCAGCGGAGCTGCCGCCAGAAGCGACCCAGGCCGGGTAGCTGAACTGATAGAGACCGTAGTGGCCACTCCCGTTCATCACCTGGGCGTTGCCGCCGCTCTCCCTGGAGATGACGCACTGCCGGAAGGAGCCCGCAGGCGCGGCGGCCTGCGCCGGAGCCGCGGTCTGCACCGCAGCCACGGTCTGGTGCACCGGGGCCACGGCCTGGTGCACCGGAGCCTCAGCCTGCACCGTAGCCTCGCTCTGCACCCGAGCCTCGCTGTGCCCCGGAGCCTCGCTGTGCACCGGAACTGGGGCGGCCTGCGCCGGCTGCGCAGACACGGGCTGCACAGCCACACGGTGCGGGGTCTCGGGCGTGGTGACAGGCACCACCGCCGCAGGCGGCCGGTACGACCAAGCCAGGCGCACGGCTGCCGCGGCAGAGGGCAGGCGCAGCCGCTCCCCTACGCTGAGCAGGTTGGGGTCCGCGCCGATGACTTCCCGGTTGGCCTCATAGAGGCCCGGCCACTCGATGCGGTACCGGGCCGCGATGCCGCTGAGGGTATCGCCTCTGCGCACAACGACATGCGCCGGGGGCCTGGCTGGTGCCTCGCGGTGGAACTCCGCCGCCGTAAGCACTGCTGGCTGGTGGATCACGGATCGTCCTCTCGTTGATGAGGGCAGGATCCGCGTCATCACGGTGCAGCCGGGGTTAGGGGTCCGCCATCTTGCCCTCGTCTCTGTTCGGTCGTTCTCGGCCACCCTAGACATGTTGTCGCAAAAAACCAAACTCGTCCGGACTTGTTGTGGTCAATCCACTTATGTCCGATCAGCTATCGCAGGAGTCGCTTCCCCCGGCGTCATGATCGTTTACCTCGGCTTACTGCGTGAGCCGCCTGGTGATCTCCTGGCGGCACCGGCGGCCGACTGACCACGACGCGGACGCCGTGCATATCGTCATGGGCGTCGCGATGGCAGGGATGCTGGTGCCGCGGCTGCGCGTGTCCTGGACCGGCGCAGGGCGCGCCGACGTCACCGGTTGCGCCGCCAGCTTCCCGCAGGCCCCGAGGGAGAGGAGTGCGGGCTCTCGTCGGGCCGGCCAGCACCATGGCGGCGCCGAGCCCGCGCGGCAGCTGCCGGGCGCCGCGCGGGCGTGCGGTATCACCGCGCCCGGCCGCATGCTGCGAGATAGCCATGGGCGTGACCATGGGCTACATGCTGATCATGATGCGTGACCCGCAGCCAGCTGAGCTATGGCTACGGCAGTAGCACGGTGCGCGCAGCCCATGCCCGCTCGCTCGTCGGCCGGCTGCGGGCCGCCCGCAGCCGTCCGCCGCGGCAGCACGGGTCGTTTCCGCACCGCCGCGGCCGCAGCAGAACTGAGATCAGGAAGCCAGCACCGCCTCGATCTCGAGGTGGATCGAGACCTTATCGGCTACCACCGCGCCGCCGTTGGCCATCGGTGCGTCGAAGTTCACACCGAACTCCTTGCGGTTGATCTCGGCAGTGGCGCTGAACCCGGCCCGGATGCCGCCGTAGGCGTCGGGGCCGAAGCCGCCGAGCTCGAGCTTCAGCGGAACGCCCTTGGTCACGTCCTTGATGGTGAGGTCGCCGTCTACGACATACTCGCCGTCCTCGACACGCATGCCCGTGGAGCGGTAGGTCATCAGGGTGTACTTGTCCGCCTCGAAGAAATCAGCCGAGCGGATATGCGCGTCGCGCTGATCGTTGCCGGTGTCGATGGACGCCAGGTCGATCTCCGCAGTCACCGACGAGTCCGTCGGCGTGGTACTCGTAACCAGCTGGCCCGAGAACTTGGTGAACCTGCCGCGCACCTTGCTGACCATCATGTGGCGGACGGAGAAGCCGATCTCGGAGTGGACCGGGTCGATGTCCCACGTGCCGGCCACGTAGCCGGGGATGCTGAAAACTGCCTCTGCGGTCATGGATCACTCCAGGGTGAGGTTCGGTTGGCCGGAAATTTGATTGAACGCTCAAAAATTACCATGCACTAGCGAATCTTGTCAAACGCTCAACCAAAAATCAGGTACCATGAGACGATGAGCGCCGCACAGACACGGTGGCTGTCCGCCGACGAGCAGTCCGCGTGGCGGATGTTCCTGGCCGCCTGCCAGGCGGTGTTCGGCGCCGTGGATGCACAGCTGCAGCGTGATTGCGCGATGCCCCATGGCTACTACGAGATCCTGGTCCGGCTCTCCGAGGCACCCGGCCACGCGCAGCGGATGAGCGAGCTGGCTGAGGCCTCGACGTCCAGCAAGAGCAGGCTGTCCCATGCGGTCGCCCGGCTGGAAGAGCGTGGCTGGATCACCCGGGTCAGCTGCCCTACTGACCGGCGCGGCCAGATCGCGCAGCTGACCGAGGACGGCTTCGCCGCGCTCGCCGCCGCGGCGCCAGGGCATGTCGAGCAGGTCCGGCGATCAATGATCGACCTGCTGAGCCCGG
>DATJZH010000357.1:0-5709 GCA_035499215.1 Streptosporangiaceae bacterium | reverse complement strand
CAGGTCCGGCGGGTTCCCCAGCGCTGCGCGACCTGGCTGACGATCTGCAGGCCGCGGCCGCGCTCGTCCTCGTAGCCAGGGTGCCGCAGCCGGGGCAGCGCAGCAGAATCGTCGAGCACCTCGCAGACGAGCCCGCCCTCGTGTACCAGCCGGAGACCGATCTTCCCCTGCGCGTATCTCACCGCGTTGGTGACCAGCTCGGACACCAGGAGCTCGGCCGCCGGGATCAGCTCGGCCAGGCCCCAGCGCCGCAGCGGACGGCGGATCAGCATGCGGGCCTGGCCAGCAGAGGTCAGCTCGGCGGGCAGCTGCCAGCTCACGTGCAGGTCGGCCGGGATCCGGCGCAGCCGGGCGATCAGCACCGCGATGTCGTCGCGGTGCTGATCGGCGTACACGCCATCCAGGGTGGCCTTGCAGAGATCCTCCAGCGACCGGGACGCCGCTCCGGGACCGAAGATGTCGCGCAGCCGGCCCAGTCCTTCGTCGATGTCCGCCGTGCGCTTCTCGACCAGCCCGTCGGTGTAGAGCACCAGGAGGCTGCCGTCCTCGATTTCCAGCATTCTGCTCTGGATGGTGCCGGTGCCGATGCCGAGCGGCGGCGACGGCAGCACGTCGAGGAACTCGTTCGTGCCGTCCGGCCGGACCAGCAGCGGCGGCAGATGCCCGGCGGAGGCAAGCTCGCAGGTACCGTTCACCGCATCGAAGATCGCATAAAGGCAGGTGGCGAAGTGCGGCTCGCGGACTCCCAGCTCCTGCATGAGCTCGTCGAGCTGCTGCAGCGTCTCCGCTGGCGGCAGCTCGAGCCTCGCCAGCGTGTGAATCGCCGTACGCAGCCGGCCCATCGTGACGGCGGCCCGCACCCCGTGTCCCGCCACATCGCCGACGACGAGCGCGGCCCGGCCGCCCGGCAGCGCGATCGACTCGTACCAGTCGCCGCCGACCTCGATCAGCTTGCTGCCCGGCAGGTAGCGATGCCGGACCTCGACCGAGGATGGCGCGGACAGCCCGGTCGGCAGCATGCTGCGCTGCAGCGTGAGGGCAGTGGCGCGCTCCCGGCTGTACCGGCGCGCGGTGTCCATGAACAGCGCCGCCCTGGCGGCGAATGCCATCCCGATCTCGGTGTCGTAGGCGTCGAACCGGCGGAAGCCGACCTGGCGGGTGCACACGAAGAAGCCGAGCATCGAGTCCCTGGCGATCAGCGGCAGCAGCAGCAGCGATACCCCGGACAGCAGCCCGGCGACCGGCCTGCGCAGCCAGGATGAAGCCATCCTGGTCGCGTCATCGTCGCTGATGACCTCACGGATCGGCTGGCCCGAGTCCATGCACCGGGTGTATACCGTGCCCGGCGGGTAGCTCAGGATCTCACCTGTCGGGAAGGCGGCGTCCCAGGCTGGGTTGTCGTCGTCGTGGGCAACGGCGAGCCGCCGGACCAGCTGCGACCCGTCGTTGACCCGGGCCGGCATCTCGTCGTCCCCGACCAGGCTCTCCAGGATCAGCAGGCCTGCGGATGTGCAGAAATGCGGCACGATGATATCGGTGAGCTCTCTGGCCATCTGGTCGAGATCAAGCGCATCGCTGATGTGCCGGAAGGCGCCATCGAGCAGGGCGTGCCGCATGACCGCAGGGTCGAGGAAACGCTCCTCGAGCGGCGGCGGGATGCGCAGGATCGCCAGCGCCGCAAGCCGGGCGTCGGCGGACCGGATGGGCTGTATGGTGACGACGGCGCCGACGGCCAGTCCCCTTGCCGTCCTGATCGTCAGCACCGCCGTGCCCTCGCGGTCCGTGCAGGCCGCGTCGATGAGGGCCTGCAGGCCGGCGGCGCTGGCCGCCGGGTCGGCGAGCAGGTCGCCCAGTTCCCTGCCGAGCAGCCCGCACGGCGAGTCGGCCAGCACGTCCGCGGCGGCACGGTCATGGTGCAGGATCCGGCCGTGCTTATCGATCCCGAGGATAAGTGTCCGGGCCGACGTGCTGGACAAGAGCGCGGAGATCTCGGCGGTCACCGCGGATGTCACCCCATGCGCTCCCTTCGGCGTGGGCTAGCGCGTGCTTGTAACGATTATGGAGCATCTTCCCCGATAGTGAGAGAAGCTGCGGTCGCCCAGCGTGAACTGTCGGCGCGAATGATGACCGCAGCCGTGAGGATTGCCGCGATACCGCACGGCGACGGCGTGATCGTCGGGCTCAGGCATCCCCGGGCGGCTCGCCGTGACCCGCGTTGGCCCGGCCGCGGCCCCAGTACGCCTTCGGCGACATCTGGCCGTCCCCGAGGCCGCGGCCCGCAAGCACCTCCCGGAGCTGCAGGACGACCCTGGCCTCGCCAAGCAGGTAGGCGTGGCCGTTACCCGGCGGCAGGTCTACCTCGCGGGCCGCTGCGACCAGCCCCGCCGGGTCGCCGGCCGGCCCGCCAAGCCGGTGCAGCCAGCTGAGCCTGGTCCGAGCGGGTGCCAGGAGCTCCTGCTCGTCGGCCGGATCGGGCACTTCGAGCACAAGGGTGGCGACCGAGTCGCCCGGCAGCGATTCGGTCATCGCGAAGATCGCGGGAATGGCCGACTCATCGCCCATGAACAGGTGCCAGTCCGCGGCCTGCGACGTTGTGATCTTCCCTCGCGGCCCGATGCCCTCGATCCTGTCGCCGGGCCGGGCCGATCGGACCCAGCGCTCACCCGGGCCGTCGCCATGCAGCACCACGTCCAGGGTGAGCATTCGCTGCGGTTCGTCCAGCGAGCGGATCGTGTAGCGGCGGCGGACCGGCCGGTTGCCGTCGGCGGCCACCAGCAGCATCACGTCCTGGCCCGGATCGAACCTGAATCCGGCCAGTTCCGGCGCTGTCAGCCGGAGCCGCTGCAGGTGCGGTGCCAGCCCGGCCGAGTCCACGACCTCCAGCTGGAGACGCCGGGTGCCGGCCAGCGGGCCGGCCAGCTGGGCGAACGGGTCGTCGAGCCCCGCCCGGACAGCCTGCGGTAGTGCTTCAGCCATGCCGCGGCCCTTTCCTTCCGCCTGTCCGGGCCTGCTCGCCCGGGAAGCCGAAGCATCACAGTACGCGAGCGCCGCCGCCGCGGCGGCGGCTGGATCAGGCCGGATTACCCGTTAAGAATGAGGGTGGACCGGCGACCGGGAGGGAATCCTGTGCGACCTGACGGAACTGCTGCGCAGCGGACTGTGTCCAGCGACGACCTGGGAAGAGCCGTTCCCGTGCCGCGCGAGGTCCGGCGCGTCGTCTCGCTGGTTCCGTCGCTGACCGAGGCGGTCGCCGCCTGCGACAGCGGGGTGCTGGCCGGGGTGACGGACTGGTGCTCGCAGCCGCCCGGCCTGGCTGCCGCGCGCATCGGCGGGACGAAGAATCCCGATGTGGCCGCTATCGCGGCGATGCTGCCGGACGTAGTGCTGGCGAACGAGGAGGAGAACAGGGAACCTGACCTGGCCGCGCTGCGGGCCGCCGGGATCGCCGTGTGGGTGACCCTGGTGCGGAACCTGCCGGAGGCGCTGACGTCGCTGCACCGCATGCTGACGCTCGCCTGCCGGCTGCCCCGCCCGGCCTGGCTGGATGCCGCCGAGGCTGCGTGGCAGCAGGTGCCGCGGCTCAGTCAGGGCCGCGTCGCGATCGTGCCGGTATGGCGGCGGCCATGGATGGTGCTCGGCCGGGACACGTTCGCCGGGGACCTGCTCGCCAGGCTGGGGGTGGCCAACGCCTTTGCGGGCCATCCGGACCGATATCCGCGGATCGGCCTGGATGAGCTGCGTGCCGCGGGTGCCGACCTGGTCGTGCTGCCCGACGAGCCGTACCGGTTCAGCGCGACCGACGGGCCGCAGGCTTTTCCTGGCCTGCCCGCCGCGCTGGTCAGCGGGCGCCATCTGACCTGGTACGGACCGTCGCTGGCGGAGGCGCCGCAGGTACTCGGCCGTCAGCTGCGGGCTGTCATCGGAAGATGACAGCGCCCCCGTGAGCAACTGCTCCCGAGGGCGCGTCAAAACTGGTGCGCGCGTCGCCTCTCGGCGAGTGGCACATCGCGGCTCCAGCCGGACGGTATTCCGCGAAGGCAGTAGTTGCGGCCCGGGGGACACAACGCACCAGCGATAAGCAGAACTCGCCGGGGCCGCCAGCTATTCCATGCAGGGGCCGTTCGCCGCGGCCGCATGGCCGCCGCGCTGCCGCACGCCGGCCGCCGCCGTGATCATGATTGCCGGGCGGTGGTCCGCCGCGCAGCGGCAAGGGTAGGGTGAGCATCCAGGTCGGGCCTGGCAGGGCAGGCGGGGCTCGCAGGAGGAGTGCGGTGGCTAGGGACGACTCGCTCGTCGGCTCTATCGGCGTCCTCATCGTCGCGACGCGCGGGCCGGACGGCCCCGGCGAGGTCCTGCTCAAGGTCCGGGGCGGGTCGGAGGCCTACCTCGCCTGGTCGCCGGCTCCGCTGCCGCGCGGAGCCACGGTCCTGGTGATCGAATCGCGCGGCACGCGTGCAGTCGACGTCAGCGCGTGGACTGACCCGCTTGGCCCTTTTGGCGAGGGCGGCGGATGAATGGCGCGAGACTGGCGGGTGGTGGGGAATACTGCTGAGTAAAGATACTTCCGGGAGGGAGCCTTCCGGGAACTCCCCGTTGGAGACGACAGATGCTTGGCTATCGTGTTCCCAGGCCGGATGAGGCGATGCTGATATCCGGGGGCAGATACGGGCGCAGCGGCGCGCCCTTCAAGGTCATTACCGGCCACGGAGCTCTCGTGCTCCCCTTCATCCGCAAGGTCAGCTTCCTGACGCTGTCGATGTGTGAGGCGGAGGTTTCCGAGACCTGCGTTACCAAGCAGGGCATCTCGCTGAATGTCCGCTCGGTCATCGCATTCAAAGTGGGCAACGACGAGGAGAGCATCGTCAACGCCGGGCAGCGTTTCCTGTCGGATCAGGATCAGATGTCCACCCTGACCGGCCGGATCTTCGCCGGGCACCTGCGCTCCATCATCGGCTCGATGACCGTGGAGGAGATCGTCACCGAACGGCAGAAGCTGGCCAGTGAGGTGCTCGACGGCTCCAAGGCGGAGATGGCCAGGATCGGCCTGACAGTCGACTCGCTGCAGATCCAGTCGATCGACGACATGAACACCGGCTACATCGACGCGATGGCCGCGCCGCACAACGCGGCGATCCAGCGGCAGGCTCAGATCGCGCAAGCGCAGGCCAACCAGGCGGCCGCCGAGGCGCAGCAGCAGTCGCAGCGGGCCCAGGCGGAATACGCCCGGCAGACATCGGTGGTGCAGGCGCAGTACAAGGCGGAAGTGGACAAGGCGCAGGCCGAGGCCGGCCAGGCCGGCCCGCTAGCGCAGGCCCAGGCACAGCTGGGAGTCCTGGCGGCGCAGGCCGAGCTGGCCGAGCGGCAGGCCGGGCTGCGGCAGCGCCAGCTGGTCGCGGAGGTCATCAAGCCGGCCGAAGCCGAGGCGGAAAAGGTGCGCGTGCTGGCGCAGGCCGATGCTCAGCGGACCAGAGTGCAGGCCGAGGCAGCGGCCTCTAACGACCGCGTCGCGCTGGACAAGGTGCTGATCGACCAGCTGCCGCAGATCGTCAGGGAGGCGGCGGCAGGGCTGGCCGGCGCCAACCTCACCGTCCTGAACGGTTCCGCGGGGCTCAGCGAGGTCGCGGCCGGCCTGGTGAGCCAGGGGCTGGCAATTCTCGAAGCGGTGAAAAAGAACATGCCCGGGCCGGCGAATAGCGGATTCACCTCGCT
>DATJZH010000356.1:0-4884 GCA_035499215.1 Streptosporangiaceae bacterium | reverse complement strand
CGGTAACACCCCGCGCACAGGATTCTGATTACGGTCAGTAGCTGTCCCGTCCTGAGCCGTTCGCCGCGCCGCTCCCGGAGCCTATACGGTGTACACCATGGCAGCTGACCGCAGCGAAACCCCAGTCGTGCTCTCCCGGATCTACACGCGCACCGGCGATGACGGGAGCACTGCTCTCGGCGACGGCAGCCGGACCGCCAAGAGCGACCTGCGGCTTGCCGCTTACGCTGACGTCGACGAAGCCAACTGCGCGATCGGGGTGGCCGTCACCGTCGGCCAGCTTCCCGCAGAGATCGGCGAGCTGCTGATCCGCATTCAAAACGAGCTTTTCGATGTCGGTGCCGACCTCTGCAACCCAATCGCCGCGGACCCGCCCTATCCGCCGCTGCGGATCGACGAGAGCTACATCACCGCACTTGAGCAGGCGTGTGACGAGCACAACGAGAGCCTGCCGACACTGCGCAGCTTCGTGCTCCCCGGCGGCACGGCCGGATCCGCGCTGCTGCACACGGCCAGGACGGTCGTCCGGCGGGCCGAGCGCACCGCGTGGGCCGCGCTGGCCGGCCACGGCGACACGATGAATCCGCTGACAGTCCGGTACCTGAACAGGCTGTCCGATCTGCTGTTCATCCTGGCCCGGCGGGCGAATGAGCCCGGCGGCGACCTGCTGTGGAAACCTGGCGGCGAGCGCTGAGCCGGCTTGCGGGCCGCGGCTGAGCCTCGGCTCGACTCAGCAGCCTGAGCAGGCCGGCCTGGCCGTCGGGCGCCGCCCGGTCAGGCCGTGCCGGACAGGCGGCCGGGCGGCGCCGCCTCGAGCCACGCCAGGAAGCCGGTCAGCGCCGCCTCGGTCATGGCCAGCTCCACCATTGCGGCGGCCGGGCCGCGCTGCCCGTCATGCCCGCCGCTCGGGCCTACGCGGCATTCCATCACGACCGCACCCGAGCCGAGGCTCGCGATCTCAGCCGGGCCGGCCGGACGGCGGGAGATAATCCTGAGGGCGCTGCGGGAAAAAACCGCTTCCGGCTTCAGCCGGATGCCGAATACGTTGAACCAGCACAACTCGTCAGGCTGGTAGGCGGCCAGGCCCAGCCGCCAGTTCTGCTCAGGGAAGCGGCGCAGCCCGCATTCGACGGTTCCGCCACCGCGCTCCAGGACGACTCTGCGAACAGCGATCAGGATCGCGGCCATGACCGCGACGACCAGGATGCCGACGAGAACCCACGTTATCCCGAGCGTGACCCCCCCTGTCACTCCCGGCGCTCCAGGCCGACCTGGTCAGGACCGGTCGCCAGCAGCCCGCAGTACGGCCCTGGCGTAGCTGACCTCGGCGGTATCCTCGCTGCCCGGTGTCTCCCCGGCCGCCTCCAGGGCAGCCTGCGCCGCCGTCGTATCGGCCTCGGTGCCGAGCTGGGCCTGCCTGGCCAGGATCGATACCTGATCGTCAGCGACCGACAGGAATCCGCCGGCGACCGCAACGATCACCTCGCTGTTCGCGCCGTCCCCGCCGTCGGGGAGGATGCGGACCAGGCTGCCCACCGCCAGGATGCCGAGCACGGGGGTGTGACCGGCCAGCACGCCGATGTCCCCGTCCAGCGTCTTGGCGATGACCCGCTGCGCTGCGCCGGCCCAGATCTCGCCCTCGGGGATGACAAGCTCCACCCGCAGCGTCACCGCGTCACCTCGCGGGCGTCCGCCGCGGCGCTACCTCGCGTTGAGCCGCTCACGACCGCTCGAGCTCCTTTGCCTTCTTCTCGACGTCCTCGATCCCGCCGCACATGAAGAACGCCTGCTCCGGCACGTTGTCGTACTTGCCCTCGCTGATGGCCTTGAACGAGGCGATCGTGTCCTTCAGCGGGACCGTGACGCCCGGCTGGCCGGTGAACTGCTCGGCGACGAACATCGGATGGGACAGGAAGCGCTCGATCCGGCGCGCGCGCTGGACGGTGACCCGGTCTTCCTCGGACAGCTCGTCGATGCCGAGGATGGCGATGATGTCCTGCAGTTCCTTGTACCGCTGCAGGATCCGCTGCACTTCGCGGGCAACGTCGTAGTGCTCCTGGCCTACGTATTTCGCGTCCAGGATCCGCGATGTCGAGTCAAGTGGGTCGACCGCCGGGAAGATGCCCTTCTGGGTGATCTCACGGGAGAGCACCGTGGTGGCGTCGAGGTGGGCGAAGGTGGTATGCGGCGCCGGGTCGGTGATGTCGTCGGCCGGCACGTAGATGGCCTGCATCGAGGTGATGGAGTGACCGCGGGTGGAGGTGATCCGCTCCTGCAGCTGCCCCATCTCGTCGGCCAGCGTCGGCTGGTAGCCCACGGCCGACGGCATCCG
Source organism: Streptosporangiaceae bacterium (assembly GCA_035499215.1). Classification (GTDB taxonomy): domain Bacteria; phylum Actinomycetota; class Actinomycetes; order Streptosporangiales; family Streptosporangiaceae; genus DATJZH01. The sequence goes on along the minus strand of DATJZH010000356.1, from coordinate 2,552 downwards.
GCCGAGCAGCGTGGACACCTCGGACCCTGCCTGGGTGAACCGGAAGATGTTGTCGATGAACAGCAGCACGTCCTGGTTCCGCACGTCGCGGAAATACTCGGCCATGGTCAGCGCGGCCAGGCCGACCCGTAGGCGGGTACCCGGCGGCTCGTCCATCTGGCCGAAGACAAGCGCGGTGTCCTTGATGACATCGGAGTCCGTCATCTCGATGAACAGGTCGTTGCCCTCGCGGGTGCGCTCCCCCACTCCGGCGAACACCGAGACACCGGCCGTCTTGGCGACCCGGGTGATCATCTCCTGGATGAGCACCGTCTTGCCCACGCCGGCGCCGCCGAACAGGCCGATCTTCCCGCCCTTGACATACGGGGTGAGCAGGTCCAGGACCTTGATCCCGGTCTCGAGGATCTCGGTCCTGGCCTCCAGCTCATCGAAGGGCGGCGGATCCCGGTGGATGGGCCAGCGCTCGGTGATCTTCAGCGTGGACGTCGGCACGTCCAGGGTCTCGCCCAGGACGTTGAACACGTGCCCCTTGGTCACGTCGCCGACCGGCACAGAGATCGATGACCCGGTGTCGGTAACCTCCGCCCCGCGCACCAGCCCGTCCGTCTGCTGCATGGAGATGGCGCGGACGACATTGTCGCCGATGTCCTGCGCGACCTCCAGGGTCAGCGTCCTGTCCTGGTTGTCCAGCGTCGCGTCCACGTGCAGCGCGTTGTAGATGCCCGGAAGCTCCTCAGCGGGGAACTCCACGTCGACGACGGGACCGATGACCCGCACGACGCGGCCAGCGCCGGCGCTGTCGGGTTCTCGGCCTCGGGCTGCGGAGTTCTCTACGGTAGCGGTCATGGTAATGCTCACTTACTCCCTGCGATCGTCTCGGCAAGCGCGTTGGCGCCCCCGACGATCTCGCTGATTTCCTGGGTGATCTCTGCCTGGCGTGCGGTGTTCGCCTCGCGGGTGAGCGCATCGAGCAGGTCGTTGGCGTTGTCCGTCGCCGACTTCATCGCGCGGCGCCTGGCTGCGATCTCGGCTGCGGCCGCGTCGAGCAGCGCGTGGAAGATCCTGCTCTCCACGTACCACGGCAGCAGCGCGTCAAGCACCTGCTCCGGCGACGGCTCGAACTCATACACCGGCACCGGCCCGGTCGGCGCCTCCTCCTGCGTCTCCTCGATCTCCAGCGGCAGCAGCCTGCGGACGACCGGGCGCTGGGTGAGCATGGACACGAACTCGGTGAACACGAGGTGTATCTCGTCTACCCCGCCCTGGTCGGACGGCTGCTCGAAGGCCCCGAGCAGGGCCGCGGTGATCTCGCTGGCATCCGCGTGCTGCGGCATCTCCGAGAAACCGCTCCACTCGCCAGCCATCTCGCGCTGCCGGAACCGGTGCCAGCTGACGCCCTTGCGGCCGGAAACGTAGGACACGACCTCCACGTCGCGGCCCTCGAGCAGCGCGCGCAGCCCCTGGGCCTCGCGCAGGACGGTCGTGTTGTAGCCGCCGCAGAAACCGCGGTCGCTGGTCAGGATCAGCACCGCGGCGCGGGTCGGATTCTCCGGCTCGGTGGTGAGCGGATGGTCGATGTGCGACGTCCGGCTGACGACGGCCTCGACCGCGCGGGTGACCTCCCTGGCGTAAGGCCAGGCCTGCCGCACCCGCTGCTGCGCCTTGATGATCCGCGATGACGCGATCAGCTCCTGGGCGCGGGTGATCTTGGCAGTGGACTGGACCGACCTGATCCGCCGCCTGACCGCGCGTAGCTGGGCCCCCATGGCGGCTAGTTCTTCTTCTCGTCGGCCTTGGCCGGCGGTACTCGTTTGGCGATCTTCTCCTGATCGACCTGGGCCGCATCGATGGCCTCCGCGGGCTCCTCCTCTACCACCAGCATTTCGCCGCGGCTGGTCTCGAAGCCGTTCCGGAATTTCTCGATCGCGTCCTTGAGCGCTGTCGTGGTGTCCTCGGAAAGGTCGCCGGTCTCTCTGATCGCGTCGTAGATGCCCGAGCCGGAATCCTGCAGGTCCTCCAGGAGCTCGGACTCGAACCGGCTGATGTCCTCGACCGGCACGTCATCGAGATACCCGGAAGTCCCGGCCCACACCGAGACCACCTGCTGCTCCACCGGCAGCGGGCTGTACTGCGGCTGCTTCAAGAGCTCGACCAGCCGCGCGCCCCGGTCCAGCTGGGCGCGCGACGCGGCGTCCAGGTCAGAGGCGAATGCCGCGAAGGCCTCCAGGTCGCGGAACTGCGAGAGCGACAGCTTCAGCCCGCCCGCCACCTTCTTCATCGCCTTGACCTGCGCGTCGCCGCCGACCCGGGAGACCGACTGGCCGACGTTGATCGCCGGGCGGACGCCCGAGTTGAACAGGTCGGTCTCCAGGAAGATCTGGCCGTCGGTGATCGAGATGACGTTGGTCGGAATGTAGGCGGAGATGTCGTTGCCCTTGGTCTCGACAATCGGCAGGCCCGTCAGCGAGCCGCCGCCGAGCTCATCCGACAGCTTCGCGCAGCGCTCGAGCAGGCGCGAGTGCAGGTAGAACACGTCGCCGGGGTATGCCTCG
>DATJZH010000355.1:0-6033 GCA_035499215.1 Streptosporangiaceae bacterium | reverse complement strand
ACCAGCGCGGCGCCGGCCGTCGGTGCCGTGGCCGGCCAGACGCCGCAGGGGACCTGTTCCAGGGATGCCAGCGGTGTGCTGGTTTCCTGTCCGGCGCCGGTCAGCCGCGCGATGCTGCCCGCAGCCGCGAGTAACCAGGCTGCGGTCCCGAGGCTGGTCAAGAACCCGGCCGCGCTGGTGGACACGCGCACGTGGACCAGCAGCGGCGGCAATACCTTCCCCGGCGCTGACGTGCCCTTCGGCATGGTCCAATGGAGCCCGGACACCGTGCCACACCGCAATGACGGCGGGGGCTACACCTTCGGCGACAGGAAGCTCACTGGCTACAGCCTGACCCACCTGTCCGGACCCGGCTGCCCGGCCGCCGGTGACATCCCGATCCTGCCCATGACCGGTCTGCTGCCCAACGGCAACCCGAGCAACGACACGACCTCGTTTACCAACGCCGGCGAGGCAGCCCAGGCCGGTTACTACTCGGCGAGAAGCAACCAGCCGAATACGATCACCTCCCGATTCTCGGCGACCCCGCACAGCGCCATGGGAACGTTCGAGTTCCCGGAGACCAGCAGAGCCGACTTCCTGATCAAGCTGCGGGACAGCCAGACACGCGACGTCGCGTCCAGCGCCAGGATCGTCGGCGACAACCGGGTGCAGGGATCCGCCACGACCGGCCACTTCTGCAACAACAAGGGCATAAGCGGCCAGCAGGATTATACCGTGCATTTCGTCATCGTCTTCAATCATCGGATCATCCGGCACCGGATTATCACCGAGCGCGGTCAGAAGTATCCGAATTCGGTTTTAGTGAGATTCACGACCAGGTCCCGCCCCTTGATCAAAGCGAAGGTAGCCATCTCCTATGTGAGCGCGGCCAACGCCATGCTGGACTGGCGCCAGGAGAACGGCGGCTGGGACCTCGCCCGGGTCAGGGCCGCGGCGCGGCGCAGCTGGAACGCCCTGCTCGGCAGGATCCAGGTCTCCGGCGGCAGTTACGCGCGGACCCAGGAGTTTTACAGCCTGCTGTATAAGGATCTCCTGCAGCCGAACATCACCAGCGACGTGAACGGGCAGTACCTGGGCTCGGACCTGCGAGTGCACACGCTGGGCCCTGGCCAGGCGAACCAGTACGGCATGTTCTCGGGCTGGGATACTTATCATTCGCTCGCCCAGCTGCAGGCGATCGTCGACCCCGGCGCCACGGGCAATATGGCGCAGTCGCTGCTGAACTACTACGCGCAGAACGGCATTCTGCCGCAATGGGGATACCTGAACCTGGACAACTACGCCATGGTCGGGGATCCTGCCGACTCGATCATCTCGGACTACTATTCCTTTGGCGTCAGGAACTTCGACACGACGCAAGCGCTGGCCGACATGGTCAGGCAGGCCACCACTGTCAATACCGTCCGGCCAGGTGAGGCGCTCGAGTCCCGGTACGGCTTCCTCCCGCAGGACGGCACGTACGGGTGCTGCAACGCCCGCGGCTCGGTGGCAAGCCTGCTGGAATACGACAGCGCGGACTTCGCCCTCGCCAGGTTCGCGGCCGCTCTCGGCGACACCGCCGACGCGACCATGCTGGAACGGCGGGCAGACGACTGGACGAACGTGTTCGACGCCGGGGATGGCCTGCTGAATCCGCGGCTGGCCAGCGGCGCGTTCCTGGCCGGCATCCGGCCGACGAGCACTTACCACGGGTACCTCGAGGGCGACGCCTATGAGTACCTGTGGGATGTGCCTAACAACTACGCCGGCTTGTTCGCGCGGCTCGGCGGCGACGCCAAGGTCGTGCCCAGGCTGCAGCGCTACCTCTCGAGGCCAGCCGGCCTCGGGATGTACGCGCAGATAACCAACGAGTTTGACCTGGGCGAGCAGAACGCGCTCGATTACGCCGGTGACCCGGCCGGCACGCAGCAGGCGGTCAGCACCATCAGGAATGACGTTTACCTGCCCGGTCCGGACGGCATGCGCGGCAACGACGACCTCGGCGCCGAAAGCTCGCAGTTCATCTGGGAGATGCTCGGCATCTATCCGGAGAACCCGGGCAGCGACAACCTCGTACTGGCCAGCCCGGGCTTCCCGAAGGCCGTGATCCACCTGCCCGACGGCAAGGTCATTACGATCAATGCCCCGCGGGCCTCGCCGACGAGGTTCTATGTCGGGTCGCTGAAAATCAACGGCCGGGCCCACCACAAGCTCTACGTGCCGTTCTCGGGGCTGGCCAGGGGCTCGACGATGGACTGGACGCTGCGCAGCAGACCCGGCCCGTGGGGCAGCGCCCCGCAGGACGCGCCGCCCTCCTACGGTGCCGTTTCCCCCTGACCCCGCAGTTGGCCGCAGGCTGCGCGCCAGTGCCGTCGACCGCTGCCCGGCCCGGAAGTGCGCCGCCTGGCCGCTGACGCCGGTTTCCGGCTTTCGTGCGACGATGATGGCTGCCGCCGTTGATATGCCGGTTATCCAGGGAGTGCCGTAATGGATGGTGTGACCAGCGTCCCGCTGCCAGGGAACGAGCCGATCAGGGCCCATGCGCCGGGCAGCCCTGACCGGGCCGCGCTCGAGGCCAAGATCAAGGAGATGGCCGGCGAGCGCGCAGAGCTCACCCTGACCATCGGCGGAAGGCAGCGGCTGGGCGGCGGCGCACGCGTCGACATCGTGCAGCCGCACAACCACAGGCACGTGCTGGGCCAGCTCGGCAACGCAACCGACGAGGATGTGGCGGCAGCGATCGAGGCCGCCAGCCAGGCGGCTCCAGCCTGGCGGGCGCTGGCCTTCGACGATCGCGCGGCCATCTTCCTGAAGGCAGCAGACCTGCTCGCCGGGCCCTGGCGCGCGACCATCAACGCGGCCACCATCCTCGGCCAGTCCAAGTCGGTCTACCAGGCGGAGATCGATGCCGCGTGCGAGCTTACCGACTTCTGGCGCTACAACGTGCACTACGCGAGGCGGCTGCTCGCCGAGCAGCCGAACTCGGCCCCCGGCTCGTGGAACAGGCTGGAGTACCGGCCGCTCGAGGGTTTCGTGCTGGCGATCACACCGTTCAATTTCACCTCCATCGCCGGCAACCTGCCGACAGCGCCAGCGCTGCTCGGCAACGTGGTGGTGTGGAAGCCCTCGCCCACCGCGCAGCTTTCCGCGCACTACCTGATGCGCGTGCTCGAGGCAGCCGGCCTGCCTCCTGGCGTGATCAACATGGTGACCGGCAGCGGTGAGGTGGTGTCCAGGGTCGCGCTGCCGCACCAGGACCTGGCGGGCATTCACTTCACTGGCTCGACGGGCACCTTCCAGCACATGTGGCGCACTGTCGGCGAGCACATCTCCGGGTACCGCAGTTATCCGCGGCTGGTGGGCGAGACGGGCGGCAAGGATTTCGTGATCGCCCATCCGTCCGCGGACCCCGACGTGCTGACCATGGCGCTGCTGCGCGGATCGTTCGAGTACCAGGGCCAGAAGTGCTCGGCCTCGTCCCGTGCGTACGTGCCGCGCAGCGTCTGGGAGCGGATGCGGGACGACTTCCTCGGCTCTGTCGAGTCGCTGAGCATGGGGGATGTGGCAACGGACCTGTCGCTTTTCATGGGCGCGGTTATCGACAGGCAGGCCTTCGCGACGCACTCCGGAGCGCTCGACCGGGCCAGGTCGCGGCCGGCCATCACGGTCCTGGCCGGCGGCACAGCCGACGACCGCGACGGCTACTTCGTCAGGCCGACAGTGCTGGAGAGCACTGACCCGGCCGACGAGGTGTTCACCACCGAGTACTTCGGCCCCATCCTCGGGGTGCACGTATTCGACGACAGCCAGTACGATGCCGTGGTCGCCCAGGCCGCGGGCATCGCACCGTACGCGCTCACCGGGTCGATTATCGCGCAGGACCGGGACGCCATCGCGGCGGCGACTGAAGCGCTCAGGTTCTCGGCGGGCAACTTCTACATCAACGACAAGCCCACGGGCGCGGTAGTCGGCCAGCAGCCATTCGGCGGTGCGCGGGCGAGCGGCACCAACGACAAGGCGGGTTCGATCTTCAACCTGATCCGCTGGGTCAACGCGCGGACCATCAAGGAGCTGTTTGTCCCGCCGCTCGACTACCGCTACCCGCATATGGGGTGACGAGGCCGGCCGGCTGCCGCAGCTGGCCGGTCAGGAAGGCGAGGCCGTAGAGCACCGCCACCAGGATGAGCAGCCACTGGTACCCGAAGATGAGCGAGGTGTATTCGAGCAGGCCGCCGGCCATCGCGCCGAGCAGGTTGGCGCCGAAGGCCACCGCCGAGTCGCTGGTGTCGCGGAACCGCTGCGAGAACACCACGTTGGCCAGGAAGATCGGGGCAAACGCCAGCAGGGCCGCGAGCACAAAACGCGGTACCGCAGCCAGCGACAGCAGCGTGTCCGGCTCAACCGCCCATGCGGCGAGCAGCGCCGCGAGCAGAGCCAGGTACAACAGGGCCGGCCGCCGGACCACCACCCGGCGCGAGACCTGCACGGCGGCGAGCACGGCCACCAGCACCCCGGCGAACACCAGCGCGTTGACGAACCAGGTGGTGCCGAACAGCAGCGCGAACTGCACGATGTTCTTCGTCTCGAGCAGCATGAACGCGGCCCCCATGAAGAACAGGTCGAGATAGCCGGTCATCCTGCGGTAGGGACCGGCGGCCGGGCGCACCAGCAGGATCGAGGCCAGCAGGATCAGGCCGAGCGTGATCCGGTAGAGCCAGGGAACCGAGTTGCCGTCCAGGTAGACGAACGGGTGGTCGTCGGTGGCCGGCGGGACGACGTCCGCCGGGCGGTGCCAGGTGGTGCCGCAGTGCAGGGCGGACGGGGTGACGGTATCCGAGATCATCGACAGCGAGAAGCCCTCGTTGTCCACGCACGGGGTGTGCCCGAAGGCGACCTGGAGGGTGTTCGCCAGCCGGTCGCGGAGCCACGGCGTCCGGTAGTAGTTGTACATGGCGAACACGCCGTCACCCGGATTCAGGTGGGCCTTCGCGGCCTGCACCGCCTGCAGCGTGAACAGGTAGCTTTCCAGCCGCAGCGAGGACTGCCCGGCGACCAGGGTCAGCGAGTCGGGCAGGGCGAACAGGATCATGTCGTACTTCGTGTGCGTCCGCTCCAGGAAGGCCCGGCCGTCATTGATGTGCACGGAGACCCGCGGATTCTGGTACGGATGGTCCGGGTTCAGCTGCCTGCCCAGCTGGTATAGCTGGGGATCGATCTCCACCGCGTCGATGTGCTTGGCCCCTTTCAGCAGGGCGTTCGCCACGTCGTCACCCGTCCCGGCGCCGACGATCAGGACGTTGTTGAGCGGGTTGCCCGGGTCGTCCAGGTACGGCTGGGAGTAGACCTTCTGCAGATCGCGGGCCGGGATGATGTTCTGGTGCGGGATTCCGTTGACGTTGATGGAATACCTGTCGGCACCCGCCTTGATCACCGAGATGCGGTAGTAGGGCGACCAGATGTCGCTGGATGACAGGGACTCCGACCAGAGCAGCATCACGATGGCGACGACGCCGACGATCTGGAGGAGACCGGCCCGTCGGCCGTACAGCAGCAGCATGACCACGGCCACGATGAGCGCCCAGACGACCGGCTTGGCGTCGAGGAACGAGAGCAGCGAGAAGGCCGCGATGCCGACGATGCTGCCCGCGATGTCCAGCCGGTACGCGTCCAGCGGCCGGAACCGGATGAACGTCCGGGCGACGCCCTCGCCGATCATCGCCATGACCGCCGCGACCGCCAGGAACACGATGGGCAGCGTGACCCACGTGGGCGGCCCGCTGGCGTGGAACTTCCCGGCGCCGAAGAACAGGATCTGGTATCCGGTCCGGACGACCTCGACCGGGAACACCCGGACGAACAGGATCAGCAGCGCCAGCGCCACCGGGGCATACGGGAACAGGTTCACCCGGGCCCGGGCCCGCAGGAACCCGATGCCGATGCCGAGGAAGCTGCCCAGCAGGACGAAGTTGGAGAAGTACGACAGGTAGAGGACCAGGGCCCCGGACCACCGGATGAGCGCCAGCTCGACGAAGAGCATCAGGAAGCTCAGCA
>DATJZH010000354.1:0-3070 GCA_035499215.1 Streptosporangiaceae bacterium | reverse complement strand
ATCTGCGCTGGCCTGGCCGATGTGCTGGTCTCATGTGTCCTCCAAGATGCCGGTGTCCGGCCGGCGCGGCGCAACAGCCACCCCCTGGCCGGGGGCCGCCCGGTCAGCTGACTTCGGTGGCGGCTTCCCGGACCGCCTTGTCGATGTCCTTCGATTTGACGTCGAGTTCCTTGGCAACCTGCTTTTCGGCCTTCAGGTCGGCCTTGTTCACCGCCTCCGCCACCGTGCTCTCGCCGACGATGACCAGGGCGGCCTGCCCGTCGTCGATGACCTCCCCCAGCTCTTTGACGTCCGCGCGGGACATGCCGCGCCACAAGTGGCCGCTCACCCCGCCGACGGCCGCGCCGGCCGCGGTGGTCGCGACGATCGCGGGCGGGAACAGAAGGCCGATCAGCGCGCCGACCGCGGCGCCGCCCCACGCCCCGTGCCGGGTGGCCATCTCGTCCTTGTTCTCGTGCACCTTGCCGACGTCGTCCTTGGTGACCACGGCGGCGTCGTAGGTCCCGACCGCACCGGCCGCGTGCAGATCCTTCACGACGTCGTAGTCGGCCTGCGCCGCCACCTCGCTGGGATAGGTGCCGATGTAAATGAATACCGCTTCGGGTTGCGCCATCTCGCATCTCCTGTTCTGACTGCATCCGGGCAAAACGGCGGCTGGGTCATGCCAGCCGCGCCAGACAAGACCGTAAGCAGCAGGCCTGCTGGCGGCCCATGGTCATGAGGTCTTCCCGGTCAATCCCAGGATGTGCGCTGACGTCATGTCCGCGCCCCACCTCATCGGGGTGAAATGCCCGGTCGGCCCGCGGCCCGCTGGCCATCAACCCAGTCGGCCTGCGGCCGCTGGCCATCAAAGGGTCAGTCAGCCCGGCCAGGGTCTTGGTCACCCGATTGGGGGCCTCAGCTGCCGGGCGCTGACGCGTGGCATCACCGGTCCGGATCAGGCAATCTGGACCTGAGCTGCCGGCAGCAGGGCAGGCGGCCCCGATCCGCAGATTGGCCGCCGCCTGCCGGCCGACGCAAAGGAGACGGTGCCGTGCCAGCTGACGAAGACACCCCACGCGGTCGCCGGGTCCTCAGCAAGGACCGGATGGAAGGATTCAGCGACGGCGTGTACGGCTTCGCCGCCACGCTGCTAGTCCTGGACCTCGCGGTGCATCCGCCGGGCACACCGCTGCAGCAGGTGCTGCACGCCTGGCCTGGCTACCTGGCCTACCTCGTCAGCTTCCTGACCATCGGCGTCTCCTGGCTCCTGCACACCGCCTTGACCGACCAGCTCACCGGGACCGATCAGCTGTTCCTGCGGCTCAACCTGCTCGTCCTGCTCGGGGTGGTCTTCCTGCCGTTCCCGACCGGGCTCATCGCAGACGCCCTGCGGCATGACGACATCAGCGGCGAACGGGTGTATGTCACCATGTACGGGCTCACGCTGCTGGTCATCAGCCTCCTGGGGTACGCCCTGGACGCCTACGCGCGGTACGAGCACCTCTACTCACCGGCAAAAGAGGGCGAGGAGCTGCACAGAGACCGGCGGAAACGTCTGCCCGTCGTCATCGGGTATGTGATCGCGATCCTCATCGGGCTCCTTCTGCCGGTAGCGGCGGTGGCGCTTTACTTTGGTCTCGCGGTGTACCTGGTGGTGCCTTTCCGGGAGGCCGCACGGGTGCTGGCCCGGCGGCACAGCTCTGGCCAATGAACCGCCTCAGCACTCGGCGCCATTGCATGAGGGCCATCGGCACTCATGAGAGGGCGGGCGGAGCCGGTCAGCGTGAACATGGACGCCACCGTTGCTGGGCCCGTCCTCGCCGGTGACCGTTGTTATCCGGCTTGGGCAGCGGGTCGGAAGCTATTGCTGTGAGCGTGGGCTGTTAGTCGCGACGGACGGTGCGGGTGATGCCTTGGATGACGGCGGTGGCAAGTATCCAGCCGGCCGCGATGAGGGCGTCGACCAGCGATTGGGCCGGGCCGACGGATGCGTAGGCGCTGCGGAGCCCGAATGCGCCGATGGGATGAGCAGGTCGGGGGTGTAAGCGTCCGTCAATCCAGTCCGGAAGGCAGTCGCCTGAGGTGGCCGACCCCTGTGCTGTTGGCCCGGCGGGGCGACCAACATGGGTTTCCTCCCAGCCGCCGTCCCGCGTCGTGCGCAGCCCTGCGGCGTTAGAGTTGCCGCCGGGTCCGTTGTCGTGCTTGACCTGATTCGCGACTACGGAAGATCATAGGGGCGGCAGACCTTGACGGAGAGGCGTGGTCGGGGCATGGGCGTGAGCGATGTGCGTCAGCAGGCCGGCCGACCGCACCTCGCGGGCAGGTCGGCGTCCGATCTTGTCGTCTCGAAGATGCGCCGTCCGCTGATGCGGCCCGGGACGGTGCGCCGTTCGCTGCTGATTGAGCGGCTGGCGCGAGGTGACTTGCGTCCTATTGTGTCGGTGGTTGCGCCGCCAGGTTACGGGAAGACGACGCTGCTGTCGCAGTGGGCCGAGCGCAGCGGCCAGTCCTTCGCGTGGGTGTCGGTCGACGAAGCGGACAACGACCCGAAGGTCCTGCTGACCTATGTCGCCGAAGCCCTTGATGCGGTGGAGCCGATCGATGAGCGGGTGTTCGACGCGCTTGCCTCCCCGGGGAGTTCGGTGCCCGGCTCGGTCGTGCCGAGGCTGGGGTCGGCGTTTGCGTCTATGTCCTCGCCGGTGGTGCTGGTGCTGGATGACGTGCACGTGCTGCATGACCGGGAGTGCCGGGCGGCGCTGTCGGTGCTGGCCGATCACGTGCCGGGCGGCTCGCGGCTGGTGCTCGCTGGCCGGGCCGGGCCGCCGCTGCGGGTCGCGCGGCTGCGCGCCGAGGGCAAGATCCTGGAGATCGGCACCAGTGACTTGTCGCTCACCGCCGAGGAGGCGTCATGGCTGCTGCGCAACGCTGGCCTCACCCTGGGTGAGGGGGAAGTGGCGGCGCTGCATCAGCGGACCGAGGGATGGCCGGCCGGGCTGTACCTGGCGGCGCTTTACCTGCGGGAGGGCGGCCCGCTGGCGAGCGCGGCGGTCTCCTTCGGCGGTGACGACCGGCTGGTGAGCGAGTACAT
>DATJZH010000353.1:0-10888 GCA_035499215.1 Streptosporangiaceae bacterium | reverse complement strand
ACCACTTCCTCCGCCGTCGCGACGTCGCGCACCAGCAGTGCCGCCAGGCGCACCAGGGACCGGTAGTGCGCGGTGTAGAGCGCGGTCACTGCACGGTCTGCGTCCCAGGCAGCCGGGACCGAGGCCAGCGCGTTATCCGCGACCAGAGTTTCGGTCACGTGCATTGGACGCGTAACCACATCCCCGGGTTCACTAACTGTCGGGTCAGGTTCCCTGGATCCGTCGCTGGCGTACAAATTAGCCTCAACGATCGCATTTCCCCCCAAGCCCAGAGTCCGCGCACGTGCGACCGCCGCGGGCAACACCGATGGGCCGCGGGAAGCGCGGCCTGGCGAGCCGTGCACCAGAAGGGCGATGCGGCGAGGTTCGCGGTACACCACCATATATGTCGGCCGTGTCATTGGCCGGGCACACGTTAAGATCCGCTTAGTGGCAGTTTGCCGGAGCCGCCAGGTGAGATCCCGGCGGGCCGCGCGGCCGGCTGGCGGCGCCGATAGCATGGCGGAGATGTCGGCCAGCGCTCACGGCCGCACGGGGAAGGGCCATTGACAGACAATTCCAGCGATACGCGAAGGGGCGAGCCAGCCGGCGGCACCCAGGTCAAGATCGTGATTCCGGACGACCACTCCATGGTCAGCCTGCTCGGATCACGCGATGAACTGCTGCATGTCATCGAGAATGCCGTCGACGCCGACATTCACGTCCGCGGCAACGAGATCACCGTCACCGGCTCGCTGCGCGAGACGGGCGTCGCCGAGCGGCTTTTCGGCGAGCTCACTGAGCTGGTCGCCAGCGGCGCGGAGCTCACCACGGACGCGATCGAACGGAGCGTGGCCATGCTCCGCAGGAAAGCCGGCCCCCGTCCGGCTGACGTGCTGACGCTCGACATCCTGTCCGCGCGCGGCCGGACCATCCGGCCGAAGACGCTCAACCAGAAGCGCTACGTCGATGCCATCGACAAGCACACCATCGTTTTCGCCATCGGGCCGGCTGGCACCGGGAAGACCTATCTCGCCATGGCCAAGGCGGTCAAGGCGCTGCAGGCCAAGGAGGTGAACCGGATCATCCTCACCCGCCCTGCAGTGGAAGCCGGCGAGCGGCTTGGCTTCCTGCCGGGAACGCTCTACGACAAGATCGACCCGTATCTGCGGCCGCTGTATGACGCGCTGCATGACATGCTGGATCCCGATACGATCCCGCGGCTGACCGCGGCGGGGACAATCGAGATCGCACCGCTGGCCTACATGCGCGGCAGGACGCTCAATGATTCGTTCATCATTCTCGACGAGGCGCAGAATACCTCGCCCGAGCAGATGAAGATGTTCCTGACCCGGCTCGGCTTCGGCTCAAGGATCATCGTCACCGGCGACGTGACGCAGGTCGACCTCCCGTCTGGCCAGGTCAGCGGCCTCAGGCTGGTCCAGGACATCCTGGACGGCGTCCCGGATGTCCATTTCTGCCGCCTGAACAGCCATGATGTCGTCCGGCACAAGCTGGTCGGCGAGATCGTGGACGCTTACGAGCGCTACGACGCCCGCAAGGGGCCGTCCGGCTCCGCGCGGCTGTCGGCCGGGCGGTCGCGCAGGGCCGACGGCCGGGCACGGTGATGGTCATGATGGCGGGCACGCTAGCGGGGACCGCGTGAGCATCGAGATCGCGAACGAGTCGGGCGTCGAGACGGACGAGGGCGCGCTGGCCGGGCTGGCCAGGCACGTTCTGGACGAGATGCGGATTCATCCGCTAGCCGAGCTGTCCGTGCTGCTCGTCGACGAGGCTGCCATGACCGAGCTGCACGCGCGCTGGATTGGCGAGCCGGGTCCGACGGACGTGCTGGCCTTCGCGATGGACGAGCTGCGGCCACCGCAGCCTGGCGGCACGCACGCCGAGCACTCCGGCGGGGAGCCCGTCGGCGTCCCTGGCCTGCTGGGCGATGTGGTGATCTGCCCGCAGGTGGCAGCCGAGCAGGCGCGCGATGCGGCCCATGCCGCGCAGGACGAGATGGAGCTGCTCGCCGTGCACGGCATCCTGCATCTGCTCGGCTACGACCACGCCGAGACGGAAGACCACGCGATCATGTTCGGCCTGCAGGACAGGCTGCTGGCCTCCTGGCGCTCGCAGCAGCGCGCGGCCGGCGGCACCGGCGGCACCGGCGCCGCCGGCGACCAGCCTGGCGGTGACTGCGCTGCAGGGCCGGGGTGAGCCGCCGATGGGCTGGCTGCTCGTCGCTGCGATCGCGCTGATCCTGCTGGCCGGCGCGTGCGTCAGCGCCGAGACCGCCCTGCTGCGGATATCGCGGGCCGGCGCGAAGGAGCTCGGCCGTCCGGCCGGTGACTCCTCGGCGCTGCAGGCGGTGCTCGCGGAGGTTCCGCGCCATCTGTCGGTGCTGCTGCTGGCCAGGGTCGCGGCCGAGATCGGCGCCACCGTGCTGGTAGCCGCGGTCGCGGTGGACCGGCTCGGGGATGGCTGGCGGGCGTTCACCATCACCGCAGCGGTCATGATCATCGTGATCTACGTGGTCGCCGGAGTTATCCCCCGCACGCTGGGCCGTCAGCGGGCGGTGCGGGTGGCCAGCGTGGCAGCGTCCGTGATGCGGCCTGTCGTCCGCCTGCTCGGCCCGCTGCCCGGCTTCCTGGCTGCCACGGGCAGCGCGCTGAGCCCCGGCGGCGAGCACCGCGATGGCCCGTCGGGGTCGGAAGAAGACCTCCGGGGCCTGGTGGACCTGCTGGCGCGGCGCCGGGTGATCCAGCCCGGCGAGCGCGCGATGATCCACTCCGTGTTCGAGCTGGGCGATACCATCGTGCGCGAGGTCATGGTCCCTCGTACCGACATGGTCTTCGTGCAGCGCGGCAAGACGCTGCGGCAGGCGCTTTCGCTGGCGCTGCGCAGCGGGTTCTCCCGGATTCCGGTGGTCGGCGAGAACCTGGATGACGTGGTCGGCATCGCCTACCTGAAGGACATCGTCACTCGCAGCTACGACAACAGGGAGGCCGAGTCGGCCGAGGCGGTCTCGTCGATCATGCGGCCGGCCACCTTCGTGCCGGAGAGCAAGCCGATCGACGAATTGCTGCGGCAGATGCAGGCGTACCAGATCCACCTGGCGATCGTGATCGACGAGTATGGCGGCACCGCGGGGCTGGTGACCATCGAGGACATCCTGGAGGAGATCGTCGGGGAGATCGCCGACGAGTACGACAACGAGCAGCCGCCAGTGGAGTGGCTCGGCGAGGGACGGGCCAGGGTAACGGCGCGGCTCGGGGTGGCGGAGCTGGAAGAGCTATTCGGCGTGAGCATCGAGGCGCAGGACGTGGAGACCGTCGGCGGGCTGCTGGCCCAGCTGCTCGGCCGGGTGCCGATCGCCGGCTCGGTGGCGACGGTGGCCGGCCTGCGGCTGACGGCCGAGAGCCTGGCCGGGCGGCGCAACCGGATCGGGACCGTGACCGTGGAGCGGAGCAAGCCGGGCCTGACCGGGCCGGGCGGGGGCGGCGGGCCGGGCACGGTCACCGCCGGGCCGCACGACGGCCAGTGGCAGGCGGGGAACGGGCACGCGGCCGGCTGGCCGTCAGCCGGGCCTGCGGGCAGTGATCCTGGCAGCGCGCGCCGGGCGGCCGGGGAGCCGGGCACGAGCTCGGGCGGATCCGGGCCGGCGGGCGCAGCCGGGCACTAGACTGTGCCAGGTGAGCGGCGCAGAGCCGGGACCGGAAGACGTCAAGATCATCACGCTGGCCCGCTCGGCCCGTGCGCGAGTATCGGCTGCCGAGGGCGCTGCGGTCCGTGATGAGAGCGGGCGCACGTATGCCGCGGCTGCTGTGGCGCTGCCATCGCTGCGGCTGTCGGCGCTGCGCCTGGCGGTGGCCATGGCAGCGTCCAGCGGGGCGGCGAGCCTGGAGGCAGCCGCGCTGGTGAGCGACGGGACCGGCCCCGACCCGGCCGACCTGGCCGCGGTCCGTGATGCGGGCCCGCACGCGGTGGTCTTCCACGCCGCGCCCGACGGGACCGTGCGCGAGACGCTGCTGCCCTGAGACCGGAGGCTATGGTGGCGCCTGCGCCGGGCGCGGCGGTCTTCATCCGGGCGAACACCCGGCTGACGGCGCCGCCGCTGCTGCCCGAGCTCCGGCTGCATCTCGCCGACGAGCCGTTCGTGCTCTGGGAGCGGATCGAGCGGGAAACCGGGCAGCGTGGGCTGCCGGTGCCTTTCTGGGCCTTCCCGTGGGCGGGCGGCACCGCGCTTGCGCGGTACCTGCTTGATCATCCCGGCCAGGTCGCCGGCCGGGTCGTCCTCGACCTGGCGGCGGGCTCCGGCCTGGTAGGGATCGCCGCCGCCAGGGCCGGGGCGGCTGCCGTGACCGCCAGCGAGGTCGACCCGCTAGCCGCGGCGGTCATCGCGCTCAACGCGCAGGCGAATGGCGTCACGCTCGCCGTCACCCCCGGTGACCTGCTCGGCGGCCGCGCCCGCGGCGCTGACCTGGTCCTGGCCGGCGACGCGTGCTACGAGAAGCGGCTGGCGGACCGGATCATGGCTTTCCTTGACCGGGCCGGCGCGTCCGGCGCCAGGGTGCTGCTCGGTGATCCGGGCCGCGCCTACCTGCCGCGCGCTGGCCTTGAGCCGGTCGCCAGCTACGACGTCCCGACCTGGCCGGGTCTGGAGGATGCCCGGCTCAAGCGGGCGACAGTCTGGCAGCCGGCCGGACGGCCCTGATGAGGCTGGCAGAGAATCGGGACGTGCAGTGGCAGCACGCGGGCCGCGCTGGCGGCGCGGTTGCTGTCCTCGCCGCGGCGGCGCTGTGGGGCAGCACCGGCACTGTCGCGCACTTCGCGCCGCCGGCAGCCAGCCCGGTATCCGTGGGCGCTGCCCGGATCGTGGCGGCCGGCGCGCTGCTCGCGCTGATCGCGCTGCTCAGCCGCGGATCCAGTGCGGCGGCCGGCAGCCGGCGCGGCGACGAGCTGCGTCGGCTGCTGTCGGGCGCGGCGGGCCGCAGGACGATGCTCGGGGCCGGCGCCGCGAGCGTGGCCGGCTACCAGCTCTGCTTCTTCTCCGCCGTCCGGCTGACCGGAGTGGCGATCGGCACCGTGGTGGCGATCGGCAGCGCCCCGGTGCTGACCGGCCTGATCAGCCGGATCGCCGGGGGTGCCGCGCTGACCCGGCGGTGGATGGCCGCCACGGCCGGGGCCATCGCCGGCTGCGCCATCCTGGTCACCGGCGGCAGGGCAGCCGGGGTGAACCTGGCCGGGGTGATCCTGGCGCTGCTGGCCGGACTGTGCTACGCCAGCTATGCCGTCACCGCGGCCCGCCTGATCACCGGCGGCCACTCAGAGCGCCCGGTGATGGGCGCGCTGTTCGCCGGCGGCGGCGTCCTGCTGCTCCCCGTCCTCCTGGCCGGCTCGCCGGGCTGGCTGCTGACCGGCCGCGGTCTGGCCGTCACCGCGGAACTGGCCGTCCTGGCCACCGTGGCCGCCTACCTGCTGTACGCCCGGGGGCTGCGGACCGTGCAGGCGCCAGTCGCGGTGACCCTGGGGCTGGCCGAGCCGGCAGTGGCAGCGCTGCTGGCGTTCGCCGTGCTCGGCGAGCGGCTGACCTGGCCGGCCGCCGCCGGCCTGGTGCTGGTCTGTCTGGCGCTGGCGATCCTGTTCCGGCGGCGGCCGGCCCGCGCAGCGGCCGCGGGCGAGCGGCAGAGCGGACCCAGGCCGGCTCTCGACGCCGGCGACGTCAGTCGCTGATCGCCCGACGCAGGCCTGCGGCGAACGTTTCCGCCGGACCTCCGCTTCGCGCTGCCCGACTCCGGCAGGGCGGCCGGCGGGCCGCGGCCGCTCCCGGTAAGGAAGAATCACGAAAATGGGACCGCCGCCAGTGCCGACGCCACCGCCGGTGCCGCCGCCTGCGGCTGCCGGGTTCCGGTCCGGCTTCGCCTGCTTTGCCGGGCGGCCGAACGTCGGCAAGTCCACCCTGATGAACGCCATCGTCGGTGCCAAGGTCGCGATCATCAGCAGCCGGCCGCAGACCACCCGGCGGGCCATCCGAGGCATCGTGCACCGGCCGGACGCCCAGCTGATCATCGTCGATACCCCGGGCCTGCACCGGCCGCGCACGCTGCTCGGCGAACGGCTGGACAGCCTGGCCCGCGCCACGCTCACCGAGGTGGATGTGATCGGCTTCTGCCTCCCGGCCGGCGAGCGGATCGGGCCGGGCGACAAGTACCTGGCGAGCGAGCTGGCCGCCGCGGGCCCGGCCCCGGTGGTGGCTATCGTCACCAAGACCGACCAGGCGTCCCGGCAGCAGGTCGCCGCGCAGCTCGCGGCCGTGGCCGGGCTCGGGGACTGGGCAGACATCGTGCCGGTGTCGGCGGTGTCGGGCTTCAACACCGGCGTGCTGGCCGATGTGCTCGTCTCGCACCTGCCGGTCGGCCGCGCGCTGTACGCCGGCGGCGAGCAGACCGACGAGCCGGAGCAGCAGCTGGTCGCCGAGCTCATCCGCGAGGCGATCCTGGAAGGCGTGCGGGATGAGCTGCCGCACTCGATCGCCGTCGTCGTCGAGGAGATGGCACCCAGGACAGGCCGCGACGATCTCACCGATGTGCATGCGATCATGTACGTCGAGCGGCCGAGCCAGAAGGCGATCGTGATAGGCGCCCAGGGGGCGCGGCTGAAGGAAGTCGGCTCCCGTGCCCGCCAGCAGATCGAGGCGCTGCTCGGGACCAGGGTCTACCTGGACCTGCGCATCAAGATCGCCAAGGACTGGCAGCGGGACCCGAAAGAGCTCCGCCGCCTCGGGTTCTACGACTGAGCCGCAGGGCGGGCCGGGCGGCTCAGGTGCGGCGGATCCGCCGGCCGGTGATGCGGGCCGGCGTGACGCGCACGTAGTGCTCCCTCGTGCCGCCGGCCCACGGCTGGACACCCGACGCCGCGACCGATGCGCGGTCGTCCTCAGAGTCAATATGGTGCGCGGCGCCCTGGATGAGAACGCTCCAGCCTTCTTGCGCGTCCTCGTCGACTTCGTCGATCTCGAAGGCCACCCGGTACTCGGCGTGCGCGATTCCGGTGCGCAGGTCTTCGTCGGTCGGGCTGCCAAGCGCGGTGCGGAACACGATGCTGCCCTCGTGCAGCTTGTAATTGACCGGGAGAACCGTCAGGCCGAACCGGCCGGAGTATGCGAGCCGGCCGACGCCGCCTGGCGAGATGAGCCGCAGCGACTCGGCCTCGTCCAGCCGCTGCAGCTCCGGCTCCCCGGTCGCTGGGCCATGCCCCCCCCGCTCGGGATCGGCCGAGCTGCCGTGTGCGGTGCCGATCGGGTCAGGCATATCGATCCTGTTCAGGTGCGACGGGGGGACAACGATCGAGACTAAGGCCATTCCCCCCGCAGTGCCGCCTAATCGCGTCCAGCCCGGCGGCATGCAGGACAATGGCAACGTGAGCATCTACCGAGACGACGGCATCGTGCTGCGGACCCAGAAACTGGGCGAGGCCGACCGCATCGTCACGCTGCTTGCCCGCAGGACCGGCCGGATCCGCGCCGTCGCCAAGGGCGTGCGCCGCACCAGGTCTCGTTTCGGCGCGCGCCTGGAGCCGTTCACGCACGCTGACCTGCTGCTGTACACCGGCCGCTCGCTGGACGTGATCACCCAGGCCGAGACGGTGCGGCCGTACGGGGAGCCGCTGGCCAGCGACTACCCGCGCTATACGACGGGCACGGCGATGCTGGAGACGGCCGAGAGATTCACGCCGATCGAGAAGGAGCCGGCCATGCGCCAGTTCCTGCTGCTCGTCGGCGGGCTGCGGGCGCTGGGCGAGGGCAGTCATGATCCCCGGCTGGTGCTCGACGCCTACCTGCTCCGCTCTCTCGCGGTCGCCGGCTATGCGCCCGCGCTGGAGGAATGCGCGGTCTGCGGCACGCGCGCGCCCAGCGGCGATGCGGCGGCTGGCCAGCCGGGACTAGCCGTCAGCGGGGCGGCCGCCCGCCAGGGCCGGCCGGTTCTGCGCGCGTTCGGCATCGCGGCCGGCGGCCTGACCTGCCAGGCTTGCCGGGCGCCGGGATCTGCCACCCCGCCGCTGGCTACCATCGCCCTGATGAGCGCGCTGCTGCGCGGTGACTGGGCCCGTGCCGATGCCAGCGAGCGGCGCCATCAGGTCGAGTGCAGCGGCCTGGTAGCTGCCTACGTGCAGTGGCATCTGGAACACTCCATCCGCTCGCTGCGACATGTGGAGCACGTGTGATAGCGCGGGGCCAGCCATGAACGATAAGGTCCGGCCGCCGCATCCGCATCCGGGCGGCGCGCGCCCCCCGGATATCCCGGCCCAGCTGCTGCCGCGGCACGTGGCGCTGGTCCTGGACGGCAACGGCCGCTGGGCCAGGGAACGGGGGCTGCCGCGCACGGACGGCCACAAGGCGGGCGAGGCCGCGCTTTTCGACGTGATCATGGGTGCGATCGAACTCGGGATCCCCTGCCTGTCGGCCTATGCGTTCTCGACGGAGAACTGGCGCCGCTCGCCGGACGAGGTCCGCTTCCTGATGGGCTTCAACCGCGCTGTCATCCGCCGGCGCCGGGATCAGCTGAACGAGATGGGCGTGCGGGTCCGCTGGGCCGGGCGGCGGCGGCGGCTGTGGCGCAGCGTGATCGCCGAGCTCGAGGCAGCCGAACGGATGACCGTGCACAACTCGGTGCTGACCCTGCAGTTCTGCGTGAACTATGGCGGCCGGGCCGAGATCGCCGACGCGGCCGCGGCCATCGCGGCTGACGTCGCGGCCGGCCGCCTGCGGGCCGACAAGATCGATGAGAGGGTTTTCGCCCGTTATCTCGACGAGCCGGGAATCCCCGACGTCGACCTGTTCATCCGGCCATCAGGGGAGCAGCGGATCTCCAACTTCCTGCTCTGGCAGTCCGCCTACGCGGAGTTCGTGTTCCTCGACACGCTGTTCCCAGACTTCGACCGCCGCCATCTGTGGCATGCGTGCGAGATCTACGCGAGCAGAGACCGCCGCTACGGCGGCGCGCGGCCCAATCCCCTGCCCGAGGCTCGGTGATGGCAGATCACGCAAGCTCGGGCTGGCGCGCTGGCGGCACCACCGTGCCCCGGAAGGGCACGGGCGTCAGCGGGCTGCCTGCAGGACGGCTACTGCCAGCACGCACGCGATAGCGGCGGCGCGGCCGGTTCGCCCCCGAGCGGTCAGCCGGGGCCAGGAAATGAACGCGAGCAGCCCGAGCACCGCCGCCACCGCGAGCAGCGCGACGGCGCCGATCCAGCCGGCCACGGTCAGGCCGGCCACCAGCAGCGCGACGAGCACCACGGGCAGAACCCAGACCGGCAGCTGATGCAGGAACACCAGCAATGCCGCGCTGCGCCGTTCCGCTGACTGGCGGGCCGGCGATGCCCCCGGCGTGTACAGAGAATTACCCGGCGGGATCGGCCGTCGCCGCTGCTGTGCTGACCGGTTGGTGCCGCTCATCGGTGCTGTCCCTCCGCCCGGCCTGCGAGGCCCGTCTCGTCCCAGGTCACCGACCACAATAGCCGCGCGGCCAGGCCCCGATCCCCGCTAAGCTTGGCACACTGCGTCCTTAACCGCAGTTTGCGCGCGTTCCGCAGCCGATGACCGCCAGTCAACCCGCCCCGAGCCGCCGACCGCCAGCCGGATGGAGATCTTGATGGC
Organism: Streptosporangiaceae bacterium; assembly: GCA_035499215.1. Lineage (GTDB taxonomy): Bacteria > Actinomycetota > Actinomycetes > Streptosporangiales > Streptosporangiaceae > DATJZH01. The sequence continues at coordinate 1,251 of DATJZH010000353.1, read as the reverse complement.
ACGCCGTAGTGACCGCATGGAAACGCTCGTCAGCCTCAGCAAGCGACGCGGGATCGTCTTCCCCTCCAGCGAGATCTATGGCGGGCTGCGCGCTGCCTGGGATTACGGCCCGCTCGGCGTCGAGATCAAGAACAGCATCAAGCGCCAGTGGTGGCGCTCGATGGTGCACGAGCGCGACGACATCGTCGGCCTGGACTCCAGCGTGATCCTCGCGCCCGAGGTGTGGCAGGCGAGCGGCCACGTCACCGAGTTCGCCGACCCGCTGACCGAGTGCGTGTCCTGCCATCGCCGGTTCCGCGCGGACCACCTGATCGAAGCCTACGAGGAGAGGCACGGGCGCGCCCCGGAGGGCGGACTGTCAGCGATCGCCTGCCCGCACTGCGGCACCAAGGGCGCCTTCACCGAGCCGCGCATGTTCAACGGGCTGCTGCGCACCTACCTCGGCGCGACGGAGGACGAGTCCGGCCTGGCCTACCTGCGCCCCGAGACGGCGCAGGGCATTTTCATCAACTACCGCAACGTGCTGCAGACGTCGCGCAAGAAGATCCCGTTCGGCATCGGGCAGATCGGCAAGTCATTCCGCAACGAGATCACGCCGGGCAACTTCATCTTCCGCACCCGCGAGTTCGAGCAGATGGAGATGGAGTTCTTCGTCAGGCCCGGCACCGACGAGCAGTGGCACGAGCGGTGGATCGAGACCCGGATGGCCTGGTACCTCGATCTCGGGGTGAGCAAGGAGAACCTGCGGCTCTACGAGCACCCGAAGGAGAAGCTGTCGCATTACTCCAAGCGCACCGTGGACCTCGAGTACCGGTACGGATTTCCCGGCAGCGAGTGGGGCGAGCTCGAGGGGATCGCCAACCGCACTGACTTCGACCTGAGCACGCATTCCCGCGCCTCCGGCCAGGACCTGTCCTACCTGGACGCCGGGTCCGGCGAGCGGTATGTCCCGTACGTCATCGAGCCTGCCGCCGGGGTGGACCGGTCGATGCTGATGTTCCTGCTCGATGCCTTCGGCGAGGACGAGGCGCCCGACGCCAGGGGAAACCCGGAAAAGCGGACAGTGCTGCGCCTCGACCACCGGCTCGCCCCGGTGAAGGTGGCCGTGCTGCCGCTGTCGCGGCACGCCGACCTGTCGCCGAAGGCCAGGGACATCGCCGTGCAGCTGCGCAAGCGCTGGAACACCGACTTCGACGACGCGAGCGCGATCGGCCGCCGTTACCGGCGCCAGGACGAGATCGGCACCCCCTA
>DATJZH010000352.1:0-4719 GCA_035499215.1 Streptosporangiaceae bacterium | reverse complement strand
CGCCGCTGCCGCTCATCCAGGTGCGGCCGCAGCAGCCCGTACAGCCGCGCCGCCCGCTCCCCGGCGGGCTCCCCGTCCCGGTCGCCGTCCGCCATACCACAAACGGTAGGCCCTCCGAAGTCAAAAACCTAGTTTATTTTGTCGCGTCTGCTTAAGCTTGCGGCGCCGGATGAAGCTCCCGGCTGGGCGCAGCCCGAATCGCCACCGTGGCTAATGGCTTCTATGTGCAGAAGCCGATGCCTGCGAGGGTGATGTGACCGTGAACGCTGCCTGCCGGGCCGCCTGTGAGTCCCCCGACTGCCGTTCCGCTCCGCCAGCCGGTCTGGCCGACCCCGTCGGCGGCCTGCATCGTGACCCGGCAGTACTCACCGATCGCCAGCTGACAGACCTGCTGACAAGCCCGCTGGCAAGGTGCAGCGGCCCGGGGATGGATCCGGATGCCTGGTATCCGGTCGCCAGGGGGAAGCGCGCTCGCGTCCAGGCGGCCCAGGCGATCGCCCTGTGCCACCAGTGCCCGGTGCGCCTCGGCTGCCTCGAAATGTCGATGCGGCAGTGGGCAACGGGCGGCCAGCACGGCATCTGGGGCGGACTGCTGGAGTCCGAGCGTGTGCGGGTCCATACCGCCTGGCGAGCCGGAACACCGATCAGCGGGATGCCGGCGGGTGATACGGCCGGCCACTCGTTCGTGAACCGGCAGGTGGCAGCACGGTTGCCAGACTTGCTGACCCGCGAGAGGGGCTCGCCCCGAACCGCGGCAGCCGCCGCTGACATTTCCTGCATCCGCAAGCAGCGCGGCGAGGGCAGTCATGGCCAGGGTCAGTGACGACGAGGTCTTGCTGCTCTGGCCAGCGCTGCGGGCGTTCCGGTCTGGCCGGAGACCACCGTGCCGCCCGCGCGGCCGCCCGGAAGGCAGCGACTGCCCGCTGCGCGATCGTTGCCCGCGCTGGCACGACCAGCCGGACGACTGGGCGGCCAGCCTGGAGGAGACCGCCTCCGAAACGGAGCGCCGCCGCGCGTCCTGGCCGTGCAACATGCTGCTCGACCTGCTGTCCCCGGAGCGTTCCAGGCGCCGATGGACAGCAGCACCAGGCCGACGAAGATCAGCCAGAGGTGCCGCTCGTGTACATCAGGAACAGCGGCGCCGTCGAGTCCATCGAAACCGGCGCCACCTGCTGGCCCTCGTACCTGGCGATGACCTCATCGACGAAGAAGTCACGCCCGTCGGTCATCGGCGTCTGCGATGCGTACTGGCCAGGGTGCCGCCGCCAGACCAGGACCTGGTCGACTTCCTGATCCTGCCGTGCAGCTTCCTCGACTGCCTCGTCGGCCTTGACCTTGTGGTCGGTGACCGAGCCGCCGCGGTAATAGCCGTCCATGGTGATCAGCACCCGGCTGACGGAGTCGGCGATGCGGGTGCCGCACGCGTGACCCGCGAAGCCGCCGAACACCTGCGAGTGAATGATCCCGAGCCGCGCGCAGGCGAGCATCGTGATCGGCAGCTCCGGCACCATCGGCATGTGCAGCGTCACCCGGTCACCGGCCTTCAGGCCAGCGAAGTCGCTCAGCAGCGCGGCGAACTCGTTCACCCGGCGCAGCAGCTCACCGTAGCTGATGTGGAGGGTCTCGTCTTCCTCGAGCTCGGGCACCCAGATGATCGCTGTCTTATCCGGATTGACGGCCGCGTGCCGGTCGACGCAGTTGTGGCACGCGTTGATCTTCCCGCCGGTAAACCACTTCCAGAACGGCGCGTTACTGGTGTCCAGGACCGTGTCCCACTTCCTGTCCCAGTCCAGCAGGTCGGCGTACTCGGTGAAGCAGTCCGGGAACCGGTCCTCGGTGAACCGGTCGAGGATCGCGGGATCGTTCGCGTTGGCCTGCTGAGCGAAGGCCGGCGGCGGCGGGTAGTACTCCTCCTCACGCCAGTGCACGGCGATCTGGGACGCAGAGATGCCGGTCTCGGCACTGTCCGTCATGTTCACCCTCCTGTCCTCGGGCCTCGCCACTGCGGGGCGGGCGCACAAGGCCATCGAACACGCCCACGATAGATCGGCCCGCTCCATGCCGGCCAGCACGCCAAAGGCGTCCGCCAAGCCCACCCGCGGAGAAATGCGGTAGTGCGCTATCAAAAGTAAGAGTCAAGAAAGTTCTAACAAAAAGAGGAGCTCCTGCGATCTGGTTCGATGCGCCGGGATGGTCCAGCTACTGCCAGCAGAGAGCCGGCCCCAGTTACGTCACGCGTCTCATTCCGTGTAGCGCCTCCCGGGCAATGTCGCGCACGGCCAGCGGTCCTTCCCGGCTGAGCTGTTCGAGCCACGTTCCCAGCGGCTCGGGCCCCGCGATCACGAGCAAGCTGCGCAGAGCCTCGGCGCGCAGGTAGACATCAGCTCCCGCGTCAACCACCGCCCGCAGTGCAGGAACGCTCTGCCGCGCCTTCAGCCTGCCGAGCGTTCGGGCCGCCAGGACTGCCCGGTCTCCGTCAGGGTGGCCTAGCGTCCAGATGAGGCTGTCCACCCAGGACAGGCCGGTCGGAGGCTCGACCAGCTCACCGCACACCACACAAGGGCCGTGTGAATGATCGTTGACTGCATAGCAGTGGAAGCACCAGAACAACCCCATCACCCCGTCGGGGCTCATCTTCGTTGAGGCCGCGACCCGCCTGCGGCGATTCCCGCGAGACCGGACCGGATGACGGCCAGCTAGCTAGGAGTCTGCTAGCCATGCGAGAAAGCGACACTGCGACAAGCAGCGGCCAACCGCCTCGGCGCGCAGCGCCGAGGCTTTGACCTCCGGTCCGCCAGTGGCTCCTTGACTGTAGCGTCGCGTCGTTGCCAGACTTGCTCCCCGGCGAAGGGGCTCGCCCCAATCGCGGCAGCCGCCGCTGACAGTCCCTGCACCTGCTAAATAGCGGTGAGGGGCGGTTGATGGCCAGGGTAAGCGATGACGATGTCCTGCTCTTGTGGCGCGCGCTGCGGGCATTCCGGTCCGGTCGGCAGCCCCGATGCCGCCCACGGGGCCGTCCGGCCCGTAGCGACTGTCCCCTCGTCGATTCCTGCCCGCGATGGAGCGGCCAGCCCGACGACTGGGCCGCCAGCCTCGACGAAAGCGGCGGGGAGACCGAACGACGGCGTGCGTCGTGGCCGTGCAGCAGGCTGCTGGACCTGCTGTCCCCGGAACTGACCAGGATCGGCCCGTGACCGCAGGCCGGGCGGGCAGCTAGCGTGCCCGCCGCGACACCCATGCCACGAGGCCCGACGGTCCTGACCTTGTACAGCGCCGCTGACCTGCTGACCGCGGTCGGCTGCCCGGTGTGCCGGTACGCCACTGAGGCAAGCGACCGCTATCTCCGCTGGTTCGCGCTGGAGGGACACGCCCAGCCGTCCACGGTCACCCGGTTGTGCGCCAGCCTGGCGTGTGCGCCGCGCATACCCGCCGGTTGATGAGTCAGCCGGGCGCCACGGTCCGGCTGACCGCGGTATACCGGTACGTGGTCACCGCCGCCGGAAACCAGCTGGCCGGGCGCAACGCACAGCAGGCGGCCTGCCCGGCGTGCGAGCATGATGACTCGGCGGCCCGGCGGGCCCTGGACACCCTGCTGGACGACCTGGCCGATCCGCCGGTCATGGCCCGCTTGCAGGAACTAGGCGGCCTTTGCCTGCCGCACCTGACCGCGGCCGCCGGGCGGTCACGCCGCGCGGCAGCCCTCGCGGAAACGGCGCAGCATACGATCGCCGCGCCTGGCCATCGCTGCGACTGGCTCGCCGGAACCGACCACGACGCGGAGACCCGCGCGCTGCTGCGCAGAGCCATTCCCCGGCCCGGTCGCCAGGCCCGGCCGCTTGCTGGCCGTGCCTGGCGGCCGCGCGTGCAGAGCGGGACGCGCTGGCACGGCTGACCGACCTCGCCAGTGAAGGCCCGGCCCCGGCTCTGGCGCTGTGCGCCAGCCATCTCGCCGATGCGGCGACTGCGGCCGGCCCGAGCGGCATACGCCCGCTGCTCGGCTGGCCGATGCAGTGCCTGACGGCGCGGCCGTCGGCACCGCGGGCTCGCTGGCTGCGCTTCGGCCCACGTGCGAGCGATACCGATTGTGCCGTTTGCCGAGCATGCCGGGCCGCGGCGCAGCAGCGGCTGAGAGATGTGGAGGACACCCCGCCGCAGGCGGCGACCGATGCGGCGCTGTGCGTCCGGCACCACCTCATTCTCCGCACTGCCGACCCGCGCACCGCTAACCTGCTAGCCGAAGGCGCGGTCCGGACGGCCGACCATCTCGCAGCCGAACTCGCCGAGGCGTTCGACCGCCTCACCCGGGCCCGCGGCACCGGCGCTTCCGCCCCGAAATCCACGGCCTGGCAGCGCGCAGCCGCCTTCCTCGACGGCAGCGTGTTCAGCGGCCAGCGCCAGCCACCGCCTGCTGACCAGCTGCACCGCTGACGATCAGCCCCGTTCGGGCTCCGTCGCCGTCACGGCTGTCTCGCCCGCTCGCATGCTGGCATGCGGCACCGGGCGCCCCTGCGAAGACGCGTGCGCCCCCTGCGGCATGTGCAGGTCGTCCTGTCGTCAGCGGCGTGAGCGCCGCCCGGCGATGGAGCCCGCCAGGGCCTGTGACGAGCCTTAGCAGAATGGAACGCCGGCTGCCTTGCACCGGGTCATATCGAGGTCCTGGTGGCTGGTGAAAGCAGTAGTACCTGCAGCAGCAAGCCGTGCATGCTGCCGGCGAAGCGA
>DATJZH010000351.1:0-2291 GCA_035499215.1 Streptosporangiaceae bacterium | reverse complement strand
GCCCCGCCCGGATGAGCTCGGCGGCGTGCCCGGCGTTCAGGGCGAAGGTGGCCGTGAAGTCGCCGGGACCGGAGTCGATGAGGTTTCCGCCGACGGTGCCTCCGGCGTTTGCCACCAGGTGGTCCAGGCCGCCAAGCGCGGCTGCGATGTCGCTGACCGCGCGGCTCAGCATGGCGGTGTCGCTGACATCGGCGGCGGCGGCGCGGACATTCCCGCCATGGCGTCCCAGTTGTGCGGCCGCGGCGGCGAGGCCGGCACTGTCCCTGGCGATTATGCCGACCGCCGCCCCTTCGGCAGCGAGTGTGTCGGCGATCGCGAAGCCGATGCCACGGCTTCCTCCGGTAATCAGGGCGCGGGCCCCGCGCAGACCGAGATCCATCTGAGCACGCTACCGCGCGCTCACCGGCACGCCGCGGCGGGCACGGCGGCACTGGGCCCTGCCACCAGGCGAGATCGCCACAGCGCGCGCGCCCGCCTCCGCTCGTCCTCGTCGCCCGGAAATAGCACAGCGTTCGGCCGGCCTCGCGCCGCCAGCCGTCACCCGGTCAGCCGGCCAGTCCAAGCTCAGCGCTCTCGTCAGGGCACCACGGTGACCGGCCACTTGCCGGCCCGCACCAGGCGGACGGCCAGCGAGCCCACCAGCCGGTGGCCGGTCTTGGTGGACGCGCCGACGACGACAGCGTCCGCATGGACCTCCTCGGCGAGACGGTGCAGCTCGGCCAGCGGGTCACCGCGGGTAGCGATGAACGTGAGGGATATCGCCAGTTCGGTGGCGAACTGTTCGGCCTGGCGGCCAAGCTTCTCCGCATACTGATCGAAAGCCTGGGCTCGCGCGACGGCAATGGCGCCCGCGTTGGGCGCCGCGGCGGACACCGACGACACGGATCCCACGTAGACGGCGACGACGCGAGAGCCTTGCCGGCGTGCCATCCCGGCCGCGTACCAGGCAGCCCGCAGTGAGGTAGTCGAACCGTCGACGCCGACAAGAATGTTCTTCGGGCCGTCGGTCCCGAGTTCGAAGGTGCCTGCCTCGCTGGACGTCACAGCAGCAGTATGCGGTGTACCGCCGTGCCGGGGCCGCATGAGGGGGCTGAGCCGGCCCGCTCCAGGCCTGGCGGCGCGCCGCACGGCGGCGGCACGCATACTCGTGAGGGTCGGATCGCAGCAGTTACCCACGCCGGAGAATCGCCCGTGACGGAGTACGTCCTCACCCTGTCGTGCCCTGACCGCCCTGGCATTGTGGCCGCGGTGGCAGGCCTGCTGGCCGGCCATGGTGGCAACATCGTGGAGAGTCAGCAGTACGGCGATCCCGCCACCGGACGGTTCTTCATGCGCGTCCAGTTCACAGCGGACGCCAGTGGCGCTGGCAGCTTGCGGCCCGCCCTGACCGCCCTTGCCTCAGACCTGGACCTCGACTGGGACCTGTTCGACACCGGGGTCCGGCCGCGGGTTCTCATTCTGGTGTCGAAGGCCGGGCACTGCCTGAACGACCTGCTGTACCGGCATCGATCTGGGCTGCTGGCCATCGACATCGTGGCGGTCGCATCGAATCACCCGGACATGCGGCCGCTGACCCAGACGAATGGAATCGACTATCACCACCTGCCCGTCACCGCGCGGACTCGGGCACGGCAGGAGGCAGAGATCCTCATCCTGGTCGAGCACTACCGTGCCGACCTCTTGGTGCTTGCCCGTTACATGCAGGTGCTCTCGGACGAATTCTGCCGGAAGCTCGAAGGCCGGGTAATCAACATTCACCACTCCTTCCTGCCGGGCTTCAGGGGCGCCCGGCCTTACCACCAGGCCCATGCCCGGGGCGTGAAACTCATCGGCGCTACCGCGCACTACGTCAGCAGCGACCTCGACGAAGGGCCGATCATCGAGCAGGAAGTCGCGAGGGTCGATCACACGCACGGGCCGGCCCAGCTGATGGCCGTCGGCCGGGACACGGAGTGCCTGGCCCTGGCCCGCGCGGTCCGCTGGCATACCGAGCACCGCGTGCTGCTGAACGGCGGCAAGACGGTTGTATTCCGCTGATCCACGGGCGGATCGGCCGGCTGTGCTCAGGCGGGGCGCTGCGAGGCCGGCCGGCACGTCGCGGCTAGCCGGCTCCCAGGGCCGTGACCGGTCCCATGGGCGCGTACGGCCCGGGCGTGTCGCCTGATCCCGGCGGCGGGCTGGTGCCGGGCGGCGGGCTGGTGCCGGGCGGCGGGCTGGTGCCGGGCGGCGGGCTGGTGCCGGGCGGCGGGCTGGTGCCGGGCGGCGGGCTGGTGCCGGGCGGCGGGCTGGTG
>DATJZH010000350.1:0-3539 GCA_035499215.1 Streptosporangiaceae bacterium | reverse complement strand
TTCCGGGCGCGGTGAAAGCAAGAGCGCCGCGGTCGTCGAGGCCGGGGTCGATCAGTACCAGCTCGGCGTGCGGGTCGCCGGCGCTGCGGGCCTGGTCGGCCGCGACCGCCAGGGCCGCCAGGTCGTCAACTCCGGGAGAGTCCGGGCGAGCGGCGGCGACTGCAGCCTGGACGCGCTGCACGTCTTGCCGAACGCGGGGTGAGTTCTGCTGGGCGAGCGTGCCGCCCTGCACGCTCACCAGCCGCGGGGTGGTCAGGAGGGGCTGGCCGGAGGGCACCACGATCTGCACCGGCAGACCGGCGCGGATCGCGGCGGTTACCTGGCATACCAGGCCCGGGTCCAGCGACGGTGCCGGTGCGTTCCGGTGCGCTCCGATGATCAGCACCATGCTCCGCGGGTCCCCGCAGTGCGGCGCTGCCGGGGTGCTCATCCCTGCCAGGCCCGACAGGGATGAGCATCCCGTGGCCAAGAACGCGGAGGCGAGCAGGAGAAACCACAGACGCTTCATGTCAGCCCCCCCGATCGGTGAGCGCGTCCTTGAAGGCCGCAGCGCGGCGCCGCGCCTCATCGAGCGGAAGTTTCTCGGTCTTCAGCAGGAAGTCGAGGAAGTGCTGCTGCAGCCTGCCTGCCGCCGCCTCGGTCCTGGCCTGGATCCCGGCCAGGCGTGCGGTGGCAGCCGCGTAGCGCCCGCGCTTCCAGGCCGCCCGCAGCGTGCTGAGGAGGATGTCGAAGGTACGGGTCTCGGCGACGATCTCCTCGATCCCGAGCAGCCCGAGCACGCTGATGAGGGCGGCCAGCGCGGCGGCCCCGGCCGCGGTCAGGACGCCGGCGCCCTGGATGTGGAGGCTGTCGTAGCGCAGCGTCGTCACGACGGCCACGAAGATTCCTTCGAGGATTCGTGCCGCGGCGGGCACGGGGAGCCGGTTGAGGCGGCGGTTGGCGAGAGTGCAGGCCATCCCGGCGCCGACCAGAGCCGCCAGCGTGGCAAGCCCGATGGCGAGCGACTGGCTGTTGACCAGGGCCTCCATAGCCACGTAGGCGGTGACGGCCTCAGCCAGGATTGCGGCCGGGATGAGCAGCCGCAGCAGCCAGGGCCGGTCACCCCCCCGGTGGTTCTCCTTCCGCTCCTTGTCCGTGCTCTCAGCACGCTCCACGGCGGCCTGAAGCTCCCTGACCTTGGCGGCCGCGACCGCCCTCTGGCCTTGCAGGTCGGTGACCTGCCGGCACACAGGCTTCCCGGGGCGTGCCACGTAGCGGCCTTCCGGGCTGCCGCGGCTGGCGGGCAAAACCGCGCCCGGCAAACCCGGCCCGGCCTGCGCCGGGGTGATAGGCAGCTCGGCCACCGCGAGCGGCGGCCCTTCCGGCCCGTGTGCGGGATCGGCGCTCATCACAGTCCCTTTCCTCTCTGGCCTTCCTGCGCCGTCAAGGCGGCCAGCTGTCTGAGTCACCTGGTCGTCAGGACTTATTGGATCTGTTGGCTCCGAGAGTCTCAGTCATCCGGTGTAGCAGGTAGACTGGTACTCCCTGTACCGACAGTATAGCATGTCTGATCATTGAGAGATAAATTCATCATGCTATACGTTGGACTAGGATCACCAGGTTGACTTAGGGGGTTCGTATGAGTGAGGCCATGCCCCTGTACCGGCAGATCGCTGAGGACCTGCGCCGCAAGATCAAGGCCGGCGAGCTCGCCCCCGGCGACCAGCTGATGACCGAGGCCGCGCTCATGGACGAGTACGGCCGCGACGGCAAACTGTCACGCAACACTGTCCGCGACGCGATCAAGCTTCTGGTCAGCCGCGGGCTCGTGGAGACCCGCCCCGGCCAGGGCACGTTCGTCGTGAGGAAGGAGGAGCCGTTCCTCACGAGGCTGAATCCGGACCCGGAGTCTGGCGGTGTCGAAGGCGAAATTTACAGATCAGAGGTTCACCGGCAGGGACGGGAGCCAGAGGAAACTACCCCGCGGGTTGAGATTCAGCCCGCTTCCGACCTGGTCGCTCCGGCGCTGGGCCTGGCAGAAGAAACACCGGTCATCAGCCGCTACCAGGAGCGGTCTATTGACGGGACCCCCTGGTCTCTGCAGACGACCTTTTACCCGATGGAGTTCCTCACCAGAGGCGCGACCGACCTGCTCAGGCCCGAAAACATTGACGGTGGCTGGAGAGGGGTGCTCGAGTACCTCGAGAAGACGCTTGGCGTCAGGCAGGCTGGGTGGCGCGACAGGATCATCGCGCGGCCCCCTAACGGGACTGAGAGGGTCTTCTTCGGCCTGTCAGAGAAGGTACAGGTAGCTATCTTCGAGTTCCGGCGGACGAGCTTCGACGAGGATGGCAAGCCGATTCGGTTCACGGTGACCGTCTACCCCGCCGACCGTAACCAGTTCGAGATGGAAGTGGGCCCCGTCCGTCCCCCGGACACCGCAGCATCTCACGCGTCAGCATCGACAGAGTCGAGTGCTGATCAGAAAGAGGGCAAAGAGGACGGCTCTGGCAGTGACAGCCCGGACAATAAAGCTCTGGAGTCAGCCGCGGGCTCGCAGAGCGCAGCCCGGGCACGTTAAGCGGGGCCCGCGCCCGTGCGACCGCCACCCGCTCGGCGCGTCGTGTTCCGCGCTACAAGGCGGACCGGACAGAGGGACGCCCGGATGTGGGGCCTGATCAGCCTCAGGCCCCACCACCGGCGGGGGGCGCGGCGCGGGGGGCGCGGCGCTTTGCCCTGCCGGTCGCCGCATGCTCTTCGGCTCCGGCAGGGGTTTCCAGCGCGGCGCGCAGCTGGTCCCGCTCGCGGCGGAGCGTATCGAGTTCGGCTTCGGCGCGGTCGGCCCTGGCTCGCAGGTCGGTGCTGCGGGCTGCTTCGCCGACATCGCTGGCGGGCCCGGGACTTCCCGAAGCTGCCCTGGCCGCACAGTTAGTCTGGCTGGCTGAGTGTGAGGCGGGGGAACCGGTCTGACGTCCGAGGGCGCGGTACACGGTCGGCCGGGACACGGTGAACAGCTCGGCGAGGCCGGCGATGGTGTAGTCGCCGGTGGCGTGCATGCGCCGGAGCTCGGCCTGCTGCCGGGCCGAGAGTCTGGGCCGCGGCGGGGTCATAGACCTGCCCGCCGAGGGAGAGCCTGATGCCGCGGGCAGCCAGGTCGTCGCCCGATGGCGCGAGTGACTGTCCGAGCGGCGATGCGGTCAAGGGCCGCCTGAATGCGCGGGTTCCGGCCGCCTGACTTCCGGCCCGCGGGGACAGCGTTTCATAGGCGGCCACCCGTGAAACAGCCCGCCCGCCAGATGCCGGCCAGGGCGAACCGTGTTTCACGGGTTGTTGCATACGGCCGGCCGGATGACACACCCCCATGAAACGATCTGCGGGTGAGCGCCGACAACTTCCTGCGCGCCGAGGCGAACGACTGCCCGATGTCCTCCTGCGCGGCCCCGGCCGGGTCGCCGTGCCGGACCGGCAAGGGCAAGGTGGCCGCGCAGTATCACACCGCCCGGTTCCGGCTCGTGCCGCAGCTGGCGAAGGCGCTCAGCGTCCCGGTCCCGCCGCTGCGC
>DATJZH010000349.1:0-20431 GCA_035499215.1 Streptosporangiaceae bacterium | reverse complement strand
CACCATCGAGGCTCAGCGTCCGGTCTGGACTGGCTGTCTGCCTCCGGCAGGGCCCATCGACTGCCTGGCCCAGCTGCGCGCGCACGGCGAGCCGGTGCCCGCATCCGCATGGCTGGACGGCAGCACTCTGCGGATCATCCTCAGCCGGCCGGCCCGCGGAATCGCCCGAGGCCAGGCAGCAGTGCTGTACGACGGCGACATGGTCCTGGGCTCTGCCACGATCGCGAGCACCCTGGCGGGCGTGAACTGACCGCCACCGTCGGTGCTGCCCAGGCAACCCCGCGCGGTCCCGCTTGCTGGGTATCAGCAGTCAATCCAGTCACCAGCTCCGCAGACAGTAAGGTGCTGTGCGCCTGTCGGCGCTGCGCTGCCGGACCAAGCTGTGGCAGCGCCGACACGGCCAAATGGGCCGCGTGCCGGTTCCCCCTGCGGGGGAATCGCCAGCAGAGTTGCAATTTGCGACTCCGTCAGCGCGGATCGTAGTGCTCGTAGCGGTACTGGACCGACGGGCGACCGTGACGCTTGGCCATGAACACCTCCTCTGGCTGAGTAGCTGGCAGTCGCCGGTTCCAGTGACTGCCCTGCACCCGCGCCCGGGCTACTTCTGCCGAGCACGGAGGTTCTGGGGATTTAGCCATTGCCGACGGAATCAGGATGACCCGACCGGGTCGGCGTTTCCTTCCGGAGGGTTGACGGGAGACTCGGTTATGTCCGTGGGAACATCGCCGATAGCTACTACGAACTGATTCCGGTCGGCCGGATAGGTAGTCACCGTGAGCCGGATGGGCTTGCCGGTCTCGTCGTAAGACGTTCGATGGTTCTCGAACACCGCGACGCGGCCGTCATCGGGCAGCTTGAAGAACGCCGACTCGATCATGTCGGGAGCGCGGACTGTGATCTTGTCGCGCCAGCCGACCTGTTTGATCCCGAGTACCTGTTCGAGGTAGCTGACGGTCCCGTCCGGGATCTCCGCGGCCCGGAGCAGATCGGTAGCGCCTTGCTCGACAAAGAGCATCGGGTAAAAGGACGTCTGAAGCGACCAGGCGGTGTCATCGATGAACCGCTGCTGGTGCCTGCTGACGACGTTCGTGCCCTCACCCAGTCGCAGCTCGCTCGCAATGACGCCGGCGGCTTGCTGGATCTCGATGCGCGGTACCGAGACCTTAGGTCGCCTCAGCCGGTCCTGGACATCCTTCTTGTAGGAGTTGCTGGCTTCATCTCCGCTACCGAGGCCGCTTTCCAGGCTGAGCAAAGTGACGAATGGGTCGATCTTCCTAATCACGAAGGTGCCCTGGCCGGGCCGGGTCTCCACCAGGCCGCGGCTGATGAGCCACTTGACCGCGTCGCGGACGGTGTTCCGGGACGCCTTGTACTGCTCCCTGAGCTCGAGTTCCGTGGGCAGCGCGCGGCCGTCACGGCCAAGTTCGGCTGACTCGATCTTCTGGCGCAGGTCATCGGCAATCAGCCGATACAAGGATTCAGGCATTCGGCCTCCCAGAGGTCCCAACAGCACCAATGGCAGGGGCGGCTGGGTTTAAGAGAATGATCCCTGCCATCAGAGCCCTTTTGCTGTTTGGGCTTATCCCATTGCCTTCTCCGCTCAGGGATGTCAACATGGAGATCCAGCAAAAGGTTGGGATGGCTTGGACGGAAGGATCCATGGGGATCACCCTAGCAGTCGGGCTGCTAGGGTGCATCCGACTTGCCGGTACTTCTTAGCAAAGTCTTGCCGCTTCGGCCGAACCAACACCGGCTACCAGGCCGCACAGGTCTAGATGGGAGCCCGCGGAGCGCATTCAGCCGGGAGAAGGGGAGCGAGTCATGGCCGTCATCGACGCAATCGCCATCATGAGCATCGTCTTGCTGGCAATCGTCGCTGTCGTCATCTTCCTTGCCGTCATCGGAGCCAGCGTGCTGGTGACTTTGGCGGTCCGGCGGGAAGAGCGGCTGAAGTCGCTGAACCGGATGGCACCCGGCAAGACGGCCCGGCTGGCACGGATGCTGCTCGGCGTCGAGGCGCCCCGCAAGGCTGACGAAATCTTCCCGCGCCCGCGCCCGGCTGAGAAGCCCGCCTGGTACGAGCGCAGCACCAGGTCGGCTCTGCACGGTCCCAGGTCCGACGACGCTGCCTAGACAGGGGAATCTCGGCTCAGCGGGGGCGCCTGCGCGCCGCACTGCTACCAGGGGCGCGGTGCGGCGCGCAAGGCCATCCGGACCGTCTGTCCCGGCGAACACTAAGATCGGCAGGGTGCAGGACACCCCGCGGGCAAAACCATTTCCCTGGCCAGCGGCCAGCGCCACCGGCATCGGCTCGATGCCGGGCACCGACCCGGCCGAGGCCATCGCCGTCGTGATGGGCGAGCTGCCCGGCCTCCCGCACCTGCCCGAGCTGCCCGGCCGCGGCCCCGGCGCCGACATGGTCGGCCGCACCGCCGCGCTGCTCGTCGACCTGCCGGTGGAGACCACGGCGCGCGGCTGGAAGCTGGCGGCCCGGCCGAGCCGGGATCAGCGCCGGGCCGCCGGGCTGATGTCGGCCGACCTGGACGCGGCGCAGCAGGCGGCCGAGGGCTACGCCGGGGCGTTCAAGATCCAGCTGTGCGGCCCGTGGACGCTGGCCGCGACGCTCGAGCGCAGCCGGAGCCAGGACCCGGTCCTGACCGACCCCGGCGCGATCGCGGACCTGACCGCCTCGCTCGCCGAGGGAGCCGCCGCGCACGTCGCCGAAGTCCGCAGCCGGATACCGGGCGTGACCCTGCTGCTGCAGCTGGACGAGCCGGCGCTGCCCGCGGCGCTGGCCGGGACGGTGCCGACGGCAAGCGGGCTCAACCGGGTAGGCGCCATCGACGGTGTCGTGGCCGCGGGCCGGCTCGGCGCGATCCTGCGAGCCGCGGCGGCATTCGGCGTGGTGCACTGCTGCGCGGCGGGCGTCCCGTTCGGCGTCATCGCCGATTCCGGCGCGGGTGCCGTGAGCTTCGACCTCAGCCGGCTGCGGCCGCCGGACATCGACGCGGTCGCCGAGGCGGCTGAGGCGGACATCGGGATGCTCTGCGGCGCGCTGTCAGAGGCAGATGCGAAAATTCAGCCGAACGCCAATCACCGCGACCCGCGCCAGCTCGCCGGGGCGGTGATCGCGCTGTGGCACCGGACCGGGCTGCCGCCGCGCGGGCTGACCGGGCAGGTCGTGATCACACCAGCCTGCGGGCTGGCGGGCCTGCCGGCGGCCGCGGCGCGGGCGGCCCTCGCCCGCTGCCGGGAGGCGGCGCGGCTCGTGCCCGAGCTGATTGAGGAGGGACCGCGGTGAGCGATCCGGCTGACCCCGCTGAGTCGGCTGAGGCTGATGGACTTGCCGCCGGCGGCACGGCAGACCCGGTTCAGCCCGCTGGCCCGGCTGAGTCTGCTGACCCGGCGGCGCGGCGCCGGCACGCCGAGCTGTCAACCGAGCTCAGCGAGCACAACTACCGGTACCACGTGCTGGACTCCCCGCTGGTGTCCGACGCGGAGTACGACGCCCTCATGCGCGAGCTGCGCGGCCTGGAGGACCGGTACCCCGAGCTGCGGACCCCTGACTCGCCGACGCAGAAAATCGGCGGCGCTATCTCCACTGACTTCGCGCCGGTGGCCCACCTGGACCGGCTGCTCAGCCTGGACAACGCGTTTTCGCCGGAGGAATTCGATGCGTGGGCGGCACGGGCGCAGCGGCTCGGCGGCACCGGGAACCTAGCCCCGTACCTGTGCGAGCTGAAGATCGACGGCCTGGCCATCGCGCTGGTCTACTCGGGCGGCAGGCTGCTGCGCGCGGCCACCAGGGGCGACGGCGTGACCGGCGAGGACGTGACGCCGAACGTGCGGACCATCGCCTCGGTGCCCGCCCGGCTGGCCGGATCCGGCTGGCCGCAGACACTCGAGGTGCGCGGGGAGGTGTTCCTGCCGGTGTCCGCGTTCACCGAGCTGAACGACCGGCTGGAAAGCGCCGGCCGGCCGCCATTCGCGAACCCGCGCAACTCGGCGGCCGGGTCACTGCGGCAGAAGGACCCGCGGGTCACCGCGCAGCGCCCGCTCGATCTGATCCTGCACGGCGTCGGCCTGGTCGAGGGCCTGGCCGACCCGCCGCAGGCCCAGTCCGGCTGGTACGCGCGGCTGCGCGGCTGGGGACTGCCGGTAAGCGACCGGTTTCGCGTCGTGGGTGACCTCGCCGGGGTCCGGGAGTACATCAGCTACTACGCCGAGCACCGGCACGACCCGCCCTACGAGATCGACGGGGTGGTCGTCAAGATCGACACAGTCCCCGTGCAGCGCGCGCTCGGCGCGACCAGCAGGGCGCCGCGCTGGGCGATCGCCTACAAGTACCCGCCGGAGGAGGTCACCACCCGGCTGCTGGACATCAGGGTCAACGTGGGCCGCACCGGCCGGGTGACGCCGTTCGCCGTCATGGAGCCGGTCAAGGTCAGCGGGTCCACGGTGGAGAACGCGACCCTGCACAACGCCGACGAGATCGCCCGCAAGGGCGTGCTGATCGGCGACATGGTCGTGCTCCGCAAGGCAGGCGACGTGATTCCCGAGGTGGTCGGGCCCGTCGCGGACCTGCGCTCGGGCACGGAACGGGCATTCGAGTTCCCGGTCTCCTGCCCGGCCTGCGGGACCGCGCTGGTCCGCGAGGACGGCGGCGTGGACTGGCGCTGCCCCAACGCGCGCTCATGCCAGGCTCAGCTGCGGGAGCGCCTGTTCCACCTGGCCGGCCGCGGCGCCCTGGATATCGAGGTGCTCGGCTACGAGGCAGTCATGGCACTGCTGGACTCCGGCCTGGTCGCCGACGAGGGCGACGTCTTCTCACTGACCCCGGAGAGCCTTGGCACCAGCGCGTTCTTCGTCAGCAAGCAGGGCGCCCTGACGGTCAATGCCCGCAAGCTGCTGCGGAACCTGGATGAAGCGCGACAGCGGCCGCTGTGGCGGATCCTGGTCGCGCTGTCGATCCGGCATGTCGGCCCGACGGCCGCCCGCGCCCTCGCCGCCGCGTTCGGCTCGGTGGACGCCATCGCCGCCGCCGCGGCCGAGCAGCTCGTCGAGGTCGACGAGGTGGGCCCGGCCATTGCCGCTTCGGTGCGGGACTGGTTTGGCGTGGATTGGCATGCGGCAATCGTGGCGAAATGGCGCGCTGCCGGGGTGGCGCTCGAGCAGGAGGGCTTCACCGGCGGGATACTGGCCGGCCGAGGCGGCGACGCGCCCGCCAGCGGTCCGCTGGCGGGCATCACCGTCGTGCTCACCGGCACGCTGACCGGCCGCACCAGGGACGAGGCTGCCGGGGCGATCCAGGCTCTGGGCGGGAAGATCTCGGGATCGGTGTCCAAGAAGACGAGCTTCGTCGTGGCCGGGGAAAATCCCGGCTCCAAGCAGGACAAGGCTTTGACGCTCGGCGTGCCGGTACTGGACGAGACGGGCCTGGAGGTGCTGCTCTCGCAGGGACCGGCTGCGGCCGCCGGTGCAGCGGGCGCTGACAGCTGAGGGCCGCGGCCGCCGCGGGGCCGGGACCAAAAGGGGGCCTAGCGTAACCGGACAGCTACGGCATGGCGCCGATGTAACGGATAGTATGCGAATGGCTGCGGCAAGTGCGTTTCGGCTGCGTTTTCGGTAGTGCCAAGAGCGTCACGCGTTATATCTGCTGCCCCGATGAGGAACCCATGAAGGATCCGAAGGACACCAGGGACACCGGTCCCCGGGCCGGCTCGCCGCTGTGGATTCACCTCACCGTGGTAACCGTCCTGGGTCTCGTGGTGCTCGGCGTGGCCATGACCAGGCTGACCGGCCTGACGGGGAAGCACGGGCCGGTCGGCCATCCGCTGTTCTGGGTAGTCGCCGCACTGGTCGTGGCCGGGCAGATCTGGCCGATCGTCGCCGCGGGCAGGCCGGGGCCCCGGCCCCCGGCGGCGTCCCTCACCTTCGGCTTTGCCGTCATGCTCTGCTGGGGGCTGCCCGTCGCCCTGCTGCTGCGGGCGGTGGCGATGCTGGGCGCCGACACGGCCCAGCGCCGGGCGCCGCACCGGACCGCCTTCAACATCGCGCAAATGGCGCTCAGCATGACGGCTGCCTGGTTCACGATCGCGGCGGTGCGCGCGATCGCGTCGCTCCCGGCGATGGCGTCGCTCCCGGCGATGGCGTCGATCAAGGGCATGCCCATGCCCGATCCGGCGGTCCCGTGGACACCGGACGGCTGGCGGTTACTGCTGATCGCGGCGCCGGCGGCGGTTGCCTACTTCGCCGTGAACTACCCGCTCGTCGGGGTCGCCGTCGCACTTCACGCGCGGACTTCCGTGCTGCGCACGCTGCTGGCGAACCTGCCCTATCAGGGCTTTATCAGCCTTGTCCTGCTGGCGACCGCGCCCCTGGTCACTGTCATCATGGCCCGGCAGTCCGCCCTGCTGGTGCTGCTGTTCGCCTTCCCGCTCGCCGCCATCTTCATCAACGCGGCGATCTCCGTTCAGCGTGAGTACCAGGCACATCACGACGAGCTCACCGGCCTGTGCAATCGCAACCTGCTGATCCGGCGCACCGCGGAAGCGCTGGCAGCGGCTGGCTCCGGCGGCAAGGTCGGCTTCCTGCTGCTTGACCTGGACCGCTTCAAGGAAGTCAACGACGCGCTTGGCCACCCCGTCGGCGACCGGCTGCTGCGAGTCGTGGCGCATCGCCTCACCCGCAGCGTGCGGCCCGGTGATGTGGTGGCCCGGCTCGGCGGCGACGAGTTCGCCGTGCTGCTCCCGGCCGTCAAGATGACGTCGGCGGCCCGCGAGGTAGCCGCACGGCTGCGCGCGTCGCTGTCCGAGCCGATCCGGCTCGAGGGCATGTCCTTCGACATCGAGGCCAGCATCGGCATCGCGGTGTATCCCGACGACGGCGCCGGCTTCGAGATCCTCATGCAGCATGCCGACGTGGCGATGTACCTGGCCAAGGAGCATCGCACCGGGGTGGAACGGTACGTCGCGGACTCCGACCGCAACTCGCCGGCCCGGCTGGCCCTGCTCGGCGACCTGCGCCGGGGGCTTACCCGCGGTGAGCTCGAGCTGCACTTCCAGCCCAAGGTCGCGCTGGCCGACCGGCAGACCACGGGGATGGCGGCGCTGGTCCGCTGGCAGCACCCGGCACGAGGGCTGATGGCACCCGACCAGTTCATCCCGCTCCTCGAGCAGTCCTACCTGATGCGCGACCTCACCAGCCAGGTCGTCGACATGGCGCTGGCCCAGGCCGCGCTGTGGTGGCGAGACGGGATGCCCGTGCAGGTCGCGCTGAACGTTACCGCGCGCGACCTGACCGACGCCAGCCTGGCGGAGACGATCGACCGGGGCCTCGCCAGATACCGGCTGCCGCCTCATGCGCTGCTGCTGGAGATCAACGAGCGGGCGCTGACCGCCCAGCCAGCCCGCGCCGTGGCGACCGCCGAAACGCTCGCTGCGCTCGGCGTCGGCCTCAGCCTGGACGACTTCGGCACCGGCTACTCGTCCCTGGTACGGCTCAAGCACCTCCCGTTCGCCGAGGTAAAGATCGACTCCTCCTTCGTCGGCCGGCTGCCCGAACATTCCGGCGACGAAGTGGTCGTCAAGTCCATTGTGGATCTGGTGCGGGCGCTGGGCATCCGCTCCGTCGCGGGAGGCGTCGAATCGGCCGAGGTGGCCGGCGCGCTGCGGAAGATGGGCTGCGTCGCGGCTCAGGGCCGGTACTTCAGCAAGCCGCTCAACGCCGTGTCAGCCACGAACTGGCTGGCTGAGCACGGCTGCCTGCTGCGCGGCCGGCCGGAAGCCATGCTCAGCCAGCCAGCCATCGGGGTGCCCGCGCAGGGCGGCCCGCCGCCGCAGACCGAGCCGGCCCGCTGAGCACCGGCCCGCCGGTCAGCCGCGATGCGATTTTGCCTCGGGCGGCCTCTAGTATGGCCCCCATGTCGATAACCCGCGAGGAGGTCGCCCACCTTGCGCGGCTGTCCCGGCTGGCCCTCTCGGATGCCGAGCTTGACCGTTTCGCCGGCCAGCTCGATGTGATCATCGGCGCGGTGGCACGGGTCCAGGAAGTGGCCGCCGAGGGCATCCCGCCGATGACGCATGCCCTGCCGCTGGTCAACGTGCTGCGAGATGACGCCGTCGTTCCGCCGCTCGGCGCGCAGGCGGCCCTGGCGCAGGCGCCGGCGGCAGAGCAGGGACGGTTCCGGGTGCCGCGCATCCTGGCCGACGAGGCATGACGATGGACGGCGAGCTGATCAGGCGGACCGCGGCCGACCTCGCGGCCGCTGTGGCGGGCGGCGAGGTATCGGCCGCCGAGGTCACGCAGGCGCACCTGGACCGGATCGCGGCAGCCGACGACCGGCTTCACGCCTTCCTGCATGTTGCTGCCGAGCCGGCGCTGGCCGCCGCGCGCGCCGTGGATGACCGCCGGGCAGCAGGCGATGCGCTCGGCCCGCTGGCCGGCGTGCCGCTCGCGCTGAAGGATGTTTTCACCACCGCGGACATGCCCACTACCTGCGGATCGCGGATCCTGGCCGGCTGGCTGCCGCCGTATGACGCCACGGTCACGCGGCGGCTGCGCCGGGCGGGCGTCGTGATCCTGGGCAAGGCGAACATGGACGAGTTCGCGATGGGCTCATCCACGGAGAACTCCGCGTTCGGCCCTTCGCGCAATCCGTGGGACCTCAGCCGGGTGCCCGGCGGCTCGTCCGGCGGCTGCGCCGCGGCAGTGACCGCCTTCGAGGCTCCGCTCGCCGTCGGGACCGACACCGGCGGCTCGATCCGGCAGCCGGCCGCCGTCTGCGGGATCGTCGGAACCAAGCCCACCTACGGCGGATCCTCCCGGTACGGAGTGGTGGCGTTCGCCTCCTCGCTGGACACGCCGGGCCCGCTGGCCCGCACCGTGCTGGACACCGCGCTGCTGCATGAGGCGATGTCCGGCCACGACCCGTGCGACTCGACCTCGGTGGCCGCGCCGGTCCCGCCGGTTGTCGCCGCGGCCCGGCAGGCGGACGTCGCCGGGATGCGGATCGGCGTGGTCACCGAGCTCGCCGGCGAGGGGTACCAGGCCGGCGTGCAGGCCCGGTTCGGCGAGGCGGTGGAACTGCTTGGCTCGCTCGGCGCCAAGGTCATCGAGGTGTCCTGTCCGCATTTCCGCTATGCGCTGCCGGCTTATTACCTGATCGCGCCGAGCGAGTGCTCGTCCAATCTGGCCAGGTTCGACGGCATGCGCTACGGCCTGCGGATCGGCGACGACGGCACCAGGGACGCCGAGGAGGTCATGTCGGTTACCAGGGCGGCCGGGTTCGGCGCCGAGGTCAAGCGCCGGATCATGCTGGGGACCTACGCGCTGTCCAGCGGGTACTACGACGCCTACTACGGCAAGGCCCAGCAGGTCCGGACGCTGATCTGCCGCGATTTCGACGCGGCTTTCGAGCAGGTCGACGTTCTGGTGTCGCCGACCACCCCGACGACCGCGTTCCCGATCGGCGAGCGCGCCGACAACCCGATGGCGATGTACCTGGCCGACTTGTGCACCATCCCCTCGGACCTGGCCGGCAACGCGGCGCTGTCAGTGCCGTGCGGGCTCGCACCCGAGGACGGGCTGCCTGTCGGGCTGCAGATCATGGCGCCAGCACTGGCCGATGACCGGCTCTACCGGGTCGGCGCAGCGGTGGAGGCGGCGCTGCAGCAGCGCTGGGGCCAGCCGCTGCTGACCGCGGCGAACGGGCTTGGCGATGACTGAGCCGACCGTGCCGGTTCCGCTTGACGAGGCCGCGGCCAGGTACGACCCGGTGATCGGCCTGGAAACGCACGTTGAGCTCGGCACCCGGACGAAGATGTTCTGCGGCTGCCGAGCCGAGTTCGGTGCCGAGCCCAACTCGGCGGTGTGCCCGGTCTGCCTGGGGCTGCCCGGTTCGCTGCCCGTCGCCAGCCGGGCCGCGATCGAGTACGCAATCAAGATCGGCCTGGCGCTGAACTGCTCGATCGCCGCCTGGTGCCGGTTCGCGAGGAAGAATTACTTCTACCCGGACATGCCGAAGGACTTCCAGATCTCGCAGTACGACGAGCCGCTGTGCACCGACGGCTCGCTGGACATCACCTGCGATGGCCGCCGATTCCGGGTGGGCATCGAGCGCGTGCACCTGGAAGAGGACACCGGCAAGTCGCTGCACGTGGGCGGCGCTACCGGGCGTATCCACGGCGCTGAGTACTCGCTTGTCGATTACAACAGGGCCGGGATACCGCTGGTGGAAGTGGTCACCAAGCCGGTGGCGGGCACCGGCGCGCTCGCGCCCGCCGTGGCGCGGGCCTACGTGACCGAGCTGCGCGACCTGCTCCGCGCGCTCGGCGTCTCCGACGTCCGGATGGAGGAGGGCTCGCTACGCTGCGACGTCAACACCTCACTGGCGCCGGCCGGATCTGCCCGCTGGGGCACCAGGACGGAGACCAAGAACGTGAACTCGCTGCGCTCGGTCGAGCGCGCCGTCCGGTCCGAGATAGAGCGGCAGGCAGCCGTCCTGGACGCCGGCGGCAGGGTAAGGCTGGAGACCCGGCACTTCCACGAGGATACGGGGTCCACCACGCCGGGGCGCAGCAAGGAAGAAGCGCAGGACTACCGCTACTTCCCTGAGCCCGACCTGGTCCCGGTCGCGCCGCCGGCCGAATGGGTGGCGCGGCTGCGCGCCGCGCTGCCGGAGCTGCCCGCCGCCAGGCGGGCCCGGCTGCAGGCAGAATGGGGCCTGGCCGACACCGACATGACCGCGCTGCACAACGCGGCCGCGCTGGATCTGGTGGCCGAGACAGTAGCCGCGGGCGCGCTGCCCGCTGATGCGCGCAAGTGGTGGCTGGGCGAGCTGTCCCGGCGGGCCAACGAGTCGGGGATTGAGCTCGCCGCGCTGCCGGTGACCCCGGCGCAGGTCGCGCGGGTCAGCGAGCTCGTCGCGTCCGGTGCGCTGAACGACAAGCTGGCGCGCCAGGTGCTGGACGGCATCCTGGCCGGTGAAGGCGGTCCCGACCAGGTCGTAGCCGCCCGCGGCCTGGCCGTGGTCAGCGACGACAGTGCGCTGGCCGCCGCCGTGGACGCTGCGATAGCCGCAAGCCCCGACGTGGCCGGGAAGATCCGGGCCGGCAAGAAAGCCGCGGCTGGCGCGCTCGTCGGCGCGGTCATGAAGGCGACCAGGGGCCAGGCCGACGCGGCGAGAGTCCGCGAGCTGATCCTCCAGCGGCTCGCCTGACGCCGCCATCGGGACCGGCGAGGTGAGGTCATGCTGGTATGGGTGCCGCTTGAGCCGGTAGCGACAGCGCTGACGGGGCTGGACGGCGTGCGCGTCGAGCTGGTCGACACCGACCACGGCAGGCTGCCGGGCAGCGCGAGCGAGGTCGAGTTCTATGTCCCCCCGTTCTTTCCTGGTCCGGCGGCGATCGCGGCGATGACCCGGCTGCCCCGCCTCAAGGTCGTGCAGGCGCTGACCGCCGGCATTGACCTGCTGCGCCCGCACGTTCCCGGCGGCGTCGCGCTCTGCAACGCGCGGGGCGTGCACGATGCGAGCACCGCCGAGTGGGTCGTGGCCGCGATGCTCGCCTCGGTCCGGCAGTTCCCTTACTTCGCCGCCGAGCAGGCCGCCGGGCGCTGGAGCTACCGGTTCACCGGCTGCCTGGCAGGCAAGACGGTGCTGGTGGTCGGTTACGGCTCGATCGGGGCTGCCGTGGAGCGCAGGCTGGCTGGATTCGATGTCAGGATGCTGCGGGTTGCCAGGACCGCCCGCGGCGGGGTCAGCCCGGTCGCCGACATCCCGGACCTGCTGCCGCAGGCTGATGTGGTGATCTTGCTCGCGCCGGTGACCGCGCAGACGATCGGCATGGCCGATTCGGGATTTCTCGCCCTGATGAAGGACGGGGCGCTGCTGGTCAACGCTGCGCGCGGCTCGCTGCTCAGCACCGACGCGCTCTGCGCTGAACTGCGCTCCGGCCGTCTGCATGCGGCGCTTGACGTGACCGACCCTGAGCCGCTCGAGCCGGGGCATCCGCTGTGGGCCATGCCCAACGTCCTCATCACGCCACATGTCGCAGCCTCCACGCCGGTGTCAGCGACGACTGCTGCCTCGTTTGTCCGGGAGCAAGTACGACGCTTCCTGGCGGGCCAGCCGCTCGCCAACGTGATAACGGGCGAGTACTGAGGCGGCGCTGACCGCCGGACCCGGTCAAGTTGTCTCCTGGTCTACGCCCTTCCTCAATCGAAGCGTGACCTCCGGCACGTAGAGTGAGCCAACCTTGCTCATGTGTGCAAGTATCCCGCGGCCAGGCTGCCGCCTGACAGGCCGGGACGCTTGCCGCGAGGATGGCGCTGCCAAGGCTCAAGGGAGAGCCCCGGGCTCGATGAGGAGCCGCAGAAACGAACGAGCGGATCAGGCCGGCTGCAGGGCCTGACTCGGCTCGCTGTCAGTTCTCGACGTGGCCGAAGAGGAGGCCCGGTGCCCGCGAACGGGTGCGGCGGGGTGCAATGATCCTGGCAACGCCAGTGTGGACAGCGGTCGGCGCGCTGCTCGCCTTCCTGGCTGCGATCTTGCTGTGGCACGGGCCGACCCGGCACGGCTACAGCCGGGCCGGGCACAGCGGGAGCGAGCCCGCCATGCGGATGGCCTTCCGGTGGCTGGCCGTCGTCGCGGTCTTGTGGGGCGCGGCCTTCATTGCCCGGGGCGGCCCGCTGGGTGGCGCCATCCCGCTGACGCTTGCCGATCTGCTGGCACTGCTGGCGCTCCCTGCGCTGGCCTTCGGCATGGCATCGCTGGCCGGGCCGGAGACGGAGGAGCCGAACAGTCGCGGGCGCCTCGGCCGTTACGGCCTGCCGGCCATGGGCCTGGGCATCGGCCGCGGCGCGGTCGCGCGGCTGGCGGACGGCAGCCTGCTGGCCTCAGGGCTGTTCATCGTGGGCTGGGTCGCAGTGTTCGGCCGGGTGTACGCGCAGGCGGACGTGGGCGCCGGGACGTTCGCCCTTGACCTGATCAAACCGGTAGCTGACCTGATCGCGCTGGCAGTTATCCTGCCTTTCGCCGTCCGCGCCGGGCGCCGGAGCGTGGCACCAGTCCTGGCGCTCAGCGCGATGTGCGTCGGCGATTCCCTGGCCGTCGGTGCCAGGACGAGCGGCACGCATCCGACCGGGTGGTCGCAGGCGGCCTGGATCGCCGCGCTGTGCCTGCTGGCCGCCTCGCCGTTTACGCTGGCCGGCCAGGGCACGATCGCGCGCTATCGGCCAGAAGGCCGGGGAGCCACCACGCTCGCGGCCGCCCTCACGGCGGGCGCCGCCGTGCTGGCGGTCCTCGGCTGGAACGTAGCCGGCGGCCATCAGCTGGACCCAGTGCTGGTGATCGCCCTGACGATCATGGTACTGGCCCTGGCCGCGCGGGTCACCGGCCTGCTCCGGCGGGCGAGCTCGGCATCGGCGGTCTCGCGGGAAGCCGACCGTCAGTTTCGTGAGCTGGCCGACCGCACCAGCGATGTCGTGCTGGTCTGCGACCTTGACGGGAACATTTCCTACGCCAGCCCTGCCGTTGCCGACTACGGGTACGCGCCGGAGAAGCTGGACGGCGTGAACCTGCCGGGGCTCGTGCACCCGGAGGACAGACCCGCCGGCAGGCGCGCGGCCCTGGCCGCCATCGCCAGTTCCCCCGGCAGCGGTGCCCCCGGCAGCGGTGCCCCTGGCAGCAGGGCGGCAAGCAGCAGCGCGGCAAGCAGCAGCGCGGCCGACCGGGCGGGCCGGGTTTCCTGCCGGGTCAGGTCGGCTGAGGGAACCTGGCGCCATGTCGAGTCGACGATGTCGATCTATCGCCAGCCCGGCGCGCCCGACCGGCTGCTGCTGACCGCGCGCGATATGAGTGATCAGGTGGCCCTGCGCCGCCAGCTCACCCACCTGACCTTCCACGATGGCCTCACCGGCCTGCCCAACCGTGCCTACCTCGAAGAGCGCGCCAGGGACCTGCGCAGAACCGCGCCTGCGCTGCCCGCCGGCGCTGCGGCCGAGGCGGGCGCGATCCTCGTGGGTCTGGACGGGTTCACCGCGGTCAACGACTCGGTCGGGCACAGGGCGGGGGACCTGGTCCTCGCTCAGGCCGCGCGCCGCATTCGGGCAGCAGCGCCGTCGCATGACGTCGTGGCCCGGTGGGGCGGCGACGAGTTCGCTGCGCTGATCGAGACTGCGGCGAGCGCACAGGAAATCGTCGACACCGCCGAGCGGCTCGCGGGCGTCATCGCCGCCGAGCCGTTCCGCGTCCTCGACCGGGACGTCTCGCTGACCGCCAGCATCGGCGTGGCGCTGGCCGACGAGAACCGGTCGGAGCATCTGCTCCGCAACGCCGACGTGGCGCTTTCGCGCGCGAAGGACTCGGGCGGCGGACGGGTCGAGGTGTTCGCCGCGCACATGCATGCCGATGTCGTCCGCAGGCTCGAGCTCGCCACCGACCTGCGCGAGGCGATCACTCACGGCCGGCTGGGCCTGGAGTACCAGCCCATGGTGGAGCTTGCTACCTCGCGGGTAGCCGCGGTAGAGGCGCTGGTGCGCTGGCCGCGCGGCGGCGAGCTGATCCCGCCCGCCGAGTTCCTGGGCGTGGCCGAGGACAGCGGGCTGATCGTGCCGCTGGGAGACTGGGTGCTGCGCGCGGCGTGCGAGCAGGTCGCGCGGTGGCGGGCGGGCGGCTGGACGGTCGGCCTCTCCGTCAACTTCTCGCCCCGGCAAGTCAGTGCCTCGCGCGTCACGCAGGCTGTGCTCGCCGCGCTTGCGGACAACGGCCTGCCACCGGGGACCCTGACACTGGAGGTAACTGAGCGCGTCCTGATCGATGGCGCCGATTCGATGATCGCCGGCCTTGCCGAGCTCCGGGACCTCGGAGTCCGGCTGGCCATCGATGACTTCGGGACCGGATATGCGTCCCTGGCCTACCTGCGGCACTTGCCGGTGGACGTCATCAAGATCGACCCATCGTTCGTGTCGGGGCTCGGCACGGACCCGACCCTGGACATGCTGACCCGGACGATCGTCGGTGTCGGCCACGACCTGGGTATCGAGGTTGTGGCCGAGGGAATCGAGCGGCCGGAGCAGCTGGAGATGCTGCGCGGCATGGGCTGCAGTCTCGGCCAGGGCTACCTTGTGGCCCGGCCGATGACGGCCGGCGCGATCGAGATGTTGGCCGGGCCCGTCGGTCCCGCCGGACCGCCGCGCATCCCGGCTCCCGGCGGTCCGGTGAGCGGGGCGCCGGCCGTTTTGTGAAGCTGTTCACAAGCTCCCGCTACACTGAGGCTACCCGACCGCCGTCAACCGGAGACCCTGTGCCCGCACCGATCGTCCTGGTTGCCGAGGAGCTCTCGCCGGCCGGGATCGCCCAGCTAGAGCCCGGCTTCGAGATCCGCTACACCGACGGCGGCGACCGCAGCCAGCTGCTGCCCGCGCTCGCCGACGCCGACGCCGTCATCGTCCGGAGCGTCACCACGATCGACGCCGAGGCGATCAGGCATGCCCCGCGCCTGCGGGTCGTCGCCCGGGCCGGCGTCGGCCTCGACAACGTCGACGTCGACGCGGCCACTAAGGCCGGGGTCATGGTGGTGAACGCGCCGAGCTCCAATATTGTCAGCGCAGCCGAGCACGCCATCGCGCTGCTGCTGTCAGCGGCGCGCAACGTGCCGCAGGCAATGGCCTCGCTGAAGAGCGGCCAGTGGAAGCGGGCGGCCTACACCGGGGTCGAGCTGCAGGGGAAGGTGGCCGGAATCCTCGGGCTTGGCCGGATCGGCGTGCTGGTGGCCGAGCGCCTCGCGGCCTTCGGGATGACGGTCATTGCCTACGACCCCTACGTCGCCGCGACCCGCGCAGCCCAGCTCGGAGTGCGGCTGGTGGGCCTGGACGAGCTGCTTGCCCAGGCCGACTTCATCAGCGTGCACCTGCCCAGAAACGCCGAGACGCTCGGGCTCATCGGCGAGCGGGAACTGCGGCTGGTCAAGCCCGAGGTGCGGATCGTCAATGCGGCTCGCGGCGGCATCGTCGACGAGGGCGCGCTTGCCAGCGCCCTGGCTGATGGCCGGGTCGCGGGCGCCGCTCTCGACGTCTATGCGAGCGAGCCCTGCACCGACAGCCCGCTTTTCCGCTTCGACAGCGTCATCTGCACCCCGCACCTGGGTGCCAGCACCCGCGAGGCCCAGGAGAAGGCCGGCACCCAGGTGGCCAGGTCGCTGCGGCTGGCCCTGGCCGGCGAGTTCGTGCCTGACGCGGTGAACGTGCAGGGCGGGGAGGTCGCCGAGCTGATCAAGCCGGCTCTGCCGCTGGCCGAGAAGCTGGGCCGGATCTTCACCGCGCTGGCCGCCGGGATCGCGCTGCGGATCGACTTCGAGGTTCGCGGCGAGATAGCCGGGCTTGACGTCAGCGTGCTGCAGCTGGCCGCGATGAAAGGCGTCTTCACCGACGTCACCGCGGATCCGGTGACCTACGTGAACGCGCCACTGGTGGCGAAGGAGCGCGGCGTGGACGTCAGCCTGGTCGCCCGCGAGCAGAGCAGGGACTGGCGCAACCTGCTGACCCTGCGCGGGACGATGCCCGATGGTCACGTGGTCTCGGTCAGCGGCACCCTCACCGGCCTGCGGCAGGCCGAGAAAATCGTCGAAGTCAACGGTTTCGACACCGAGATCGCCCCAGCCGGGCACATGGTGTTCCTCAGCTACGTGGACAAGCCCGGCATCGTCGGCATCGTCGGCCAGATACTCGGCGCCCATCAGATCAACATCGCCGGCATGCAGGTCTGCCGCGACGCCAGGGGCGGCAACGCGCTCATCGTGCTGACCGTGGACTCAGCGGTTCCGCCGCCCCTGCTGGACGAGATGATGCAGGCCATCGGCGCCTCGGCCGGCCGGGTGGCCGATCTCGAGGACGGCTGATCGGCGCCGCCGATCTAGCGGGCGCGGAGCTACCAGCGGGCGGCCGGTAAGGCCCGCGCCCGGAGTGAGGCCGGCGCGCCAGGCCAGGGGGCGCGCCGATGCCGAGCGGACCGCGCCGAGCCCGTCCGAGTCTGTCCGAGCCCGTGCACGTCGCCGAGCGCGTGGCAGGCTAGCCGGAACGGTCACGGCTGCAGGGGCGGCGCCGGCCGGCAAGCTTAGCTACAGTCGAGAGGGTAAGCAGTGCGGCGCACGGGCAGCCGGCAGCCGGGCGAGCCGGGCAGCGGCGCCAGGCCCGCAGCAAAGGAGGACCTGCGATGACGGCAAGCTCTGCGGACGAGATCACCTTTGCGCTGCGTCCCGCGCCTGATCCAGTGTCCCACGCCGAGCGCGAGCGGCTGCTCGCCGCGCCCGGGTTCGGGCGTATTTTCACCGACCATATGGTGACCATCCGCTGGTCGCAGAACCGCGGCTGGCATGACGGCCAGCTCGAGCCGTACGGGCCGCTGACGCTCGATCCTGCCACCGCGGTGTTCCATTACGCCCAGGAGATCTTCGAGGGGCTGAAAGCCTACCGGCAGGCCAGCGGGCCGATCGTGACGTTCCGCCCGCGGGCTAACGCGCAGCGATTCCGCCGGTCAGCAGAGCGGATGGCAATGCCCGAGCTGCCGGAAGACGCGTTCGTCCGCGCGATCGAGCTGCTGGTCACCACGGACTGCGACTGGGTGCCGACCCAACCCGGGCACAGTCTCTACCTGCGGCCGTTCATGATCTCGACATATCCGGGGCTCGGCGTCAGCCACCCGTCGTTGTCGTACCTGTTCGCCGTGATTGCCTCGCCGGCCGGCCCCTACTTCAGCGGCGGCCTGCAGCCGGTCTCGGTCTGGCTGGCCGACGGCTACACCAGGGCAGCGCCCGGCGGAACCGGTTTCGCCAAGACCGGCGGCAACTACGCTGCCAGCTTCGCCGGCCAGCAGCAGGCTCTTGACCATGGCTGCGACCAGGTCGTCTGGCTGGACGCGGTCGAGCACCAGTGGGTCGAGGAAATGGGCGGGATGAACCTGTTCTTCGTCTACGGCTCAGGCTCCGACGCGCGGATCATGACGCCGGCGCTCACCGGGACGCTACTGCCCGGGATAACCAGGCAGACACTGCTGATGCTGGCGCCCGACCTCGGGATCCCGGCATCGGAGGACAAGATCTCGGTCCGCCAGTGGCGGGACGGCTGCGAGTCGGGCGAGATCACCGAGGTCTTCGCCTGCGGTACCGCGGCAGTGATCACGCCCGTTGGCATGATCAAGAGCACGGCCGGGGGCTGGACGGTCGGCGACGGCAGTCCCGGCCCGGTGACGATGCGGCTGCGGGAGCAGCTGGTCGGCATCCAGTTTGGCCAGCTGCCCGACCCGCATGGCTGGGTGCACAAGATCCTCTGAAGCGGGCTGGGCAGGCTCAGGCCGGGCTCATGCCGACCCTGCCGGGATCAGCCGGGCGGCGCGGGGATCTGACCGTCTGCCTTGATCAGTGGCAGGCCGGCCGGCCCCGTCCGCGGGTACTTCATCCCGGTGCCGGTGTTCAGGACTACGACCTCGTCGCTGTCGGAAAGCCAGCCGCCCGCGCGCAGCTTCCCGGCGGCGGCGAAGCACGCCGCCCCCTCCGGGCAGATCCAGATGCCCTCCGCCCGGGCTACCTGCCGCAGGCTGCCGAGCAGCTCAGCATCGGTCACAGCGACCGCTGTGCCCCCGCTGGAGCGGATCGCCTGGAGTGCCAGGAAGCCGCCGAGCGGTGCCGGGACAGTGAGGCCGAATGCCTGCGTGCGGGCGTCCGGCCAGGGCTCGGTCTCCAGCGCGCCGCGCCCGAAAGCCCGCACCACCGGGGCGCAGCCGGCTGCCTGCACCGCCACCAGCCTGGGCAGCATGCCGTCGATCCAGCCCAGCTGCTGCAGCTCGCGCAGCGCCTTGTCGATGCCAATAAGCGCCACGCCGCCGCCGACCGGGCACAGGATCACATCGGGCGTGCGCCAGCCGAGCTGCTCGGTGATCTCCAGGCCGATGGTCTTCTTGCCCTCGAGCCGGTAGGGCTCCCTGAGCGTGGAGACGTCCTGGCAGCCAGGCCGTCGCGCCGTGGCGGCCGCGATCATCGTGGCCGCGTCCCCGATCAGTCCGTCCACCAGGTAGCTCTCCGCCCCGGCGAGCACGCATTCCGACCGGGTGATCTCCGGGGCATCCAGCGGCATGGCGACCAGGCAGCCAAGCCCCGCCCGGGCGGCATAGGCAGCCCACGCGGCCCCCGCGTTTCCGTTGGTGGGCATTGCTACGGCGGCGGCACCGAGTTCTGCCGCGCGGGAGACGCCGACGGCGGCGCCGCGGGCCTTGAACGTCCCGGTGGGCAGCGGGCTCTCGTCCTTCATCAGCAGGGCGGGCAGCCCGAGCTCGCCGGCTAGCCGGCGCATCGGCAGCAGCGGCGTCATGCCCTCGCCCAGGCTCACCACCTGGTCCCGTGCGGAAACCGGCAGCAGCTCGTGGTAGCGCCACAGCGTGGGCGGCCGGCCGCCGATCTCGCCTGGCGAGACCAGCCGCCGGACCATATCGCTGTCGTAGCGGGCGAGCAGCGGAGACCCGCATGCGCAGGTGCCCCGGAGCGCACGGGCATCGTATGCCGCGCGGCACCGCGAGCATTCCAGCTGGGTGAGCGCTGAGTAGTCGCAACCATCGGCGGTCACGCGGGAACCCTTCCTGCGGGTGGTACCGGAGCGGGAGCGCGCGGGCGCGCACCCGGGCACTGCTACGGGCCGACTCGACCAGTTTGCGGCACCTTGTATTGTCCGGGTCCATCGACTCCCGCAGTGGCGGCGCGCCCCCGAAACTCGCCGTGCCGGCAGGCCTGACCCCAGGAGCCGGAATGGCAGCCCCGCGGCGGCCGTCCCTGTGACCACTTCAGCGAGCGCCGGCGTCGGCCACATTGGCGCGGTGATCGCTGGCCGCCTACGGTAGGTGACATGGACGACAAGGAGATCCTCGGGCACATCGACGAGCTCATCAGGACAGAGCACGACCTGCGCGACAGGCTCGCCGCGGGGAAGCTTTCGGGTGATCATGAGCACGCCCAGCTGATGGCCGCTGAGGAGGCCCTCGATCAGTACTGGGATCTGCTGCGGCAGCGCCGGGCCCGGCGCGAGTTTGGCGAGGATCCCGGCCAGGCGGCCGAGCGTCCGGTGCGCGAGGTCGAGGGCTACCTGCAGTAGCCGTGCCCGCGACGCGGGCCGCCGCCTGCCGCCAGCAGTGATCGGGCTGCGGTTAGGACCTTCTGGGCGCCCGGCTGGCCGCGGCGTTGCCCTCCCCCGCTGCCCGCCGCGGTGTTCCGCCGCTGCTCTGGTGCCAGCCCTGCCGCGGCGGCTCAGTAGGCTCTATCCCGGAAGCCAGGGTCAGCCCGAAACCGGGAGGGGAAGCATGCGCATCGCGAGATTCGCCCTCGGCAATGACGTCAGTTACGGCGTGATAGACAGCGCTCAGGCGGACGGCGCCGCGGGCGGCGGTCCCGCC
>DATJZH010000348.1:0-3255 GCA_035499215.1 Streptosporangiaceae bacterium | reverse complement strand
GTCACTGTCGCGGATCGCCCGGATCAGCCGCACGGCCCGGGCTCGCCCGCCGCCCCGGCGCAGCCGGGGCACCGCGCGGCCGGCCCTGGGCACCCTCGGAAGGCCGCGGACATCCTCGCCGGCAGGCAAGGCCGCCGACTGGTCTTGTGCGTTCCCGTCCATGGCCACCGCGGGATCCTTCGCGAACAGTGGTGCGATGACCGGATCGCAGTCCGGCCGGCGGCCACAGCCGCCCCGCGGCCGCGGCGCCGCCGTTGCCCAGTCGTGTCCATTAAGGATAACCCTGATCATCGTCACCCGGTTCCGCGATCAAAGGTGGCACAGCTTTCCCGGCCAGCCGCGGGGAACAGTCCCGCAGCATTTCCCCGTGCCATGACCGGGCCGGCACTTAGTGCCGCGAATGGCCGCCCGCCGACGCAGCAGGCTCCTCGGCCAGGCTGCCGAAGATGACCTTGCCGACGCCGGGCAGCCGGCGGGCTGGCGGCATCTCAGCCGATTTTCAGCAGCGCAGACTCTCGACGGCGCCGGCGGCGATGGCGCTGACAAGCCGCGCGTGGTCTCGCTCGTTCTGACTGGCGTACAGGCGGGCGAACCGGCCGATCGCGGCGGCGAACTTCGGCCCCTTCCCTATGTAGCCATCGATGGCCACCGGATCGCCCGTGCGGGCATGCGCCCTGGCGAGCGCCTCGCCGCATGCGGTAGCGAACTCGACAAGGCGCGGGGCTATCAGCTCGGTGGTCGGGATGATCTTCATGTCGCGGAACTGCCGCACGTAATAGTGCTTCCCGCCAAGCGAGCCCCAACCGACGAAGATGTCGGTGGCGCTCTGGACCAGCCTCTTGCCATTGATCACCCGCTCGCCGTGGTTCTCGTGCCGGCTGGGCCGGGCGTGGGCCTCATACACTGACGGCCCTGCCTGCTTGACCTGCAAGAACAACGGGTCGGCAGCAGTGCGGCCCTCTAGCAGCACCAGATAGACCTGCATCCCCACGCTGCCCACCCCCACAACCTGGCGGACGACGTCGACCTCGGTGAACCTATCGAACAGGCTCCGTCGATCCTCCTGGAGGGTGAGCCGGTACTCGGCCAGGAAGCGGCCGACGAGGTCGGCCTGTTCATCGTCACTGATCGTTTCGCGGATCGGGGGGTCCTCGGTTATCCGGGGGCGCCCGTGCGCCATCGTCGTCAGTCTGGCGAACGTCCCCCGGCTCGTGCGGCGCTTCCGCTGCTTCTCGATATGAATCGAGACCCGCCCGCGGTCGGCGGGCTCGAAATAGTTGATCAGGTTGTCGACATGCATGCCGTCGTACCAGATGTCCAGCTCGGGCATGGTCGTGTACCGGCGCATGCGCTGTCGGTAGGCCTGTTACCGCAGCATCGGCCCGGGCCGGCCTGATCTGGTTCTCCCGCGCCGCCACCACGAGACTAGCGGCAAAGCGCTTGATGTCCCACTCGAATGGTCCGGGCAGCGTTTCGTCGAAATCGCGCAGGTCGAACGACAAGTTTCGCTCCGGAGTGGCCCACAGGCCGACGTTCAGCACGTGGGCGTCACCGCAGAGCTGCACCAGCAGACCGCTGTCCGGCTGGGAGGCCAGATCGCCAGCCATGACCGCCGCGGCACCGCGGTAGTAGTTCCAGGCAGAGGCCGCCATCCGCTGATGCCGGATGGGAACGAGCTCGGGGACTCGGATCTGGTTCTGGGCCAGGATCGTTTCCAGCGCGTCGTGCCCGCGCTCCTCCTCCTGCCAGCTCCCCAGCGTGCCCCGCCCAGCCCGTTTCCGCGCGCCTTTCCCGGATGCTCGCCTCTCATCGCTCGTTGCCGGCAGATCATGCAGCGCAGCAGGCGAGGGCGATGGCCCCGGCGAGCTGTATTGCGTCATGTGAGCTGCCTCCGGCTCGCAGGCAGCAGGGACGTCCAGGGCGAGGCCTGCTCAGGGCGACTTTACGCCGCGCGACGGGGTCCGAACGTTCCACCGCAGCCAGATGCTCCTGGCCGTCGCTGTCCTGGCTGCCAGCTCTACCCTGGCGAGCGTGCGGGCCTGCAGGTCCGATGGAGGCTGCACCGCCGGCGCGGTCATCCCCAGCGCCCTGGCCACCGGTCGCAGTTCAGCCGCTGCCGCCAGGCACCCCGCGCAGGAGTCCAGATGCTCGCGGAACCTCCCGGCCTCATCCGGGTCGAGGGATCCGAGCAGCCATCCGGCGACCTCGGGATGCGCCAGGCCCGGGTGCGCATCACGCTCCGTCATCGAAGCCCCGCTCGATCAGCGCGGCCCGCAGCGCCCGCAGCCCGTGGAACATCCGCGTCTTCACCGTCCCCAGTGGCAGGCCGAGCCGCGCGGCGATCTGCGACTGGGTCAGGCCCTCGCCGTAAGCCAGCCTGAGTACCTGCATGTGCGCTGCGCTCAGCGAATCCAGCGCCTCGCGCACCATCACGCTCTGCAGCACCCGGTCTACCCTGTCGGGCTCAGGCGGCAGGCTGGCGTCCTCCACTGCCATCAGCGGCCGCGAGGACGGGCGCTTGCGGAGATCCGCGGCGATACTGCGGGCGATCACGAACAGGTAGGCAGCGACCGTGCCACGATCGGCGTCAAACCTATCCGCGGTACGCCATAACCTGACGAAACACTCCTGCACCATCTCCTCGGCCAGCCCAGCGTTGCCCAGCCCCTGTACTCCGTACCGGTACAGCCGCCCGGAGTACCTGCGGTACAACTCGGCCACCGGGTCCCCGATATCACCGGCGGCTATCCGGGCCACCAGATCGGCCTCCTCGCGGGCAAGCCGGTCGTCAGCACTGACCATCGGCAACACAGAAAGATCTTCCACCCATTCTCTGCGACGCCTCTGCGCCGAACGGTTCGAGCCCTCGCCGAGTTCTGTCCGGCAAGCAATCCGGGAATCCCGGCATCCGCCCGCGCACCCGGCTACCGGCCGGGATGTGCCTTCGAGCGCGTGACTTGTCTCAGTATGACGGGACGGTCCCCGAATCGCCATACCGCGAGGTCGCGTAGCCGAGGTCACGCCCGGATGACGCTCCGCTGCGGGCCGCGTCCGGAGTGGGCACCGTTGCGGTGTCTGCAGGGCTGGCGCCCGCGTGCCGGCCAGGGCGGGAACCCGTCATTTGAGGCTCCCCTGCCGGTTCCGTGGGTGGTTTTGCCGGAGCAGCTGCCGGGATGCCTTGCGTGACCGGCGGTGCAGTGCCGCAAGGGTGGCTGGGGCGGGGCATCGTGCTGAGCGCCGCCTGGCGGCGCGCCT
>DATJZH010000347.1:0-5940 GCA_035499215.1 Streptosporangiaceae bacterium | reverse complement strand
GCCCGACTGGGGGTGCGCCCCGCGGGACAGGAGCAGCATGCCGCACCCGATCACTGCGGTAACCGTCATCAGGTACACGACGCTCGACTGGCGACGCTTGCTCGACACTCGTTCCAGTGCCGGGACCATCACCACGGAGAGGGTGATGAGGAAGCCGGCGTTGGCTGCCGAGGTGTGGCGGACGCCCCTCCCAGCCCGCATTCACGTCGGTGTGTACGTGCCGACTGCTCGCATGGTCATCTCCTCTCCGCCCGGACGGCCCAGCCGATACTCGCTAGCGTGGCGTTTACTCGCCAGCGTGGCGTTGCATTCCGGTCGCAGTGGGTTCCGCACGACCTGTCCGGCATCGACCCGCCAGCCCGGCCGGAGCTAGAGCGGCTGGCCGCGGCAACGTCAGGCGGGTCTTCGCCGCAGCGCAGGACCGGGGTCCTGCCCGGCACCCGCCGCCTGCTGGCGTTCCTGGAGACCAAGACGGTCCGGCACCCGGTCGGCATCTAGCGCCGATCCGGTGCGCGGTGCCGTCGCGCCGGATCTCCTGCCCCGGTGACGGCGAGCGAGCCAGCCGGGCGGGGCTGCTTAGATCTCGCCGAACAGCCGGTCGCCGGCATCGCCGAGACCTGGCACGATGTAGCCCTTGTCGTTCAGCTGGCGGTCCACTGCCCCCGTCACTATCCGGATCGGTATGTTCAGGTCGTCCGGGAACGCGGTGCCCAGCCGCGCCAGTCCCTCGGGTGCGGCCAGCAGGCAGATGGCGGTGACAGACGCTGCTGCGCGCGAAACGAGCATCCCGATGACCGTCTCCAGCGTCCCGCCGGTCGCCAGCATCGGGTCAAGCACGAACGTGTCCCGGCCCGCCAGGTCAGCCGGGAGGCGGGCGGCATAGGTGGATGCTTGCAGCGTCTCCTCGTCCCGGATCAGCCCGATGAAGCCGACATCGGCCCTGGGCAGCAGCCGGGCCATGCCGTCGAGCATTCCGATTCCGGCCCGCAGTACCGGAATCACCAGCGGGACGGGGCGGGACAGCCTGACCCCGTCGGCCGGGCCGAGCGGCGTGCGCACGGATATGTGCTCGACCCGGATATGCCTGGTCGCCTCGTAGGCGAGCAGGGTTACCAGCTCATCGGTGAGCCTGCGGAACGTCGGGGTCTCGGTTCTCGCGTCACGGAGCGCAGTGAGCTTGTGCGTGACGAGCGGATGATCGGCTACCAGGGTCTGCATGATCCTCAGTCTGGCAGCCGGCGCTCGCCGGGTGGCTGCCTGCCGTCGCCCGGGACGATTCTACGAGCCGTGCCGTGGCCGGTACCAGGTTGCCGTGCAGCCCTGCATGCCGCAGCGTACCCACAGGTGGCCGCGGCCGGGATGCTCGAGGGCGCCGGCGCAGTCACACGGCATCCATCCGACGATGACCCGCCCTGGTCCCCATTGGTGCCCTGCCGGGCACGCCGCCGGATAACGCCACCAGGCCGGACGGGAGATCTCCTGCATAGCAACCAAGTAGAACACGAATTCGATTAATGCAGGTCAGCGCCAGGTCCGGTTGTGGTTCTCGCGGTCACGGTGGCTGCGGGCGGTGATGCGGTGATGGACGATGATGCGCGGGAGCGGCTGCGCGCCATCGGGCGACACGCCGTGATTCGCCGGTCGCGAGAACTGTCGTCTTCGCCCGCCATCATGAGGGGTGGCACGATGCCCGATCCGCCTTGCCATCACCGGCTCTAGACGGGAGTCCATGGCACGCCGATGAGACTGATCCACACCTCGGACTGGCACCTGGGGCGCACCCTGCACGGCGCGAGCATGCTGCCGCACCAGGCTGCTTTCCTGGAGTGGCTGCTCGGCGAGGCGGTCCGCCACCAGGCAGACGCCGTCGTGGTGGCGGGGGACGTCTACGACCGGGCAGTGCCGTCCACGGACGCGGTGAGTGTCCTCGACGGCGCACTGCGGGGCTTCGCCAGCGCGCGGATTCCGGTGGTCATCACCAGCGGCAACCATGACTCGGCGGTGCGGCTCGGATTTGGCGCCAGGCTGAGCGAGCTGGCGGGCATCCACCTGCGCACGTCCGTCTCGGACATCGCCCGCCCCGTCGTCCGCGGCGATTCCGACGGCGCAGTAGCCATCTACGGAATTCCCTACCTGCTGCCCGACGCTGTGATGGCGGAGCTTGGCGGGGCGCGCTCGCACGCCTCGGTGCTGGCCGCGGCGGCCGAGCTGATCCGCTCGGACGCGGCGCGCCGGGGCATCGGCCGCGTAGTTGTCGCGGCCCACGCCTTCGTCACTGGCGGCGAGGCATCAGAGTCTGAACGGGACATCCGGGTCGGCGGCATCGGCGACGCGCCAGCCTCGGTTTTCGCCGGCTTCACCTACGTGGCACTGGGTCATCTGCACCGCGGGCAGCAGATCCCGGCCGGGGACGGTCCCGCCACGGACGTTCTGGCGGGGCAATCGGGCCCGGCGAGGAAAGGGGGCACGGTGGTCAGGTATTCCGGATCGCCACTGGCGTTCTCGTTCTCCGAGCGCGATCACGTCAAGTCCGTCACCCTCGCCGAGATCGACGGGGCCGGGCGGGTGGTCACGACCCAGCTGGCGGCACCGGTGCCCCGGCCGCTGCGCGAAGTCCGGGGCACGATCGGCGAGCTGCTCGGCCGGGCCGGCGCCGACCTCGCCGATCTGGCGGGCGCCTGGGTCAAGGTCGTGCTGACCGATGCCGTGCGGCCGCACTCGCCGATGGAGCGGCTGCGGGAGAAATGGCCGCACACCCTGGTGCTGGATTTCGCTCCCGAGGGCGGCCTGATCAGCGCCGACGCCGACCTGGGGCGCCTGGCGCGGACCATCGACCCGGTCGAGATCTGCGGGATGTTCGTCGAGTTCAGCAGCGGCGGCGCACCGGACGGGCCTCAGCGCACGGTCCTGCGAGACGCCGTGGAAGCAGCGCAGCAGGCCGAGGCGGCTGCCTGATGCGGCTGCATGCTCTGGAACTGCGGGCTTTCGGCCCGTATGCCACAGCGCAGCATGTCGACTTCGATCGGCTTGCCCGCAGCGGGCTCTTCTTGCTGGAGGGACCGACCGGGGCGGGGAAGACCACGATCCTCGACGCGATCACGTTCGCGCTCTATGGCGGCCTCGCCGGGGATGAAACCGGTGCTGACCGGCTGCACTCGGACTTCGCGGCGGCCGATGCCGAGCCGTCGGTCACGCTGGAGTTCTCGCTCGGCGGCGTCCGCTACCGGATCTGCCGGGCCCCGGAGCATCAGCGCCTGAAGAAGCGCGGCCGGGGATACACGACCGAGCCGATGCGGGTGCACCTGCAGCGGCTGCAGGACGGCACCTGGGCCAGCCTGACGGCGAACAAGGCCGAGGCAGGCGAGCTGATCACCGAGCAGGTGGGGCTCAACCGGGAGCAGTTCACCCAGGTCATGCTGCTGCCGCAGGGCGAGTTCGCGAAGTTCCTGCGCTGCGATGACGATGACCGGCGCGCTGTGCTGACCAAGCTGTTCGGCACGCAGCTCTACGACCGCATCACCGCCGAGCTCGACCGCCACCGCGCCGATGCGCTCCGGGCGCGGCAGGAAGCCGATGCCGCTATCCGGCATGCCGTTTCCGCGGCAGCCGAGGCGGCCGGGCTCGATCCCGATGCCCGCACGGAGCTGCTGGCGTTGCCAGCTGCTGAGCGCGGGATCCGGATCAAGGAGGTCGCCGAGGAGCTCGCGGAGATCGCCGCGGCCAGAGCCGACGATCTGGAGATCGCGGCCAGCGAGGCGGCGTCGGCGGGGACGGCGGACGAGCGGGCGAGACAGCAGTCCGGTCTCGTGGCCCGGCTGACCGAGGCGCTGGCGAGCCTCCGCGAGCATGAGAGCACCAGGGCCGAGCACGACGAGCGAGCACGGCAGCTGACGGCAGCCCGGCGGGCCGACCCGGTCCGGCCGCTGCTGGCGGTGCTGGCTGACGCTCGGGCCGCGGCCCGCACGGCGACATCCCGTCTGCTCGGCCTGGACTGCGAGGTGACCGATGACTCGCTCGCCGGACGCGGCGGTCCGCAGGCTGCCGCCCGCGCCGCGGCGTGCGAGCGGGAGGCTGCCGCGTTGCAGCATCTCGCCGCGACGGAGGCCACGTTGCCGCGCCGGACGGCGGCCCTGGAAACCCTCGCCGAGGCCGCCGCGGCGGCAGCGGGCCGAGTCAGCTCCCTGGAGGCTGCCAGCCAAGATCTCCCAGAGCACATTGCCGCCCTGGAAGGCCGGCTGGCCGAAGCCAGACTCGAGGCAGCCTGCGTCGATGGCATCCGCGCGCAGCTAGCCGTGATCGACAAACGGCACGCGGCCGCGGTCCGCCTCGGCCAGCTTGCGCCCCTGCTGGCGGCAGCGCAGTCGGCTGCGCGCGACGCCGCGGACACCCACCAGCGGCTCGTGGATGACCACCAGCGGCAGATGGACACCCGGCTGCGAGGCATGGCAGCGGAACTGGCCGCTCAGCTGACCGACGGCGCATCCTGCCCGGTATGCGGCTCGGCCGCGCATCCGGCTCCGGCCCAGTCGGTGGAGAAAGCGGTGACCGAGCAGGATCTTGCCGAAGCCGCGGCTGCGCGCGAGGCGGCCGAGGCGCGGCGCAGGCGAGCCGAGGGCGAGCGCGACGAGCTCGCCACCGACGCGGCCGCATGCGCCGCGGTGGCCGATGGCGCCGAGCCCGATTTCCTGGCCGGCGAGGCAG
Organism: Streptosporangiaceae bacterium; assembly: GCA_035499215.1. Classification (GTDB taxonomy): domain Bacteria; phylum Actinomycetota; class Actinomycetes; order Streptosporangiales; family Streptosporangiaceae; genus DATJZH01. The sequence continues at coordinate 1,239 of DATJZH010000347.1, read as the reverse complement.
CCGCCTTGATGGAGCGCATTGCCGGCGCGGATCAGGCCGCAGCAGCGGCAGCGCTGCTGGAACGGCGGCTGGCGGATCGGCGAGCTGAGCAGGAGCAGGTCGCCGGCGAGATGCTGGCAGCCGCGAATGCTGCCGTGGCAGCAAGGCAGCGGGCGCAGCAGGCTGAGACGGACCTCGCTGTGCTGCGCGCAGAACTCACCGAGGCAGCACAGGGACACCCGTCGGTGTCCGAGCGCCAGGCGGTGCTCCTGCGGTCGGCGACCGCGGATCAGGTGATGGCGGCGGCACTGGACGGGCTCGGCGCTGCGCTCGCGGAGGAACGCAGCGCCTGCGGGAGGGCTGAGCGCGAGGCGCTGGAGCGCGGTTTCGCGTCGCTGGAGCTGGCCACATCGGCGGTGCTCACCCCCGATGATCAGGCCGGGCTTGACGAGCTGGTGATGTGCTGGAACACGAGGCTGGCGGCCCTGACTGCCGCGGCACAAGCAGGTGATCTGGCCGGCCTCGATCCCGACCGGGCAGACGAGGTGCACGCGGCGGCGCGCGGCGCCGCCGTGGCACGCGGCCGCGCGCAGGATGCCGAGCGGCGGGCAGCGGCCGCGGCCGAAGCCGCGGCCGCCAGGGCCGACCGGTTCAGTCGGCGGCGGGATGAGGTCCAGGCAGCCGAGAACTCAGCTGAACGCCTTGCCGAGACGACCGAGGCGGTCATCCACCTGGCTGGCCTGGCCAAGGGCATGGATGGCCACCGCCGCGTGGCGCTGACGACATATGTCCTGCGGCGCTGGTTCGAGCAGGTCGTCGCCGCGGCCAATGTGCGATTGTCGGTGATGTCATCGGGTCGCTATGAACTCAGGCGCATCGATCAGGGCGAGACCAGGCGGCAGCGCGCCGGGCTGACGCTGTCGGTGATCGACCGGTACACCGGCGAGGAACGCAGCCCCAGATCACTGTCCGGCGGTGAGACGTTCTACACCTCGCTTGCGCTGGCGCTGGGCCTGGCTGACGTGGTCAAGGCCGACGCCGGGGGAATGGACCTGGACACGCTGTTCATCGACGAGGGCTTCGGATCCCTTGACTCCGAAACACTGGACCAGGTGCTCGGCGTCATCGACGAGCTGCGGGATCGCGGACGGGTAGTCGGCATCGTGAGCCACGTGGCCGAGCTGAAGGACAGAGTGCCTGAGCGCCTCGAAGTGCGCCGCCTCGCCGACGGCTCGTCCACCGCGAAAGTCGTCGCCTAGA